>CAZPJX010000285.1:0-1502 GCA_964586985.1 uncultured Gemmatimonas sp. | reverse complement strand
CAGAATCACACTCAAACGAGCCGCAGCAACAGATTTATTGGGTCCTGAGCCTAGTCGGGAGAACGCCCTGCGCGCAACGGCGCAGAATCTCTATTTTCGTAACGTAGGTATCCTTGGTTACTCTTCGTAACCAGACATTTGGCCCAGCCATTGATGCGCCCGGCGTTGGGCATCGAGACTCCGGCTCCATATCTCCGAGGCAAAGCGCATGACTAAGCCAAGCGATTCGGGCGGGAGCGATCCCGCGCCGGCGACGACGCATGCCGACCGGCTTCCCACCGATGGGACGTCAATCACCGCCGCCCGCGCTGTGGCAGTACCGGCCACCGTTGATCGTGCCGCGCGCACCGTTGAGGTGGTGTGGTCCACTGGCGCGCGGGCGCGCAACTATGTGCCACCCCTCGGCCTGATCACCGAGGAACTCGACATGTCGCCAAACGCGGTGCGCATGGAGGGTTTGAGTGGCGGTGGCGCCCCGGTGCTCAATACCCATCGCAGTGGCGATGCCCGAGACGTGGTCGGCCGGGTGATCGCTGCCCGGCTCGAGGCCGGACGCGGCATTGCCACTCTGCAGTTCTCCTCCGCCACCGACGTAGAGCCGCTGTGGCAGCGCATCGCTGACGGCACGCTGCGTAGCGTCAGCGTTGGCTACCGCGTGCATCGCTACGAACAAGTCGCGGATGTCTTGGTCGGCACCGTCCACCGTGCCGTGGACTGGGAGCCCTACGAGATCTCCGTGGTCCCACTGCCGGTCGATCCAGCCGCTGCGGTGCGCGGTGCCAGCGACGCCCCGCCCGTGCCGGCCGTCGAGCCGGCGATCAGCGATCCCACCCCCATCCCCACCCAGGAGAACACCATGCCGGACCCGGCAGACACCACCGCGACCACCACAACCACGGGCCAGGAGGCCAACCCGACCATGACCACCATCCCTGTGGCCGCACCCGTTGCCTCGTCGGTCACGGCCGTGACGCCGCCCGCGGCGCCCGACCTCGATGCCATCCGCGCCGAGGCTGATCGTGCGGCGACCGAGCGGATCGCCAGCTACGATCCCGTGCTCGCCGCCGCGCGTGGCCTGGTGCTCGATGACCAGATCGACGCGCAACGTCAGGCTGCGATCCGCGAGCGGATGTCCGCCGACGTGCTCCGCGGCCGGCTGTGGGATGCCTTCGCCCAGCGGGGTCGGGCTGCGCCCCCGACGCTGCCGGCCAACCCTGCCGCCGGTCCGGCGTCGCAGGACCCCGAGGTGATCCGCGACGCTATGGCCGAGGCGCTGGCTGTGCGCGCCATGCCCGGATACCAGGCATCCGGTGGTGCCAGCGGTCGTCATGCCGAGTTCCTGGGCTGGCGCCCCTCCGAGATGGTCGCCGAGCTCATGCGCGCGCGCGGCGAACGCAACATTCCCCGTGACACCGCCAAGCTGGCCGAGCGTGCCTTCCAGACCACTAGCGACTTCCCGCTGCTGCTCTCGGCGGCGGCCAACAAGATGCTGCTCGCCGCCT
>CAZPJX010000284.1:0-1512 GCA_964586985.1 uncultured Gemmatimonas sp. | reverse complement strand
TCGGTGGTGTCGCCCTGCCGTTCAACCCCCCGCTTACATTAGAGTTCGGCCTAGCCCGGCGGCTCGACACCGTGTTGTCAGACCCGCTCCGCGATTTCGTCGGACTGTGTGACGCAGAGCTAGTTGCGGAACCCGGCGTGGCGCAGATGGTGGGTTCAGCGGCCCTATAGGATTTTCCTATGGATTGATCTAGCAAACGCATTGGACGCGGCGCATTCCGCCTGACAATACTCCCGAATGCATGTCATGACCGGAGCGCATCGCATGACCATCGCCGCTCGCGCCGCACTTCTCTTCGGGTTTGTGTTTGCGGTGAACGTCACCGCCGGACACGCTCAGGCGCCGTCGAATACGGTGCGCTACGCCCCGGCTGGTGACCTAGCCACGCTCGATCCACAGATCACCCCCGGCACCACTGTGCTGGAGCATGGGTTGATGGTGTACGACACGCTGTTCGCGCTGGACGAGCAGCTAGAAGTGCGTCCGCAGATGGTGGGCAGCACCGAGGTGTCACCCGATGGCATGGTTTATCGGTTCACCCTGCGTCCGGGATTGCGCTTCCATGACGGTCGCAAGGTGACCGGTGCGGATGTTGTGGCCTCGATCCGGCGTTGGATGGTACGTGACCCTATGGGCGGCAGGCTGAGCATGGCACTTGCGGCCTTTGAGGCCGAGGGTGTAGATATCGTGACGCTCAAGCTGAAGACGCCGTTCCCGTTTGTGGAGCGCGCACTGGTGCCGGCAGCGGCCAATATCCCGGTGATCTATCGCGAGGAGGATGCAGCCGCTGCGCCCACGCTGCCGATAAAGACCTCGATCGGCTCTGGACCCTTCCGCTTCATCCACGACCAGTGGCGGATCGGTGACCGCGCGGTGTGGGAGCGCAACGCGGACTATGTGCCGCGCGCTGAACCCCCGAGCGGTACGGCGGGTGGCAAGGTGGTCAAGGTCGATCGGGTCGAACTGAAATTCCTCCCCGATCCGTCCACGCGCGCGTCAGCGTTGTACAAGGGCGAGATCGACTTCATCGACCAGTTGCCGAGCGACTTGATCCCACTCATCCGACGAGATCCAAACGCAATCATCGGCCCGCTGAACGTGTTCTCATCGCTCTGGTTCGTACGGCCCAATCATATGTATCCCCCCTTCGACAATCCCAAGGCGCGCCAAGCGGTGGCGCTGGCGGTGGACCAGGGCGACTTCATGACCACGTCGTTCGGCGACGAAAACTGGTCGTCCTGCTTCTCATTCACCGTATGCGGGCTGGCGGGCGCCACCGAGGCCGGCTCCGAGCCCTATCGGAAGCCCGATCTGGTTCGGGCGCGGGCGCTACTGGCTGAGGCCGGCTATCGCGGCGAGACAATCATCGTCATCACCTCCAAGGACGTGCCCTCGGTGGGGTTTCATGGCGAGGTACTGGCGTACCGACTTCGGCTGATCGGCATGAATGTCGATTTCCAGAACATGGATTACGGCACCTTCCTGGCCCGACGGGTCAGCACGAAGGCGCCG
>CAZPJX010000283.1:0-1522 GCA_964586985.1 uncultured Gemmatimonas sp. | reverse complement strand
TTGTGGCCATCGCTGCAGCAAACGACTTGTGCATGCCCAAGACATCGTCGCGGGCCATTACTTCGCCGGCAGGCACTGCGGACACGATGGAGACACTGGCGCCGGTGGACTTGACTCTGGAGCAGATTCGACGGGTCGTCGACGCCGAGGGCGGCTGCATCGTGTGGGGTGGGTCGGTCGCGCTCAGCCCCGCTGATGACGTCCTGATCCGCGTAGAGCGCGCCCTGGACGTTGACAGTGAGGGCCAGCTTGTCGCGTCGGTCCTCTCAAAGAAGATCGCCGCCGGTTCCACGCACGTCGTTCTGGACTTGCCGGTTGGGCCTACGGCAAAAGTTCGCTCTACGGATGCGGCCCAGCGCCTGATTCGAGCAATTGACTCCGTTGCTTCCACGTGCGGATTGACTACGCGCTCGGTCATCACCGACGGAACCCAGCCTGTGGGGCGCGGCATCGGGCCTGCATTGGAAGCGCACGACGTGCTGGCTGTCCTGCGCGGTGAAAACGCTGCGCCAGCAGACCTGTTCGACCGCGCTGTGCTTCTGGCGGGCGTGGTGCTGGAAATGGCCGGAAAGGCACAGGATGGCGATGGTGTGCGTATCGCACGAGCAACAGTCACCGAGGGGCGCGCCCTGGACAAGTTTGTCGCAATCTGCAAAGCACAGGGCGGGCTCCGGGAGCCGGGAAGGGCTCCGTTTACGCGTACGATTGACTCCGTAAGCGGCGGATTGGTTGCTGCCATGGACAACCGCCGCCTCGCGCGCATTGCCAAACTCGCCGGCGCTCCACGCAGCAAGACCGCGGGGGTCGCATTACACGTCCGGTCGGGCGATACAGTTGAGAGGGGCCAGCCGCTGATCACGGTGCACGCCGAGTCCAGGGGCGAACTTGAATACGCGTTGCAGTACGCTGAGTACGAAAACGTCTTCACAATCCTTGGAGAGCAAGTGTGAGTGTGATTGTTCCTTGGCCCGGCAACGACGCTGTTGCCCAAGGGATGGCGAACATCCTGGCGTGCCCGATGTTGAGCGTCGAAACTCGCCGGTTCCCCGATGGCGAGATGTATGTGCGCGTCAACGGCACGTGCGCTGGCCATGCGGCCGCGGTTGTCGCATCGCTGGATCGACCCGATCAGAAGACCCCTGGACTGCTATTTCTTGCTGACGCACTTCGAGATGCAGGGGCGGCATCGGTCGGCTTGGTCGCACCATACCTGGCGTACCTCAGGCAGGACACGCAATTTGCCCCGGGTGAAGCCGTAAGTTCCCGTACGTTTGCGAAGGTGGTGTCCCGCTCGTTCAACTGGCTGGTGACGGTAGATCCTCACCTCCACCGATACGCCTCGTTGTCGGATGTCTACTCCATTCCGGCAACTGTGGTTCACGCCGCAGGCGCGGTCGCTGCCTGGATCGCGGAGCACGTCCATACTCCAGTTCTGATCGGCCCCGACAGCGAAAGCGCGCAGTGGGTGTCGGATATTGCAACGCGAGTTGGCGCACCATGGTTGGTGCTCGAGAAGGTACGC
>CAZPJX010000282.1:0-1535 GCA_964586985.1 uncultured Gemmatimonas sp. | reverse complement strand
GCCTTGAGGTCCACCTTGCCGAGCCGCAGGAAGCGTGTAGTGGCCATCGGCATCAGGAAGGCGCACGAGCCCATCATGACCGGGAATGCCGCAGCGGGGTTCATGCCCAACATCGATACGAGCACCATGCAGGGCCCATACAGACCAATCCCAATGGTCATCAGCGCACCGAGCACAAAATTTCCGGCCAATGCGATGAGGAGACGCCCGCCCGCCACACCCGTCTCCGTCCCACCGCCAGGCAGCACATCGAGGGCCTGGGCGGCCGTCAGCGCCGCAGCCGCCGCGAGACACAGCCCCATGCCGAACTGAATGCGCTGCGTGGGCCAGCGGGACACGATCCCGGCCCCAAGCCACGCCCCGATCACGGCCGCGAGGATCATCCCAATCAACGTGACCGGATCGACCTCCACGAGCTGGGTGTAGATGAAGGCCTGCGAAAGCGTCGCCAGGGTGTGCGCCGCGTTGAGCGTCCCAGGGATCATCTCGTCCTTCACCGTCTTTGTCACCCGGAACAGGGCCGTGGTGGTCGCGAACGACCCGATGCCCAAAGTATCCAGAAAATCGGTGACGACGCCGATTCCGAGACCCGTCGGGGTGGGCCGCACATCCACCCGCGAAGCGCGAATGGCCTGGATCAGGGTCACGATGTGATACAGTGCGGCGATCGCGAGTCCGGCGAGCAGAAGACGCTTGGCGTCGAGAGGCATGCGGCGGGGCGGATGGGGAAAAGACGGGGCGACCACGGAACCATCCGTCGTCGCCCCCAAGAATCGCGTCCCGACCGTCAGGACGCCAGCGGCCCTGGAATCGATGTCATGACATGATCATTCCAGGAACCAGCGTCAGCGCCGCCCCCAATCCCCAGGACATCAACGAGACCATGGCGCCTGTGGACCGTTCCACTCTGGCTACCACACTCACGCCAATCGCAATCAGGACATACTGCCAGAGGGCGAACACGTCCATTGTGGTCAGGAAGGCCTGCAAAACAGGAGAAATCTTGTAGGGATCAGTGAAGCGGGCCGCTCCCAGCGTCAGGTCGGCCATCGAGCGCGCGTTCGAGGCATCGAGTCCCGCGGCCATGGCGGGCGACGCGATATACCCAAACAGCCTTGGGGCTGACGAGATGGCAAGAATACGAAACGCCTGGCCGAACTGGAGCGGCGCATTCAGGGTCTTTCCCGCCAGCACGACAAACACCGCACCGAGCAGCGCGCCAATGGGGAGGAGGAATAGGGGGCCAGCCATGTAGACGTAGCGTGTCGTGGTACGCATAATCGCCACCGTCTGCTCGGATATCGTTACGCCGGCCCGCGTCTGCAGGGTGACCTGCAGATCGGCAGTGGCCTCCAGGTATGGCTGTAACAGCCCGATCGTCGCGACGGCAACGATGGTGCACAGCACGATCAGCACCCCCAGATACTTCCACCCGTTGCTATTGCGGGCGCGCTCGAACACAGCCGCCGGGGACCAGAGAACCTCCAGCAGATCTTCCAGTCCGGGAGTCAGACCGAAATTCCTGCCGGGCCGCT
>CAZPJX010000281.1:0-1536 GCA_964586985.1 uncultured Gemmatimonas sp. | reverse complement strand
CTCTCGACGGCCGCGAACAGCGCCAGCGCGCTGGCCAATTCGTGCCGGAAGGCCGGACGCGACTCCCCGTTGTCCGCGAAGCGGTACGTGCCCGGCGGCCTGAGCCACGCCTCGTCCGGTGCCTTTGCCAGGTCCTGTCGTTGCGGTCGGCCCTCACCTCGGATCGCCCCCTGAAAAGCCGGGTGCGCCTTCCCAACATCGTGCCAGCGCCCCGCCAGTTCCAGGCGGCTCCGCAATTCTCCGTCCAGCCCGATCTCTTCGGCGAGCGCGCCTGCCGCCGTGGCCACTTCGTTCCCGTGGGTCCCGATAGTCTTCCACGCGTGGATGCTCAGGCTTTCCCCGTCCTGCTGATCGTCGGTCTCCTCCACCGCCTGCGTCTCTCTCGACAGGGGTGGAGCCTCCACCGTCGGAACCTTCGCTGAGGAACCCGGCTCGAATCCGGACTCACTCACATAGCCGCCGCACTCCGCGGCCACGCAGACCACCCGGCCCGGCGTCAGGGTGGATCGCTCCGCTGGCGTCCACTCCCCGTCCAGCCAGTCCCAGACCCAGGCGCGCATTCCTTTCTTTAGCCTCGGCTTGCGGTTGCTTTGCGTCTCCTCCCCGCACAACCAGTCTCGTGCCACCAGGAAGGGTACCGCGCATAGCTCCCGGCGCTGCGGCCGCCTTCCTTTATGCGGTTCCTGCTTTTCCCCCAGTCCCAGCCAGAACACCTGAACGTCCCGTTCATCGCCGCTGCGGATGAAACGGCTCACGTCCAGGTCCCCCCCCGTCAGGTCCGGCGTAGTATCGAACAGTTCCTCGAATTCGCTTCGCATCAGAAGGTGCTTCGGCGCGTACGGGTACAGTCTCGTCCGACCTTCTGCCGTCAGCCCCGCCTCGAAATCCTCCAGGCGCCCGATCCCGGCGTCCTTCTGGCCGACCACGGCTTCCCATGCACTCTCAAGTTCCGCCGTCGCATAAGGTGCAGTCGCGCCTTCCTCTCGTCCTCGGTCCGCCACGGTGATGCGGCCCGCCCCTCCGTAACGGGCGCAGCGTCCGAATCTCTGCACGAGGCTCGGCCAAGGTGCCAGTTCGCTGACCAGCGTCTGCGCCGAGATGTCCACCCCTGCCTCTACCACCTGCGTGGAGACGATAATCCTGTTCGCCCCCGGAGCGCACGCCGACCTGGAAAGAAACTGATCCCTCCACATCTCCCGCTCCGCCGGGCGGAACCGGCTGTGCATCAGTCGCAGGTCCTCGCTGCAGCCGGTCGCGCGCAGAGCCGCGAACGTCTGCTTTGCCCTCTCCACCGTGTTGCACACCACCAGTGTGATTCTGCCCCATTCCCCCGGATCCGCCGCTCGGTGCTCGGTCAGGATCTTCTCGGCGAATCCGGCGGCGTCCTGCCGTCCGATGGCCGCGGTCGTCAGCTGCTTCTGGACGTCCCAAAGTTGCCCAATGCGCTGGTCCGGCTTCACCTCGCACGGCTCACTTGTCCAGCGCGCGTGGTGCGCTTCCGTGTCCACGCTCCGCAGCCACTCTTTTTGCAGTGTT
>CAZPJX010000280.1:0-1548 GCA_964586985.1 uncultured Gemmatimonas sp. | reverse complement strand
GGAGCGCGTAGAGCGGAGCCAGCAAGTAGACCGCTGGCTCGGTGTGGATCGAGAGATAGGAGCCGTCGCGCGGGTGCGTGATCGGGCAGTAGAACGGGCGCCCGTGAAGCGTGTTCCAGAAGAAGGTCGCGTAGTACCCGAGGTCGAAGCCGGAGGTCTGGCGGCGCAGGTGTTGGAGCCTCGTGTAGTAGCCCATGTAGCCGATGAAGCTGCTGACCAGGAGGGCCACCACCCCGTGAGGCGCCCACGAGCGGAGCCTCCCGGCGGTCTGAACGCGCGAGAGCCACGCTCGGAACGCGCCGAGCGCGTCGAGTCGCCGCGCCTCGCGCAGCGTCACGCGCAGCGTGCGCTCGAGCGCCAGCACGAGCACGGCTGCGCTCAGCAAGAACGAGAGGTCGCGCCCGGTCCACGCCTGGACCGAGAGCATGGGTGGTACGGCCCACAGGACCAGTGAAACTGCGAGGACGCGAGCCGCGGTCGCGGCCTGCTCGGTGCGTTCGGCGGCAGCAGCGCGTCCGCCAGTGCGCCAGGCAACGGCCACCGCGGCGAACAGCACCAGACATGGGACTGCTGCGCCCACCACCAGCCACGAGATGAGGTGGTCGCGACCGTGTGGGGGAAGCTCGTTCCTCGCCACGAACCCTGGCAACCATCGAGCGCCCCGCAGCGCGCGCAGGAAGAAGGCGACGCTGGCGCCCTCGGCGGCGAGGAGCAGGAGCGCGGGCATGACACGTGCAGGCACCGCGGCGCTCGCAGCGATCGACTTCACACGCTGCCTCGATTGAGTCGCCTCGTGGTGACGAGCCCGAGCGAGAGCTGTGCCCAGTATGCCGACAGCCCGAGCCGCAGGCCGGGCATCAGCAGGAGTGTCCAGAGCGGGTTCGTGAAGCCCTGCACCCACGCGCCGCGCAGCACGGCGATCGAGTACACGAGCAGGCCGGCCGCGATGGCGAACCACGGGCTGGGCGCTTCGACGGCGGCACCTCGAAGGACGTGGCGCCTGCTCCTGCGGCGAGGGCGCCCGAACGAACCGCGAGGAGCGACCAAGCGGGTCCCGTTGCGATCGCTCGCTACTTTCCGGCGTCTGGGCACTGGTAGTCGAAACCGTTCAGGTGGGTAGACCAAGCGCCGGCGGTGCAAGTTGCCTCCCAGAACTCACCCGCGGGGCACACCGTGTACCAGCAGTGGGACGAACCGGAAGGCGCACAGCAGGATGCTCCTGCTTTGGGGAGGTTCGGCGGGCAGTCGCACCACGCTGCTTCTCCGATCGGAGAGTCCTCCGCACCAGCGTCGGTCTCCACGGGGACATCGGGAGTGGCGTCCGGGGGACCGGCCCCGTCGCCACCCGTGGCCGAATCGCCTTGCGTTCCCGAGTCGCCGGGAGCGTCCGACATCGTGCTGCCGCCGCAGGCACTGGCCAGCGCGGACGCAGTCGCGAGCGAGTGGAGTAGCTTTCGAAGGCGCATGCTCCTCAAAAGTCGGCCCACCGGCCAGAGTGATAGAAGGACTTCCACGGGTGCCACTGGGTCCCGCAATCACATGATGGGG
>CAZPJX010000279.1:0-1598 GCA_964586985.1 uncultured Gemmatimonas sp. | reverse complement strand
CCCGATCGGTCAGCTTCGTGAGCACCGCACGCGCACGACTGCGCTGCCCGGCCAGCTGCCAGGCCGTGGCAGCCAGTCGCGTCAGCGGCACATGATCCGGCGCCAGAGCGGCAGCTGGTTCGAGCCCCTCCGCGGCGGCGAGGTAGCGGCCAGCAGCGAGGTCTGCTTCGCCGGCGGCGAGCAATTCCGGAAGGGAAACGGGCGACGGGGCCATTGCGGTGATGACGATCGCCCGACGCGAAATGGCACGGATCCCCTCGTGTTCCCGGCGTGACGGTCCGGGCCAGAATGCCCGAGAACTTTCTGGCCGGCCTCAAGTTCGCCGGGGGGCAGACGACACTGTGATCTGACCGCGATTCGAGAGTCGGATCCGGACGAGGCACGGATGCCTCAGCGATACCATCACGGAGGATAAGTCACATGCGTATCAACACCAACGTCGGCGCACTCACCGCTTCACGTAACGCGTTCGTCAACAACATGGCCACCGAGAGCAGCATGCGAAAGCTGAGCTCGGGTCTGCGGATCAGCCGTGCGGCTGACGATGCGGCGGGTCTTGCCATCGCGAACAAGCTGCGTGCCCAGCACCGTGGCCTGCAGGCCGCGTCGAACAACGCCGAGCAGGGCAATGCCCTGTTGCAGATCGCCGAAGGTGCCGCGTCGACGATCGAGCGCATCATCGAGCGTCAGAAGGAACTGCTGGTGCAGGCGGCATCGGGTCAGAACGCATCGGTCTCGGCGACCCTGACTGCGGAAGTGGCCACGTTGAACACGGAAATCGGTCGCATTGTGGGAGCGGCCAAGTTCCAGGGTACGAACGTCTTTGCGTCGCACAGCTTCGCGGTCGATGAAGATAGCGGCACCTTCGCGGTGAACGCCGCCTACACGGCTCCGGGCTCTGCGCCCACCACCTCGGTAGGTGCGGACACGAATCTGGCGTCGATCAACTCGGTACTGGCGAACATCGGTGCCGGCCAGAACCGTCTCGACTACACGGTGCAGAACCTCAAGTCGGCCATCGTGAACGTCAAGGCTGCTGAATCCACCATCCGCGACGTCGATATGGCGGAGGAAATGGCCAACTTCACGAAGAACAACATCCTCACGCAGGCGGCGCAGGCGATGCTGTCCCAGGCGAATCAGGGCTCGCAGAGCGTCCTGAATCTCCTCCGCTAACCCTGACGTTCCCACCGTGTGATGTGACCCCGGGGTCGGCGTAACTGCCGGCCCCGGGGTATGGCCTTAGGCAGACAGGGCGATGCAGCCATGACGACATCGATCAACAACTTCAGCGGACTCAGCAGCGGCGTTCAATGGAACGATCTCGTCGACGCGACGATATCGGCCATGGAGGCCCGCAACGTCACGCCCCTCACTACCCGGATCTCGCTGCAGACCAAGCAGCAGGATGCTTGGAAAAAACTGCAATCGCTCATCCAGGACCTGAACTCGGCGGCACTGGCCGTGCGAAGGACGGGGTTTGGTGGGTATACGGCCACGGTGCCCAACAGTGCCTCGAGCGGACGCAGTCTGTTAACCGCCACGGCGTCGAATGCAGCAACCGCTGGCCGGTACCGCGTCGAGGTGCAGCAGGTCGC
>CAZPJX010000278.1:0-1614 GCA_964586985.1 uncultured Gemmatimonas sp. | reverse complement strand
GCGGAGGGCCGCGCGTTGGCGCCCATGCTCCCGCAGGCTGGTCGGCTCGTGGTACGGGCACCGGGTACTTATGCCCTACTGACAGCGGTTGACGCACTGCGCATTGGGCGGGCTCGAGAGCGGGATATCGCGCGGCGCTACATCCGGCGTGTGCTCAACGTGCAGTCGCCACGCCGATCCTCGGTCGTGTGACCGATCACCCCACGGCTCCCCGCTACACTGGGCGCAATACGCCGGCGCTCGACCGTCTGCGGCGCATCGCGTGGCAGCTCGGCCCGCTCACCGAGCGCGTGGTGTTCATCGGTGGGGCGGTGGCGCCCTTGCTGCAGACCGACGACGTGCTGCCACGCGTGCGCCCGACCCACGATGTGGACGCGGTGATCGCGACCAGTTCGTATGCCGAGCTCGGTCCGTTGCGCGAGGCGTTGAGCGCCCGCGGTTTCTCTGAAGCGCAGGTGCCGCAAGAGCAGGATGCGCCCCTACACATGCATCGGTGGATCGCGCCTGCTGGCGGACGCCCGTTCGATCTCGTGCCGATTGGAGCCCACGCGGGGGGCACCGGCGGAGTGCCCGACACCTACGCGGTGGAGTCGGCCGTCAGCGTGGACCGGCGTGAGAGCGACACGGCCGCCCCGTGGTCGTGCAGCACGTCAGCGTCGTGGCGTTCCTCATGCTCAAGTGGGCGGCGTACGGCGACCGTGGGCAGCATGCACCCTTCGAGAGTCACGACCTCGAAGACATCATCGCGGTGGTGGCCTCAAGGTCGACCGTGGTGGAGGAGTGTCGCGCCGCCCCCCGACACGTCCTCGAATTTGTGGCGGAACACTGTCGCCGGTTCTTCGCCGACGCCGACACGGCCGAGGAGTTGATCGCCGCCAACCTGCCGCTTCCACCCAGCATCGTCGTGCAGGTGCGAACGGCGGTGCTACAGCGGCTCCAGGACCTCGCTGCCGTCGATGCGGTGTAGCCTCACGCGGCCAATTCGTCTGCGTCCGGTAGCAGGTACGCCTCTCGCTGGCGCCGCACTCGCAGTAGCTCGCTCTTTCGTTGTCTCGGCTATTCCGCGAGGAACGCCTGCCGCATGCCCGAAGGCAGCGGGAAAGACTTGTCGCGCCAGCGCTTGGCCAAGTCGACGGTCTCGCCCATCAACCACGTGCTTTCCATCTCTCCGTGAGAGGCACTCGGGTGGTCAAAGCGCTCAACGGGATGGCGTGCAGTTTCCGTCATCATCGACTGGCACTTCTCGAAATGCTGTTCGAGCGCAGTGCTAATGTTCCAAGCAGCCCCTCGCGCGATCTGCCTCCCAAAGGCGCGTTCTTCGGTGTCATGTCGCTGCATGCGGGTGGGGCCATTCGTGCCGCGGAGTCCCTACCAGTAGGCGGCCCCCATGTGTCGGAGTTTGTAAGGCCCGAACACCCACGGCCAACGCTTCCTTGCCTCGTCTATGGTCGCTGGGAGGTCGCTACCACCCATTGCCTTCAATCCCTCACGGAGCGCAACTGCCCACAGATCGTTCAATGCCTTGGAGATAAACGCGCCCGCGAGGGACGGTGTGCTGCGTGAACGCGGGAATGACTTGATGAGCCAGACGACGGTGCCTATCCTCGCGGCTGC
>CAZPJX010000277.1:0-1619 GCA_964586985.1 uncultured Gemmatimonas sp. | reverse complement strand
AGCCGGCTTCCAGCACCAGCTCGATGCGCTCTTTCGGGATCGCGAACCAGTATTCGATGCCGTTCATCCGGGTCCACCACTTGCGCCCGCTCTCCGCCGAGTGCTTGAACTCGAAGGTGCGCTCGTTCCGGCGCAGCAGGTGGGGGTGCTCGAGCGGCTTGCCCTCGCGGGCCTTCGACACGCCCAGCACGATCAGCAGGTAGTCGCACGCCGGCAACCGCACGTGGTAGGGCGACTCGTGCGGAATCGCCACGCAGGTCTGGCCCTTGAGGTTGATGCTGGCGGCCGTGGTCTGGCTCATCCGGTTCACCATTCGTCGGCGGCAAAGCCCAGCGTGAACAGGGCCTCACCGTTGTCGCCGTCGTGCAGCATGATCCGCAGACGCTTCGGATCAGGCCCCAGCTTCGCAGCCGGGTGTGTGGGCAGGTCGCAGTCGAAGTCGATCAGCGTGGACCGCTCCCGGTCGGCCCGGGCTGCGCGGAAGGTGACGAGCAGCAGGCGCAGTATCCGGTCGGTGGCGATGGCTGTCTCCCCGGCGCGGTCGCGCTCGCCGCGCCCCGGCCAGTCAAACAGGGCTGCGTGCAGCTTCTGCGTCAGGTGGACGGGTGCGAGGAACCCGACCTCCCGCGTCATGTTCTCGGGCAGCGGGTGGATCAGCTCATCACGGATCGCCTGGGCGCGCGTGTAGCGGCTGATGATCGCGTCATCCATCGAGTCTCTCCAAGGTGACGGTGTAGCCGGCGGGCAGCAGGCGCTTGGCCAGCCACGCCCGGAACCGGAGCCACCCCCGGTACATCCGCGAGATGCGGTGACGGTCGATCAGCTTCGCCAGCTTCTCTGCAATTTCCTCGCAGGGCTCGGACTTAGGCACGCACAGGTGCAGCGTCTTGTGCCACTCGACCGGACCATGCGGGCAGATGTGCCACTCGATCGGGTTGAGGCGGCTTGCCATCTGCGGCACGAGTCCGAACAGACGCGGATGCGGGCAGACCGGCAGCTCGACCAGCACCTGGTTGAACGGCGTCTCGTCGGCCATCAGCCGGATCTCCCAGTGCGTGCGTCCGAAGAAGCCGTCGCGAACCGCCACCGGCTTGTGGTCGGAGGACTGGATGTTCAGCTCGAACTCGATCTCGCTGTCCTCTCCCAAGTGTTCCTTCAGCAGCTCGGGGATGCGCTTGCGCAGGAAGTCGCGGAATTCTTCGGTACTCATGGCGGTCTGGTAGTGGAGGCAGCGGGAGGTCAGGGAAGTCGTCGGGGTGCGTCAGTCGGATGATTCGTCCGGAGCCTCGTCATGCCAACAGTCGCGGATCAGGTCCAGCTCGGCGCTCAACTCGGACTGCAGCACGCGGAGGGTCCGCAGCCGCCGGTCGTGCTGCCCACGCGCATCCTCGAAGCGCTCAGGCGGGAAGTCAGCGGGCTGCGGCTCGAGTTCCTCGAGCGCACCCTGGGCCGTCTCCAGCATGGCCAGCGCACCGCGGCGCAGGTTGATCTGCTGATCCTTGGGGATGCCGGCGCGGTGCTGGTGGGGCATCACGACCGGCTGCAGACACTCGTTGGGGAGCTGGAAGCGGTGGGCCACCCCGCACTCCCAGATGGTGACGCACGAGATGCCTTGCGCT
>CAZPJX010000276.1:0-1635 GCA_964586985.1 uncultured Gemmatimonas sp. | reverse complement strand
GTGTGACCGGGCCACACCACGCAACAGGACAGGGTCCAGCGCTCGGCATTCGCAATGGCAGCCTGGAGATCGGATGGAAAGACCCCTCCTTCGCGCATGTTCGCTCGGTGCGAGAAATGAACGATCAACGCGTTGCGCTGCGCCAACGCATCGAGCAACATCTGAAGATGCATTGATGTCTGCAGCCTAAACGGAGGGGAAGGTTAGGCCACGTGCCTTCGCCCAACCCTGGATGAATTGCCGAATTTCTTCTGTCCTCGAACCTGGCGGGGTCTTTCCATTCCTCATCGAGATGGTGGCACCGTGCGCCAGCAGCCACGACACAAGTCCCAGACTGTCGTAGTTCTCACCAGTGTCATTGCATCCTGGGTTCAGCCACTGGACGAAAAGGTCAAACCCTTCGCCAACTGCATAATTCAAGGTCCTGCGCACATCTTCACTGTACTGAATTGAACAAAGAATGATACGGCAGTTCTGACTCTTGAGAATATCGCCAGCGTAGAGTTTTCGCTCTTCGGGCGACCCGCTGATCAGAAATACCTCGACGGATTCGTGCCCGTTTACATCGAGCCGGCGCGGATATTGGCCCGTCCGGACCTCCGTACCAAACAATGTGTTCCAAGTCGTGGACTTGCCCGAGTTTCGGTTGCCCAGAACGCCAATGAACAAACGATCGGTCATGGGGTTCATCCGTTGTGATGGTCGATACTGGTTTCAGAAGCGGGAATGCGCAACCCATCGACCTAGCGGATCCGACACGTCCGACATCCATCAATCGTCGGAAGTTGCTGATCCATTGTCAGCCAACCGATAGCTTCGCGTTCTGATCGGCAGGCGCCGGACAGCGACTGCGGAGCCGCAGTCAATTCACACAGGGAAAGACGCATGACCGAACCCATCGATCCGGGCGGGAGCGATCCCGCGCCGGCGACGACGCATGCCGATGGACTTCCCACCGTTGGGCATTCGATCACCGCGGCGCGGGCCATCGCGGCGCCCGCCACGGTCAACCGCGCCGCGCGCACCGTCGAGGTGGTGTGGTCCACCGGCGCCCGTGCCCGCAACTTCGTCCCGCCCCTCGGCTTGATCACCGAGGAACTCGACATGTCGCCCAACGCGGTGCGCATGGAAGGCCTGCGTGCTGGTGGCGCCCCAGTGCTCAACACCCACCGCAGCGGCGACGCCCGCGATGTGGTGGGACGGGTGATCGCCGCCCGCCTCGAGGCTGGCCGCGGCATCGCCACGCTGCAGTTCTCTTCGGCCGCCGATGTCGAACCGCTGTGGCAGCGCATCGCCGACGGCACGCTGCGCAGCATCAGCGTCGGATACCGCGTGCACCGCTACGAGCCCATCGCCGATCCCCTCGCCGGCACCGTGCACCGGGCGGTCGACTGGGAGCCCTACGAAATCTCCGTCGTCCCGCTGCCGGTCGATCCCGCCGCCGCCGTGCGTGGCGCCGGAGATGTTCCGCCCGTGCCGGCATCGAGCCGGCCATCGCCGATGCCACCCCCACCCAGGAGATGACCATGCCGGACCCGGCAGACACCGCCACGACCACGTCCATCGTTCCCCAGGAGGCCACCACCATGAACGCCCCCAACCCGGCATCCGCACCGGTGGTGACGCCGCCCCCGG
>CAZPJX010000275.1:0-1642 GCA_964586985.1 uncultured Gemmatimonas sp. | reverse complement strand
GATCAGCGTTGCAGCCCCAGCCCGAAAGCGGCAACGCCGGGGATCGTGATGGGCAACCGTCCGGTGATAGGTGCCTTGCCAAGCAACGCTCGCCCTGCCGCACGCTGCGACATGGTCCACGGGCTCCACGCAATGAGATGCACGTCGGTGAGCGGCAGTCCCTGCGCCAGATAGGGGTTGTTGAAGCTCACCAGCGCCACTCGGGTATTCGCGGCCCTGAGTCCGTTCAGCAACTCCGGCAATCCGGCCGTCGGTTTCATATTCGCCGTATTCGTGGCAGCGCCGATGTAGCTCGACACGATGACCAGGTCCGCGCCTTTCGCGATGGTCAACGCGTTCTCCACGGAGGCGGGCAGAATGGTCGGATCGGGACTCACGCGATACCCGCCTGTTGCACCAGCCGCCGCACCGGCCGTGGCCTCCGCCACGACCTCGGGCGTGAGCGTAAGCGAGAGCAACTGGGGATACTGTGCGCGCAGCTCGGCGTCGAGCCCGCGCCCGGCGGCAATATCCACGCGCGACGACACGGTGATACTCACCACCCGCGCCGTGCGCGGCATGCGGAATGGCACCAGCGACAGCGTGTCACGCACCAGTGTGATCGACTTCTCTGCGGCTGCGCGTGCCGGCTCGAGATTCGCCTGCGTGCCAACCCGGCTGCGAATGCCATCCACGGAAATGAAACGCTCCCGATGCAACCCGAACTCATGCTTGGCCATCAGCAGCTTGTGCACCGACTGATTGAGCCGCGCTTCGGTCAAGCGCCCCGACGTGACCGCATCCACCACGGCCTGGATGGAGGCACGGGCATCCGTGGGCATGAGCAGAACATCATTGCCCGCTTCAACAGCACGCAGGGTGGCCTCCTGCATGGTGAGGCTGCCCAGCACACCATTCATGTCGAGCGCATCCGTCACCAGGATGCCATCGAAGTGCATGTCACGGCGGAGGAGATCGGTCATCACCGCCCGGCTCAGCGTGGCTGCGGTATGCGTGGTGTCGAGTGCCGGCAGATCACCATGAAAGGTCATCATGCCGCGCAGCCCGGCATCGATGGCCGCCTGGAACGGCCGCAGTTCCACACTGTCAAGGCGCGCGCGTGACACATTCACGCGGGACAGTTCGAGGTGTGAGTTCTGCTCGGTATCACCGTGACCCGGGAAATGCTTGCCCGTCGCGAGCATGCCGTTTTCCTGCAGTCCACGCACCAACGCCGCGCCCAGGCGGGCGACCAACGTGGGATCTTCACCGAACGAGCGCCCACTGATGACTGGATTCTTGGGATTGTTGTTGACATCGAGCACCGGCGCGAAGGCCATGTGAATCCCCATGGCCCGGCCTTCGATCGCCGTCACGCGACCCATCTGGTATGCCAGATGTTCGTCGCGCGTCGCTCCAATGCCCATCTGGTAGGGGAAGGAGGTGGCGCCGCCCAGTTCAATGGCATTGGGCAGAAACCATCCGCCGCGCGCACGAAACGCCGCGCCAGTCTCGAGGTCGGCGCCGACAAGCAGCGGCAGCCGCGCAACACGCTGCAGCGCGTTCACCTTGAGCCCGATGTCCGCCGGTCCACCCACCGAGACGATGATGCCGCCCAGTTCGAGGTCTCGCACCTGCCGCTCGATCGCGATATAGGCAGGAG
>CAZPJX010000274.1:0-1680 GCA_964586985.1 uncultured Gemmatimonas sp. | reverse complement strand
CACCGGATCGACCAGCGGAATCCCGTCCCCGATCTCGGGCTGGTTGCGCCGGATGTGCTCGCGCACCCGATCGGCAAAGGACTCGCCGGACGTGCGCGGCAGCAGGTAACTCATGTCGCGCCGCGGACGCACTCCGCGGGACATGGCCAGCAGATGGGCCAGCATCCGGGCGGAGGACTGCGATGTCATGAACAGGTCGATGTCCGCCGGACGGGCGCGACCGAGCAGATCGCGAACGTAGCCCCCGGCCAGTGCGGCGCGGAATGCCACCAGGCTCATCCGCACATCTACCGGCAAGGATCCGGTGATGCGCTCCACCTGCTCCGGCACAAGCGGCATCGGCTGGTAGGTCCGCGCAACCCACGCCCGCCAACGCGCGACATCAAACGCGTGCTCGTCTTCCGCCCGGGCTTCCAGCCAGTCGGCTGCGTCGAAGTCGTCCGGGAAGAAATCCGGCATGATCGGTTCCGCTCAGGTGTGCTGCCCCGATTCTACAGTCACCTGTCTTCGGCTTCGCTGATTTCGAGCCGGCGTCCGCCGTACTCGCTCTGGTGCAATTCCTTCATCGCCTTGCGCGCGTGAGCATCCTCCATCGTCACGAATCCGAATCGGCGAGAGCTGCCGGTCCGGTTGTCGCGCAGCACCACGCAGGCCAGCACCGGGCCATAGCTGGAGAACAGGCTCTCCAGATCACTCTCGGCGGCGCTGGGCGGCAGGTTGCGGACGTAGAGCTTCATGCTTCCTCCGAGGCTTCCTCCACCGGGTGGGTGACCTGCAGCTCGCTGATGCGCTGACTTGCCCAGCGGGAAGCGGTCTGCACCTGTTCGTTCACCGCCGCCGAGGATACCGAACGTTGCCCCCGCAGCGCAGCATCCCGCACGTCATCCCGCCACGCCGCACGCTGGGCCGCGGTCAGTTTCAGCTCACGCATCAGGTCGTCAGCGACCTGCCACGCGAGATCCAGCCCGGCCTGAGCGTCCATAAAAGATTCCTCGTGAAGGATGCGCGGAAGCATTCCGTGCCGTATTGTCTATGCAGAGGCTCGTTGGTTCAACTGATGGGCGATCTGTCAAGAGGGGCATTTATGGCAATTCCCGCTCCCCTTTCTCCCTTCGTGCGCGGCCCGCGCCGAGTTGGCGGACGTGCCGTCCACGGTCCGCCAGCGGGCTGGAAGCTGCTGTCCGCAAACAACCGCGAGGTCCGGCAGGGCACCCGGGTTGTTGTGGCCGACGAAACCCACGGTCTGCTGGCCGGGACCGTCGAGGAGATTCTGAACAGTGGCGCTGTTGTGGTCCTGACCCCGGAAGGCCTGCGGCTGATGTCCTACCCCACGGGCGGGCATGATCCCGACGTGCCCCTCCGGCTGCCGTGGATCACCGTGACGGACTGACCTTGCACTCTCGGGGGTTGCGGGGCACACTTTGCGCCAGACTTCCCCTGGAGCGCCTGCTGTGATCCCGTCCCGCCTGACAGTCGAGGTAGCCCACGTCTCGCGGCAGCGACTTGCTGTGGACACCAGCAAGAACGCGCGCCGCTACATGGGCAATCTGGCGGCGATGGGGGCTTCCCTCGACAAGGAGGGCCAGACGGATCCCCTTGTCGTGGTCGAGTTGCCCGGAGCGGAACCGGGGATCGGCGACCTGGCGGTCCGGGACGGCTTCCGCCGCACCGGCGCAATCG
>CAZPJX010000273.1:0-1682 GCA_964586985.1 uncultured Gemmatimonas sp. | reverse complement strand
GCCTTCATGGAAGGTGTCATGCTGCTGACATCGGGCGCTCACGCACCGGCTGACCCGACCTGCGCGTCGTTTACCCGCCCCACGTCGGTTTCGACTTGTGCGACGGCGGATATGTGGTGCTCGGGCAGGGACACGTGGGCCATCGCATCAGGCGGAACGGCACCGGCGTCGAACCCGACGTTTGTTCCGATGTGGACTTATCCGCAGTCGGCGAACGACGGCTTCACGAACGGACATCGCCGCGCACCAGCCTACATGATTTCCTACATCGCCAATGTCTGGGCATGGATCTCGCGTTCGGGGACTTTCAATGGTCCAGACTCTCAGCCGCTGTTCCAGCACGCTTCGAATGCGATGGCGGCGCACTACGCCGGACGTGTGCTGTCGAGCGCCAATTCGATGTTCCAGTTCAGGGCATCGGACATCGGCTTCGGCGACAGCGCGAATCTGATCTGCCCCACTTTCGACGCATGCGCTGCGTCGGCCATTGTTTCGTGGCCTTTGGATGCCGATATGAACTCAAGCCAGTCGACCGTGGTTGTGCAGGCCGGACCGGACTGGCAAGACACTGTGTATGGCTGGTTCAACCAGGCGTGGGCAAAGATAGACAATGAGTACGTCCGGCTGTCGGGCAATCCGGCGCTGAACACGCCGTCGAGCGGCAAGGCGACGTTCACGGTTTCACAAAGGGGCGCATGGGGATCGACGGCGGCCTCGCACACCGCGGGCGCCACGGTGACGTTTATGCCGGGCTTTCAGGACACGTGGGCCGCCGAACTCCAGGGCGGCTACCCGATTATTGCGCGGGCGGCGTTGGCGCAGATGTCCGATGCCGACAAGTTGGGCGAATACTCGCCGCTGAGCGCCTATCACGTCTATTCCGAAGCGCTTCCGTTCCAGCGGTATCAATCCAATCCCCAATGGGCGGTTTTGCCGGCCGAGCAAGTGCGCAACGTGCAGGCTTCGGGAAGCGGGAACAAGGTGGAACTGCGCTGGACGGCTCCGTCGGGCGAGGCGTGCCGGGTGTATGTGGCGGAGGCGCCTCCGTCCGCCAGCAGCGACGCAAACGACGCCCTCGCCTCGGCTGCGGGTCGCATGCAAACCCACCTGGTCGAGGGACTGCAACCGGGCCAATATCACTATCGGATCGGATGCGGGACGGCCCGCGCGTCCGGCGTCGTGGCAGTAACCAACTGAGGCCGCCGGATGGAGTCCGGCGAGACTAGTGGAACGTGTGAGGGCCGGCCGATAAGATAATGATTGGGATATCGCCCAGCGCCGGCGAGGGCGCCTGGAGCGGAGGAGGGCAATGAATGCGTGATGCGCTACTGATGGTGATCGTTGCGATCATCACGGTAATGGCGGTGTTCGGGCCCCGTTACGGGTTAATGGGCTACCTCTGGTTTTCCATCTTCCGACCTGACATACTCGCCTTCTCCCCTGGGCGCCCGTACTCCATGATCCTGGCCGTCGTCACGGCGGCCAGCGCTTTGCGCGCATTGCCGCGCGTGATGGAGCTGATGAGCAACCCGTTCATTTGGATCTTTCTCGGCTACCATGCCTGGAGCGGGTTGTCCGTGCTGATGGCTCAGAACATGAGGCTGTGTTTTCCGCACTACACGTTTTTCGTCACAACCGGAGCCATCGTGACGCTGATCCCTCTCCTGATCCGAACACGGGAG
>CAZPJX010000272.1:0-1683 GCA_964586985.1 uncultured Gemmatimonas sp. | reverse complement strand
AGCTGGTGGACATGTGCGGCGAGATTGTGGCGACACAGAGCGCCGAGGTCGAGCAAATGCAAACCTGGCTCTGCGATTGGTACGGCCTCTGCCGTCCAGGACGGAGCGGTACTGCTTCAGCCGCCGCGGGCGCTCGCACCACGGTTCTCTGACTCACCGCATGCCTCTTGGTTAGATGAAAGGGCCGACTTTCCCGGCCCTTCCTCTAACGGATCTTGCACTGTCTTCGCGCTGAGTTCGCGGTAGACGGTCTCAACGGTTGACGTCGGTCACTGATTTGCGGTCGCGGGGTGATGTTCCGCGTGCTGGGTTCCCTCAACGGCTCCCGGCATCTCTCCGTCGCTCCCCAGGCAGGCCGCCATGGCCTGCATCATGCCATCCATGTCCGTCATGCCCATTGGCATGCCGGCGCCGTGATTGGCCATGGCCTCGAGCATCTGCGCGTACGCATCCTCTCCCAGCATTTCCTGCATGTGATCCTGCATCGCGCCAGACTGCATCATCTGGTGCATGTCCATCGCGCCGGATCGATCGTCGTGGTGGTTGCCGGGCGTCTGCGCGAACGCAACACCCGTGGCGACACCGATTGCGAGGACGGCGGGCAGCGCAGCGCTCGCCAGGATCTTCTGCCTGCGGTTCATGTTTTGACTCCTTTCCGCTAGCAGCAGGGGCAAGGTTTGCGGCTTTCGGTCGCCCGAAAACCGGTCCGTTCAATAGCGGCGACGATGTCCTCAATCGCGATGGTTTCGGAGTGGAACTCGACGCATGCCTCCTGAAGGGGCTCATCGAACCGTGCAGCCGTTACACCGGGAATCGATCGCAGCACCCGATCGAGCAGGGCGCCTCCTCCGCAGTCCGGTTCGAAGCCGAAGATCCGGAGGCGACGTTGCGAGATTCGCAGCATTCAATGGCCTCCGTGATTCATGAACTTCAGGTGGGCGGCTGCCAGCCCCACGATGACCAGGACCGCCAGGGTCCAGGCGATTGGGCCGCCGATGGCGCTCGCAACAGAAATCGCAAGAACCATCCCCACACACATGGCCATCATGAGAACGGCCATGCTGAGCATCGCCCCGGTGTTGTTATGGGTACCGTGGCCGTGGCCCCCTTCCTGTCGCTGTGCCATTTCTACTATCCCCTGTCGTAGGATGATTACAGAATCGTCCGCCCCGGTACCTGCTCCAAGGACCGATCGGCCCAGCCGAGCGGACCATCCGGGCCAAGCCGATGAACCAGCGAGGTGCTTGTGGAAAGAACGCGTCAACGCTTACGGGCCGGGTCACGCTGGGATTGACTGTGGCAACGTCGAAGGCGCGAGCAAGCCGGTGCCTCGATACCAATTCTGGTTCGTGCGGGCTGCTCCTCCTTCCAACGGAGGATCGGGGATCCTCCGAAGCGCCCGCGAAGACTCTCCGACTTGCCGATTTCGTCGGCAAGCCGCGCTGGCAGAGTCACCGGGACGCAGCGCATCCTCAGGAGGCTCACGTGATGTTCCACATTCGTCAGGCCGAACGGGGCGTCCGGGCGGAGGCGACAGCCAGTGAGGTACGTTCGAAAGAACTCGTCAACGCCTCTGCGCCGCTGTAACCCAACGCCGGCTCCCACGTCTCTTGATGTGAAAGCAGAATCGGCCCGACGACATTGGTAACGTCGGCGGGCTGACCCGAAACGAGGACGACAATG
>CAZPJX010000271.1:0-1683 GCA_964586985.1 uncultured Gemmatimonas sp. | reverse complement strand
GGCACGTGCCCACAGTGGGGCCAGATCGGGGCGCTCGAGCGCCGGATCCATGAGGCCGGCGAGGGGGGTCATCCCGAGATTGGCCGCACGATACCCATGGGCCTGTCCCCACAGCAGTAACTGCACGAACAACAGGTCCATCGTCCCGCGCGGTGCATCGGCGCTGCGTCGCATGAGGTCGGGAGACACCTCGCCTCCCGATGCCCCGGCCCAGATGTTCGCGAAGGCCACGATGCGCGGTCCGTCCGCTCGGTGCTCGCGAATGAGCGCAGTGGGGAAATGACGGAGATAGCGCTCGTCGAATCGGCCGAGGGAGAATCCCTTTTCCCGGCCCGTCTTCTCCCCAAGCCACTCATCGGAAATGCGGCGCAATTCCGGCAGCAGCGGCGGCACCTCCGCCGCCGGCACCATGACGAACTCGAGCCCACCCTTCTCGGCGTCCTTGAGCACACGACGCATCCATTTTCGCTCTCCGCCATCCAATGAGAAGTGCGTGAGCGGGACGACCGCCTCCTCACCCAGCTTGAGCAGGGTGAGTCCAAGATCGATATACAGAGGCAACCGGGCGGCCGTGACCTGATAGAAAACCGGCCAGGCGCCCTGCGCATCGGCTTCCTCACGAAATCGCCACGCGACCTCCAACTGCCTTGCCCCCTCTCCCACCGGATCACCCATCGAGATCCAACTGCGTCCGGAAACTCCATACATCACGAACGCATCGCCTTCGTCGGAGAAGATCAGGGCCTTGTCGCCTAGCAGGGCGAGCGACGCGGTGCTCTCCGGCATCCGTTGAATGACCCCATACGCGCGGGCCAATTCCTCGTCGCTCGGGAGCGTGGGCTGGTGAATGGCGGGCCGGAAGAGGCGCCATAGCCCCACGGTGAGCACCGCAACGATCACGCCAGCGCTCGCCCGGAGGAATCGCGGCGCATTCCCTCGCACGGCGAATTCCCACCAGAGATCGCTGGAGAAGTCCACGCGCCGATAGGCGAAGAGACCCAGCCAAATGCTCGCACCGACCACGCCGATCACCGCCACCATCCATCCGGGTGTCAGGACATCTGCGGTGAGGATGGTGGGTCGATAGAACGCCCGCCGCGACGCGACAACCGCGAGCAACACCACACCCAACGCCGAGGCCTCCTCCCAGTCCAACCCCTTCAGCAGTGACGCGGCAATGCCGATGGTCAGCACGATGACCGTGGCACCCCAGGCCGCATCCAGTCTGCGGCGCAGCGCGGCGCCAAGCACCAGCAGTCCCACACCGGCGAGACTGGCGGCGAAATGACTGAACTCGACCAGGCCGAGCGGTAGCACCGCCGTGAGCGCATGCACGCGGCCGAGGGCGGCTGGTGTGGCTCCCGAGAAAAGCAACAGGGTTCCACCCACGAAGGTGCTGAGCCCCAGGACCGTCGGAAGGAGTGGCTGCAGCATCACCGCCACACGCGTGGCGCTCCCCAGCACGCTGGCGGCCGTCGAGGATACACTCCCAAACAGATCGGGAACCCGGGCGCTGTGATGGCGCACTTCGATGACGGAGAGCGTCACCAGTCCCAATGCGAAGGGTACGAAGTAGTAGACGACGCGATAGGCCACGAGCACGGCCAACAGCTCGGCCGGTGGGGCGATGCCACGCAGCGCCACCAGCATGATCGACTCGAAGACCCCGAGACCACCGGGCAC
>CAZPJX010000270.1:0-1695 GCA_964586985.1 uncultured Gemmatimonas sp. | reverse complement strand
CGAGCAGCGCCTTGGCGGCGGCCTGGGCGTAGGCGCCGCCCGAGCCGATGGCCAGGATACCGTCGTCGGGTTCGATCAGCTCCCCATTGCCGCTCAGCATGAAGCCATGGTCGACGTCGGCCACGATGAGCATGGCCTCGAGGCGGCGCAGGACGCGGTCGCTGCGCCATTCCTTGGCCAGTTCCACGGCGGCGCGCGGCAGGTTCCCGGGATGACGTTCGAGCTTCTCCTCGAACTTCTCGAAGAGGGTGAGCGCATCGGCCACCGAGCCCGCGAACCCCGCCAGGACACGCCCGCCCTTGAGCGTGCGCACCTTCACGGCGCGCTGTTTCGCGACGGTGTCGCCCACCGACACCTGTCCGTCTCCGCCGATGGCCACCTGCCCGTTGCGACGCACGGCGAGAATGGTGGTAGCCCGAATCTGTGGTAGTGCCATAGGTCTTCAATGTATCCCATCGTCGGCGGGATACGGCGCCGGCGGCAGGTCGAGGCGTCGGGCCGGTGACGTCAGGCCCTTGGGTGTGCCTGACGATAGATCTTCTTGAGGCGGTCCACACTCGTGTGGGTGTAGATCTGCGTGGTGCTGATGCTGGCGTGGCCGAGCAGTTCCTGCACGGCACGAAGATCGGCCCCGGCGTCGACGAGATGGGTGGCAAACGAGTGGCGCAGCGAGTGCGTGGTGAGGTCTGCGCCTTCGCTGACGGCGGCCATCAGCGTGACCATGGCGTGCTGGATAGCCCGGGCGCTGATGCGCGTACCGCGCTCGCTGAGGAAGACGGCCCCGCGGGAGAGCGGCGGGCGGGCTCCACTGCTGCGGCGCGTCTCTCCAACCCGAGCCAGGAGGGCGTCGCGCTTCACCAGATAGTTGCGCAGCGCCCGCTGGGCGTGATCGCCAAGTGGCACGATGCGCTCCTTGCGTCCCTTGCCGCGCACCTTGACCTGCTGCGACACCAGGTCCAGGTCGGCGAGGTCCACACCGCGGAGTTCCGAGAGACGAAGGCCACTCGAATAGAAGAGTTCGAGCATGGCCAGGTTGCGCACATCGGTGAACTCGAGACTCTGCGCGCGCGTTGCGGCGTGCTGCAGCAGTGTCTCGACCTGCTGGCGGTCGAGATAGGCGGGGAGCGTGCGCTCGAGCCTGGGCGATCCCACGGCCCGTGCGGGATTCACATCAACGCGTTCATCGCGGTGCATCCAGCGATAGAAGCTGCGCACGGCCGAGATCTGCCGTGCGATGGACCGCTTGGCCAGCCCGCGTCTGGTGAGATGACCCATGTAGCCCCGCAGGGTGCCGCGTTCGAGCGCGTTCCAGTCCCATCCCGCGATGCCGTGTGTTGCCGCCAGCCAAGTCGCGAACTCGCGCAGATCGCGTCGGTAGGCCAGCTGGGTGTTCACCGCGAGATCGCGCTCCTTCTCGAGATGCGTCAGGAACTCCGCGATCTCGGTGGGGAGCGGTGCATCCGGTGCCTCCGGTGTGGGGTCCTGTTCCGCGTCAGACGGGACCGCGGAGTCCATGCTCATTGCGCCAGGCCTCCATGGCACCGAGCGCGCGCTCGGCGAAGAGTTCGCGCTTTCGGGTCTTGTCCTTGAGCACCTTGGCCGGCACGCCCTCGAGCTCATCGAGCAGGCCGAAGTTGGCGTTCATTGGCTGGAAATGCCGCGGGTCGGCTTCTCGGAGGTATCGATACAGCGCGC
>CAZPJX010000269.1:0-1710 GCA_964586985.1 uncultured Gemmatimonas sp. | reverse complement strand
CCGGCACCTATGGCGTGACCTGGGACGACGCCGATGCCAACTGCGATCTCTACGATAAGTTCATTGAGGTTGCCGTCGAGCACGCCATCGCGCCCAACGCCGCCTGGTATTGCTGGCATGCCAGCAAGCGGCAAGCGATGGTGGAGGCGACCTGGCAGAAGCATGGCGCCTTTGTTCACTGTCAGATCATCTGGGCCAAGAACCGACCAGTCCTGACCCGCACGTGGTACTCGTGGCAGCATGAGCCTTGCCTGATGGGCTGGATCCAGGGCAACAAGCCTCCACGCGCAGAGCGCAATGTGCTCAGCACCGTCTGGCACATCGACACGATCCCCAACGGCGCGGAGCGGCCTGACCATCCCACGCCCAAACCGCTAGAGGTGTTCGAGATCCCCATGCGTCAGCACACGCGGGCTGGAGGTGGTGCTGGGGGTAGGGGTGGAGGTGGGGGTGGAAGTAGGCGGGGGGGCGGTGATATCTGTTACGAGCCCTTCGCTGGTAGTGGCACACAGATCATCGCCGCGGAGAAGCTGGGGCGGCGCTGCTTCGCGATCGAGATCAGTCCGCACTACTGCGATGTCATCGTCCGCCGGTGGATCCACGCGGTTGGACCGGCGAAAGCGCCGCGCGACCTCGTGAAGCGCTACACGATCAATCCGTCTCAACCGGCCGTTAAGAGGCCCGCACGGAAGGCGGTGTCTGCATGAGCCGCCCGCGCACACGCACCCCATCCACCGAGACCTCACCCCCAGCGGCGCAGAACCCCCATGCCGATTCGGCGGGGGGTGGGGGCATGGAGCGCTCTCTCGAACTGCTCGCCAAGGTCCGCGCAGGCACGCTCTCGGGCAAGATGCTCGGGGCTACCGAGCGTCAGTCGCTCGTTGCATTGCTTGCCGCCGATGGGCTTTCGGGACCGGAGATTGCCCAGATCCTGCAAGTGTCCGACCGCACCGTCGAACGAGACCGTCGCGACATCCGTGATCGCCATGCACTGCCGCGTGATCCCAAGCTGGTTGCGCAGATGGCCGGACGCCTGCTCGCGGAGGCCGAACTCTCGATCCAGCGCATCCGCCGGAACGCCCGCGGGGGCGATGTCGATCCCGGCATCAAGATCGACGCCGAGCACCGCTGCTTCCAGATCGTGGATTCGGTGGTCGAACGGCTGCAGAAGCTGGGATATCTCCCCACGGCTGCCATGCGGGTGCAGGCCGACCTCACGCACCACGCTGCGGAGCTGCCCAGCAGCGACGACTTGGAGCATCAGCTCGCCGGGCTGCGTGAACTGGTGTCATCGGAGGGCCAAGCCGACCCCGTGTTGCTCGAATCGATCGGCAGCATGTCGAGCGCGTTGGTAAGAGCACGCGTGGCGACAGAGATCAAGCGCGTCGAGAACACGGCCAAGCCGGAATGAACAGCCGTATGGCGAGGTTGAGGAGAGTCCCATGCAGATCGCCCCCGAGTACATGCCCGCCCTGCAGCGAGAAATGTCCGTCCAGCGGCGACGGATCGCGTCGACCTCGCCGCACCTGTTTGCCCAGATCTACCTCGGCAGCGCTTTCAGCGCCGCACCGTCACGCATGCACACCGAGACCTTCACGTGCCTGCAGTCCCTCCACCAACGCCGCGGCACTCATGTCGTCATCGGCGCGCCGCGGGGGCACGCCAAGAGCACCGTCGTGACGCTCGCCTATGTGCTCTGGTGCCTGCTCT
>CAZPJX010000268.1:0-1715 GCA_964586985.1 uncultured Gemmatimonas sp. | reverse complement strand
AGCCGGTGGGACGTGTTCCTGGCGAAGTGGCGGGTCGGCCTGGCGGAACTCGTCGCAATGCTCGTGATCGCGACCCTGGCGGGTGCGGTCGTGCTCGCGACGGCAGGGGAGCCGGCTCTGCCGGATGCGGTGCGGATCGCGTTGGTTTCGGAGCCGGCGGAAGCGGTCAATGCATGGACGCCGACCGCCGGCTCGTCTCCGGTGACGTGGCTGCTCTACATCGCGGCGCTGTCCACGACCGCCCTCGCCTGCTGGTATACACTGCTATTCCTGCTGCTCACCGGCGCCCGCAGCGAGTTCACCGCCGCTCTGGGCGGGATCCTGCTGGCAATCGCGGTGCACGCGTGGCTCGGCCAGTTGTACGTGGGCGCGCCGGGCATGGGCACCCCGTCACCCCTCATGATCACCGGCCTGCTGAATCCGCTGATGCCGCTCGCCGCGGCGATGAGCACGGCACCCATCGTATTCTGGCCGGCCATTGTCCTCTTTGACGTGTCGCTGTGGATCCTGCTGCCGCTCTATCTGGCGCGGCGGCGTCTGGACGCACCTCTGGTGGCGAAGGGAGGGGCGGCATGACCGGCGCACAGTCCCTCCCGATGCCGACGCATGTCGCGCAGGCGCGCATGTGGCCGGCGCTTCTCCGGAAGGAGTGGCGCGAGTCGCGGGCTGCGCTGCTGACCGGGCTGATCGTTTTCTGGGCCGCGCCCGCGCTCTGGGAACTGCTCTGGTCGAGCGTTGACCGCTCAGGGGAGTTCATCCCGTTCGCGTGGACGCTGCTGGTGACATGCGGCTGGCTCTACGCGGCGGTGCTCGGGGCGCATACGATCTGCCGCGACTGGGGGCACGCGCAGGAGCATTTCCTCGCCTCGCGCCCGGTGTCTCCGCGGGCGATCGTGGTGGTGAAGCTGCTCACCGGGTGTGCGGTGCTGGCCGTGGTGTGCGGCACCGCGTTCCTGTGGGACCTGTGGCACTATGCGGCTACGGAGCGCTGGTATGGTTCGCGTTCCGATCAACTCCTGCAGGACGTGCTGCAGGCGACGGTGCCGGTCGGGATCGCGCTCCTGGCGGCATACACGATGGCCTTCGCGCTCGGTGTGACCACGCGGCAGATGCTGGCCAGCATGCTGTTCGCGGTGCTGGTCCTGCTGCTGTGGGTGGCGGCACCGCTGCTCTCGAGCCGCCTCTGGTTCCTGTATCCCGCATGGAGCGGCATGGTGGCGTTCTCTCGTGAATCGGAGCGCAACCTGCTCAGTGCCATCGGACCGATGTTTCTGGCGTCGACGGCCGTCGTTCTGACGGGCAGCGCAGCACTGGCGTTGTACTCCGCCACCCGGGAGCGCGTGCTGCGGATCGGGCACCGGCACCTGGCGTGGACGATGGCCGGCGTGGTGCTGCTGCTCTTCGTCGGCGCGATGCTGGAACTGGGGAATTCGCTGCGCGTCACCGATCAGGCGCCGACCGAACGCGGAGATGTCATCGCCGCGCAGCTCGGCGGGGACTACGTCCTGGTCGGCGCGCACGTCACGCGGTTCCACGTGGATGAGGCCGGACGAGTGACCGATCACTGGGTGTCAGCGCTGCCACGAGATTTCTGGGCGAAGCCAGAGGAACGAGCCCGGCGGATCTGCTTTGTGGAGCTTCGCCAAGGCTGGGACATTCGCGTGACCGGGCTGATACGGGAGGAGGGCTCGCTGACCCCCCGTGTGTTCCGCGGC
>CAZPJX010000267.1:0-1754 GCA_964586985.1 uncultured Gemmatimonas sp. | reverse complement strand
TTTCCGTCGAGGGGAAGCGCTCGAGGCGCATCCGGATAGTCTCACGTATCGGGCGATGCGTCTCCTCCAGCGGCGCTCCCGCGCGCTTGTTGTGGCTGCGGTGGCATCGCTGCTCGTGATCAGTGCCGGTGCGACATTTGTCCTGCAGATCGCACGCGCAAGAGATGTGGCCCGCGCGGAGTTGCATCGCCGGCAGGGATTGCAGCAGTTCCTGATGGCTCTGTTCACGGGGAATGAACAGGGCGCTCCTCCAGATAGTCTGCGCCTCAGCACGGTGATCGATCGTGGGGCGCGTCAAGCCGCGATGCTTGACGGTGATCCGTTGGTGCAAGGGGATCTGTTCATTGCGCTGGGGAGAATCCAAAGGGCCCTTGGGAGTTTCGAACGAGCTGATACGCTCATGCAAGCAGGCCTGGATGCACTCCGGCGGGCTGGTGATTCTGGCGCCGTGGCGGATGCACTGCTCGCACGGGCCGATCTCCGTCTTGCCCAGGCCGAATATGCCGCAGCGGACTCGCTGCTCGACGCGGTTGCCGTGGTCGTCGCGGGGCAGACCCGGACTATAGCACCTGAGTCGCGAAGGTTCCCCGACGTGCGGGCAACCCGGGCTGGTCTGGCCATCGACGCGCAGAGGCTCGACCTGCGCGGTCGGCGCCAGATCTTGCAGGGGCAGTACGACTCCGCGCGTACTACCCTCGATGTTGCGCTGCGTCGAGTGCCACCAGGGTATGCAGACCCCATGCTGGTGACGGACATCCTGAGTGACCAGGCCGATATTGCGTTCTACACCGGCGCCTACGATCGTGCGGACTCGCTCAACCGGGTGGTGCTGGCACGCGTGCAGCGCGATGTGGGGAGATTCCATCCGCGCGTGGCCAGTACGATGGTGAATCTTGGTGCTGCCGAATTCGATCGCGGTCGCTACGTGGAAGCGGAGCGATGGTTCCGGGACGCGCTCGGGATTGCCGAGAGCTACTTCGGGGCACAGCACGTGCAGGTGGCTTCGACGCGAACCATGCTCGGTCGATCCCTGGTCTTCCAGAATGAACTGGAGGAAGGCACGGCCGAGTTGCGACAGGCACTGCAGGTGCAGGAGTCGCGAGTAGGCCATTTGCATCCCAGTGTGGCCAGCATTCTCAATGAGCTCGGGAATGTGGCCATTCGCCGCAGACAGCTCGACAGCGCTGACGCCTACTTCGCGCGCATGGCCGACGTCTATCGCGCGACCAATGGCGATGGGCATTTCACGGTGGCGGTGGCCCTATCCAACCGCGGCACCGTGGCGATGGAGCGGGGGGACCTGCCCACTGCCGAGCGGTGGTTCCGCGAGGTGGCTCGGCGATTTGCCGCCGCACAGGGGACGGCGCATCTCAACACCGGGATTGCCCGCATCAAGCTGGGGAGGGTCCTCATCCGCCAGAAGCGCTGGCGCGAGGGAATCCGGGAATCGGAGGCGGGATATGCGATTGTGAAGGCCGGCGCCGAACCGGGGGTGAGCTTCCTTCAGGCGGCCAGGCGCGATCTCGCGGTCGCGTACGACGCCATGGGCCAGAGCACCGTAGCGTCGAGGTACCGTGCGGAGGCGGCAGAGTACGATTCACCGAAGTAGGGGCGGACTGTGGAGCGTCTCTGCGCGGGAGGAAGCCCCCGCCTTGTCCGCGCCCTCCCACTGGGATAGTTTGCGCATCTCGCAGTACTGCTCACGTAGCTCAGTTGGCAGACCACATCCTTGGTAAGGATGAGGTCACCGGTTC
>CAZPJX010000266.1:0-1757 GCA_964586985.1 uncultured Gemmatimonas sp. | reverse complement strand
CCGGCATGGACGACGTCATCGTGCACCTGTCGCACCTTCTGGGAACGATCGACAGCAACCACCGCGGACACTCGGCCTTCGGGTACCGCGCGCCGAATGACCACGCACAGCACCACGCCCTCACCCTTTCATCCGGTCAACTCCCCGACCCCTCACGGTCCAACCAAGAGTGGTCACTCCAACTTCTGTGCAATTTCACATTGGTGATGACACCGCCGGCGTTCCGACTTCTGCTTGCCGTAGCGCCTGCGAGATCTGCTCGGGGGCTGTACTCACTCGTCCGCATCTGCTGTCCTCCTCCGCCCAGCTTCGGGGCTTCTTGCCAGCATCCATACTACCGACACTTCGTTAGTCCGGCTGGCCCCGGATTCGAGGGGCAGACCAACAGGACCAATTGGATTGTGGCCCTTCCGGACTTCGGACAAAGCTCAGCGAGCGAGTCCTTCGCAGGCATGGCTAGTTGTAGATGACAAAGACGTTGTTTGCACGGCGATGGGCAAGCGTGAGGCCGGTGGGGCGTCGTGGAGCGCGCGGTGCCGACGGTGAAAGTTGTAGTAGTGCAGGTATGTCGGTAAGGCGGCGGTGCGGCGAGCCGAGCGACCGTAGGCGGTTGCGTAGGCCCATTCCGTCAGCAGGGTCCGAATGAAGCGCTCGGCTTTGCCGTTGGTCTGTGGACGATAGGCTTGGGTGAAACGCTGGCTGATGCCGAGCTCCAGCGCGACCTGGGCAAAGTGGTGGGAGCGGTAGGCACTGCCGTTGTCGGTCAGGAGTCGCTCCACCGCAATGCCCTGCGCGGCGTACCACGCCACCGCGCGGCGCAGAAAGCCGACCGTGGTCTCTGCCGTTTCATCGGCGAGCACCTCCGCGTAGGCTAGGCGGGAGTGATCGTCGATGGCCACATGGGTGTACTCCCAGCCGATGCCAGGGACACGCGTGCGCCGATTGCCATGGATACGATGCCCCACGCGCCCGATCTTGCCGAGCTTCTTGATGTCGAGGTGCACCAGTTCCCCAGGCCGCTCGCGCTCGTAGCGCACCACCGGGCGTGGCGGCTCCAGTGACGCCAGCCGATTCAAGCCGAGCCGCCGAATCTCGGTCACGACCGTGGAGATCGGCAGGTCGTAGTACTGCGCAATACGGCGACGGCTCCAGCGCTGTCGGCGCCGCTTCTCGATCTGGCGTCGGCGAAAGCGCGCGAGCCGCTGGGGCGAGTGGTGCGGCTTGGAGGCGCGGTCGTGCAGCGCCTCCGGCCCCGCCTCGACGGCGCGGCGGCACCACTTGTAGACCGTCTGACGCGACACGCCGGCCTCGCGGGCGACCACCGCGACCGGCACGCCCGCGTTCACGCGCTGGACCAGCACCTCTCGCCCCAAGGGGGTGAGACGTGCCAACTTGTGGATGTTCATGGGGGCTCTGATGGTTGTGGATTGATGTCTCGACAACCTCAGCTTGCAGCCATTATCCCCTGTGAACAACCTCCTTGTCATCTACATCTAGTGCTCGATTCCTTCGCGGGTTCTGGAACTACCGGCGCAGTGGCCCACAAAATGGGCCGCCACTGGATCATGGTTGAGCTGGGTGAACATTGCCAAACGCATATCATTCCACGCATGAAGAAGGTCATCAACGGAGAAGACACCGCTGGCGTCACAACCCTACTTGGATGGCAAGGCGGCGGCGGCTTTCGCTACTACACCCTCGCACCCAGCCTGATCGTCAACGACCGCTGGGGCAACCCGGTCATCAATCCGGAATAC
>CAZPJX010000265.1:0-1760 GCA_964586985.1 uncultured Gemmatimonas sp. | reverse complement strand
GGCGAGGTCCTCGACCCCCGCTACCACGCCAATCTCGCTTGGCATGGTCGCGAGCCCGATCTTGCCTTCGCGGCATCCTTGGTCGTGCCGGCGACGCCGTCGCGCGGGTGGGACGTCACCCCACCTCCGGCATCCCAGCCGCCTGTGCCACCAGTCATCCCCGCCTGGAAAGGCAAGGCGGCCCTACGTGAATCCGGACTGCTGGATGCCGTTGAAGCCGCAGTCGTGGCTACCGGTGGTCGCGTTCAGGACGCGTGGGCGGGCGCGTCAGAATGGAGCCGAAACAGCGAGTTTTTGGTTACCCTTGCCGAGGGGCTGGGGCTCCCGTCCGGCCGCGTCGACGCGCTCTTCAGGTCCGCTGACCTCATCCACAGCTGACTTTAACCCTGGTAGGGTGCCCCAGTGCCGAGTTCTCATGGCGCGCCCCAGTCCGCTACAGAATTCTTCCACCCATCTGCCCTACGCCGGATCAACGTTCTCATAGAGCAACAGACCAGTGACCTGCTCCGCCGTACGGTTAATGCCTATATCTCCCCTCCCAGAAGGCCAAATCTCTCATCGAATGGGAACTGACTTCAGGGAGGAAGGTGACGTTCGGGTGAACCCGTTGGCCCAGGATCCGAGGCAAGGACGTCGTTAGAAAGCCTTGGCCGCGCCCGGGCGGAACCGGTTAGACGGTACGAAGCCGGACCGCTCGGCGATCCGCTGGAAGCGGACCCAGACCGCCCGGTTCGGGTGCAGCCCGCCGCCGCGGATCGCCGGCACGGCGGTCAGCCGCGCGCGATGCAGTAGGCGGGTGTCGGCAACGCCGCAGTTCGGGTGGATGCCGCCGTTCTCCGCCACCACCGTCTCCCACGCCGCCCGCCGCCGCTCCAGTGTTGCGGGGTCGTGGAGCGCGGTGCAGTCGAGCACATCGGCATTGAGATCCACCACGATCTCGTCCCCGTCTTCGACGAAGGCGATCGGCCCGCCGAGGGCTGCTTCCGGTCCCACATGGCCGATCACAAGTCCCACCGAGCCGCCCGAGAAGCGCGCATCGGTCATCAGCGCCACCACGATGCCGCGCTCGCGGCACAGCGTGGTGATGCGCGAGGTGGGATCGAGCATCTCGGGCATCCCCGGCGCACCGCTGGGGCCATCGTAGCGTACGATGATCATGTCGCTGTCCTGGAACGAACCAGGGTCCTGGTCGAGCGCCTGCAGCAGCCGCTGCTCGCCTTCGAACACCCGCGCGCGACCGCGGAACACGTTGTTCTCAAGCCCGCCCTCCACGCCGGCGAGCTTCAGGATGGCGGAGAAGTCGGGCGAGAGGTTGCCGCCCAGCATGCGCAGCCCGCCGGTGGGCTTATATGGCTTCTCCACGGAGTAGATCACTACGCCGTCCGCCCGCGGCGGCCCAAGGCGCGCCACCTGCTGCGCCAGGGTCTCGCCGGTGCAGGTCAGCACGTCGCCGTTCAGCAGCCCGGCGTCAAGCAATTCCTGCACGATCACCTGTACGCCGCCCACGCGGTCGATATCCATCATCGAGTAGCGGCCGTAGGGGCGGGCATCGGTCAGCACCGGCACCACGTGCTGCGAGAGATGGTTGAACTCCTCCGGCGTCATGACCTCGGACCAGAAATCCGCATAGCCCGCCGCCCGCGCGATCTCGGGCGCGTGCAGCACCACGTTGGTGGATCCGCCGATCGCCATCGCCACGATCACCGCATTGCGTAGCGAATCCAGCACCACGATGTCGCGCGGCTTGAGGTCGCGCTCCA
>CAZPJX010000264.1:0-1771 GCA_964586985.1 uncultured Gemmatimonas sp. | reverse complement strand
GCTTGTTCACAGATGTGGGAAAATCCTGTCCGAAAGGAATTCGGCTTGAATCAGTCGACCTGCCCCCATCGTCCGCCAGGCGTTTCCTGTGACTCCCCAGAGACCTGCCGGGCCGGCACCCGCCAGCTATGCGCGTACCGATGACCTATCCGCCCTGGGTCGTCCTGCATGTGCCGCACGATTCAGCCGTCGTGCCCGCATGGCTGCGCGGGCAGTTCCTGCTCGATGACGCGGCGCTGAAGCGCGAACTCGACCTGATGACGGACCACCGGACGCTGGCAATATTCTCGGAGCCGTCATCGCGGGCGGCAGTCGTCTGCGCGCCGGTCAGCCGGCTGGTGGTGGACGTCGAGCGATTCCCGGAGGATGCGGATGAGCCGATGGCGGACCGCGGGATGGGGGCTGTCTACACCACCACCTCGCAGCTTGCGCCACTGAGGCGGCACCTGGGTCCCTCCGGGCGCGAAGCGCTGATGCAGGCTTACTACCATCCCCACCACAAGCTTCTGGAAGCGGCCGTGGAGGCCGCCATCGAGCACCACGGGCGATGCCTGGTGATCGACTGCCACAGCTTCCCGAGCGAGGCCCTGCCGTATGAGCGGGCTGATGCTTCGATCACGCGGCCGGACATCTGCATCGGCACGGATGACTTCCATACCGATCCCACGCTGGCCGAGGCATTTGTGGCTGCATTCGGGCAAGCGGGATGGCGCGTAGGCCTGAACATGCCGTTCGCTGGCGCCCTCGTGCCGGCCAGCCGTTACCGTCGCGATCCCCGCGTCGGCGCGGTGATGGTGGAGGTCAATCGCCGGCTCTACCTGAACGAGGGCGACTTCTCACCCCTTGCAGGCTTCGAGGACGTCGCACGCCGGATCAGACAATGCTGTGTCGAGGCGATCGCTGCCTGCGATGCCCGGTCATCCCACCCCGAACAGGCCACCCCCGCTGCCGGGGCTCACATCCCCGGGCATTCCGGCGACCTGCTCTCCGTGAATTGTACGACTTCGATGTAGCAGGAACTCAACCTGTCATGCGCGCTTTTCGCAAGTTACCTGCGCACCAACGTGCGCAAGCTGGAAACTGGGAACAGGGTCGGGCTCAGCCAAACGCCCACGCTGCCTTGCTGATTCGTCTTGTGCAGCGTTTTCCGGAAGTGCGGTCGTCCGGAAGAAGGGTCCCTGCGCGTACGCTGCGAGGGTTGCCACGCCCGTTGCGGCGGGAAGCTCAAGGTGATCGCCAGCATCGAGGAGCCGGAAGTGATTGTGAGGGTTCTGGCGCACATCCAAAAGACCGCGCCGGATCAACGTCAGGCCGAGCCGCCCCTCGGCGAACGGGCGCTCCGCCGATCCAGGCGCGACTGATGTGACACTTGGGGAGGAGATTGCTCACCACCTGCGGCGACCCAGCGACGGGCTTGGGCCGGCTTGCGCCAGAACTGGCTGCACAGCACAGGGTGCGGGGATTCAGGCGGGGTAGTGGTGCCGGGCAGATCGGGAGCCTGGAGTCAGGACCTGGTGAACTGCGTCGGAAGGCCGGGAGGGGGGCAATTCAGGCGGCCCTCCTCGGTAAACCGTGCCAGGGCAGGGCGTTTGAAGGTCCTACCCGCAGCCCGACCCGGCACCGTATGCCATTTATGTCATTGTGAGAGTGAGGTCCCACGCAAACCGCGGACTCTAAGTCGGGGCCGTACCAAATCGGGGAGCAGGTCGATATCTGCACATGGCTTGCCGGCTTACGCGTCGTTGCGCTACATTTGTAGCGCACGGACATT
>CAZPJX010000263.1:0-1824 GCA_964586985.1 uncultured Gemmatimonas sp. | reverse complement strand
TCGACAAGAGGTAACCGTGTGCGCAGTGCAGCTCGAGCCAGTCGAACCCGGCGCGCGCCGCGCGGACGGTAGCCATCACGAACGCCTCGCGGACTCGCGTCATCTCCGCTCGGGTGATCTCCCGCGCCCACGCACTGACACCAGGGAGGTACTGCTGCGGTGAGGCGCTGACCAGATCCCAGTTGGCTTCGGGTCCCTCCGCCGGCAACGGCAGGTCGATCCCGTCCCAGGCTCGGCGGGTGGAACCCTTCGCGCCGCTGTGGCCGAGCTGCAGGGCAATCCTGGCCGGCGAGTCACGGTGCACCCACTCCACGATTCGACGCCACGCCTCCTCCTGCTCGTCGGTCCAGAGCCCGGGACACCCCGGCGTAATGCGAGCCTCCGGCGTCGGGCACGTCATCTCGGCCATGACCATCGCCGCTCCCCCTAGTGCCCGAGCGCCCAGATGGACCAGATGGTACTCACCAACAACACCATCCACAGCGGAGTACTGCGCCATGGGCGAGACGATGACGCGGTTGTCGAGTGTTACGGAGCGGACTGTATAGGGGGTGAACATCGGCGGCGGCGCGGCGTCTGCCGCCGTTGAGTCGGCGATTGCGTGTTCCGCAAACCATCGTTCATAGGCCCCCAACCAGGCTCGATCACGCACACGGAGGTTCTCATGACTGATGCGCTGACTCCTCGTGAGCAGCGAGTACATGAACTGCTCGGGTTCGAGCTGGTCACAGTAGCGCGCCCCACAGACCTCAAACCACTCCATCGCGTTCCAGGCCGCGTTCTGCAAACGCAGCGTTTCAATGCGCCGCTCATCCTGGAAGGCCGTCAGCACACCGGACAACTGCGACAGATCGTCGCCCAGACGCTGGAACTGCCTGACCAGTTCCACGGCATCCTCGAGCGCCAGCTTGGTGCCCGAGCCGATGGCGAAGTGTGCCGTATGCACGGCATCACCCATCAGCACCACCGGTCGACCGTGCGCGTTGCGTAACCACCACTGGTCGCAGACAACGCGTTGGAAATTGAGCCAGGCCGATCCTCGAAGGTGTCTGGAGTTCGTGAGCAGCGGCGCCCCATCGAGCGTCTCCGCAAACAGGCGCTCACAGAATGCAATCGATGCGCCCTGGTCCGCCCGGTCCAGACCGTGAGCGCGCCAAACCGCCTCCGGGCACTCCACGATGCAGGTGGACGTCTGTTCGTCGAATTGGTAGATGTGCGCCTGAAACCAGCCGTGGTCGGTGCGCTGGAAGTCAAACGTGAAGGCCTCGAAGCGGCGCGGAGTGCCAAGCCAGATGAAGCGATTGGGGCGCACGGCGATATCGGGGCGGAACTGCTCCGCGTACGCGGTACGGATTCGGGAATTGATCCCGTCCGCTGCGATGATCAGATCGGCGTCGGGGAACTCGAGATCGGACTGCACCTCCTGTTCGAATCGCAGCTCCACGCCCAGCGTTTCGCAGCGAGCCTGCAGGATGTTGAGCAGCCGCTTCCGTCCGATGCCCACGAACCCGTGGCCGCCCGAGCGAATGCGCCTGCCTTTGAAACGCAGCTCGATATCGTCCCAGTGACTGAACGCCTGTTCGATGGCATCGGCCGTCTCCCGGTCCCAGCGTCGCATGGTATCCATGGTCGCGTCCGAGAAGACGACACCCCAGCCGAAGGTGTCGTACGGTCGATTCCGCTCCACCACGGTGATGTGATGTCGCGGATCGAGACGCTTCATCAGAAGCGCGAAATAGAGTCCTGCCGGACCACCACCAATACAGACGATGCGCATGGCGCCAGATTACCACCCTATGCTTCAAACCTCAAGGAAACCACCAG
>CAZPJX010000262.1:0-1847 GCA_964586985.1 uncultured Gemmatimonas sp. | reverse complement strand
CCCCGCCTGCCTCAGAATCCGATATGAGAGCCCCCTGGAAGGGGCGGCGTGGCAAGCAGGGAGCGACGTGGAAGGCGACGTCCATTCCTCCTCGTCCCAGAACGGACGAACCGGTAGAGCGAGCGTTGGTGCGGGCGATGCTGCATGAGCGCGGTGTCGCGGAAATGGTGGCCGAGCGCCATCCGCCAGCGAGCTTTCGGAGTGCGCCCTACCGGGAGCTCTTCGGCACCCTGCTGCACGCGCCACTCGACGAGGATCTCGGAGAGATCGCCCAGCGGCTCTCAGACGAGAGCGTGCAGGTGCTACGGGACCTGACGGAGGGAACGCCGTTTCGCGCCGAGGGCGCCGATCTCGCGCTGCATCTCGACCGGCTGGATGCGCGCTCGCTCGAGGATCGCATTGCGGCGATTCTCGAAACGATGCGTCTCACAGACGATCGCGCAGAGAAGGATGTGCTCATGCGTGAACGGCTCGAACTGGAATCGGAACTGCGTCGGCTCTTGCCGATCCGCAGTCCACGTACTAAACCGAGAAGGTAGGCCAGAACGCGGGCATCGTGGTCCGTGTGCCTGGTGTGTCCGGTTTTCCTTCTGGAGGCGCAGTGAATCCCGAACTGCAGGCGCTGCTGACCGTGCAGCGTGACGACGCGGCCATTCTTGAAATTGAGGCGCGGCTGATGGCCCTGTTGCCGCGTTTCAACACCCTCGATGCGGCCTGTCGTCGTACGGCGGAAGAAGTGGCCCGCAACGCCCAGGTCCTGGAACGTGAGGGAGCCCGAATGCGGCTCGCTGAGGGTACGCTGGGGGAGCATCGTGTGCGTCTTGAGAAATGCATGGCCGTACTCGACGTGGCGAGCAGACTGAAGGAGGCCACAGCCGCAGCGGCGCAGGTGGAAGCTGCCCGCACGGCGGTGGCGCATGGTGAGAGTGAGGTGCTCACGATGACGCGTCGGGTTGCCGATCTGCGCACGGCGCTGTCGGCCCACCAGGAGGAACTCGAGCGCCTCACCATGGAACGGGAAGCTGTGCGCGAATCCATCCGTATCGAGAGGGACGCGATCGAGTCGGAGTTGACGGCGGCGCGTGCCCAGCGCGCCATGTCGGCGGAGGGCGTGGGGCGCAGCCTGCTTTCCATGTACGACCGAGTACACACGAAACGCCGTACGACGGTTGTGTATGCGTTGCACGAAGACTTCTCCTGCGGAGCCTGCGATACAGCGATCCCGCTGCAACGGCGGCCCGCCATGTCCAACGGAACCCGCGTGGAGCCGTGTGAAGCCTGCGGCGTGCTGTTGTACTATCGCCGCTCAGAGGCAGCGTCGGGGTAAGCAACGCGGTATTTCGGGTGTCATCGGCGGGTGCTGATTCGTAGATTCCCGATGTGACCACGAGCAGCCGCCCCCGGACTCCAGCCCCACTGCGCCCCGATGCGCGCTGGGTGACGACGCCCGTGCCATCGGCGGCGGCGGTCCAGCATCTGACGGGGGCTTTGCTCCTGCCGCCGCCAGTCTGCCATCTCCTCATCAATCGTGGGTACGACGATATCGAGGCCGCCAAGCGGTTTCTTCGTCCGCGGCTCGAACATATCGAGAGTCCCTGGCGCCTGCATGATGCAGAGCGTGCCGTGGCCCGAATCGCGGACGCGATTCATCGGAACGACACGATCTTCGTTCACGGCGACTACGATGTGGATGGCATGTCATCCACCGCACTGCTGACCCGTGTCCTTCGTGATCTCGGAGCCAAGCATGTGGTTCCGTTCGTGCCCAATCGTCTGACGGATGGCTACGACCTCGGCCCGGCTGGTGTGCGTGCGGCGCGCGAGGCCGGCGCAGGGTTGGTGATCAC
>CAZPJX010000261.1:0-1853 GCA_964586985.1 uncultured Gemmatimonas sp. | reverse complement strand
AATTGGTGATCTACGATACTTTCAGGAGACGCCGGGGTTCGGTACGTTCCTGCCGCACATGCCGGTTTCCCTTACCCGAACATCCATGCCCCGCATTCAGACCCGCCTGAGCGCCACGGTAGCCTCGCTGCTGCTGGCTGCGTCTGCGGTCTCAGGTTGTACCGACAAGGCGGCCATCGCCAAAGCCGATTCCCTTGCCGTAGCGCTGGCTGCGGCCAGCGCCGAACGTGACTCGCTACAGGGTCTCGTCCAGGGCTCCAACGCCGACAAGGACCGGGCGCTGGCACAGGTAGTCGAGGCGTCCAAGTTCGCCGATCAGGTGGAGGCCGAGCTTCGCCAGGTACGTGGCCTCACCTCAAAGGTCGCGGTCAATACGGCCGACGAGTCCGGCAAGACCGAAGCCGAGTCGGCGCAGCGGGACATCCTCGATCGGCTCAAGCAGATGCGCCAGCGTCTGGCAGCCCGTCAGGCGCAGGTGGAACGCCAGCTCGCCGACCTCAAGCGCATGCAGGCCGACTCCTCCGCCGCTGCGACGCTCCTCGCCGACCTCAATGCCCGACTCTCCCAGCGCGACAAGGAGATCTCGGCCTTCCAGGACGAAATCCGCCAGCTCCGCACGGCCAACGAGACGCTGACCGCCGAGAAGGCCGTCCTGACCGATACCGTGAAGGCGATGGATGTGCGGGAGAACCGGGTTTTCTACACCATCGGCCCGCGCCGCCAGCTTCTCGCTGACGGCGTCGTTACCGAAGAGGGTGGGTCGCGTGGACTGCTTATCGTGAAGCTCGGCAAGACGCTGGTGCCGGCACGTACGCTCGACGAATCGCGCTTCACGCGGGCCGATCGCCGCGATGTGCTGACTATTCCGCTGCCGCGCAGTGATCGGGCCTATCGCATCGTTTCACGTCACGACGCAGGGCTCATCGAGGTCGCCAAGAAGGAGAAGGACGGCTCTTTCCGCGGGGAGAATATCCGGATCACGGACCCCGCCAAGTTCTGGAGCACCTCCCGCTACCTCATCATCACGGAAAAGTAGGCGAGAGCCGGCCAGCACCTCCGCTTCACACGAACGCGGCGTGTCCCTTTGGGGGCACGCCGCGTTTCTTGATATCGTCCCGCCGGTTTGCGCAGGTTTTCAGAGCTGCGGAAGCTCGCGGTCGCCGGGCTCCCCACCTTCCCTGTGCCACAGCAGTTCCTCCGGCGTCATGGGCCGGATCGCGAGGTCAACAGCCAGGAAAGTCGTCTTGGCAAACGGGTAGCAGAGCACGCAGCCCGACAGCATGAGGAAGGCCGTCACATAGGTGATGGTGTTCCAGGGCGGATCCGGCCACGTCAGAACCACGAAGGTTCCCACGCAGAGCGCAAGAATCAACTCTACAGCGATGAGGTTGAAGAGGTACGCGCCCACGAAGTAGTCGCCCTCACCACGCTGGAGCCGCATCCGGCAGGTTGGACACTGCTCCTTGAACTCAAAGAACGTGCGGAATATTCCCCGACCTCCGCAGTGCGGACAGTGGAGCCGCAGGGCGCGGTTCGCGAGCTGCCAGATGGTGGGGCGTGATGCAACAGGGTTCATCGTTGTGGAGTCTGCCAGGGACAGCACGAGAGCATCGCCCCAGCACCTCCTGGGCGAAACGCCGTACCGCAGGGTCCGGGAGCGGAGGACACGAAACCGAAGATCCTGCGAAAGATAGTCAACCTTCCGCAGGATTCGGCAACAAGTGGCACGGCAACGGCACCCGACCCGCGAGCCGGGAATGCGTAAATCACCCCGGCACATGCGCTTGCTATCACGCCAACGCCCTATAGGTTCGCTGATGTGAGCATGCGGAAAACCTGCCCTCAATGTGGGG
>CAZPJX010000260.1:0-1858 GCA_964586985.1 uncultured Gemmatimonas sp. | reverse complement strand
AAACGGCCGGTCACGATCAACCGAAACGATCGGTCACGATCGCCGAAATACGCACCGTACGATGCGCAGGCAGCGCCCCAGGGTAGCGAGACGAGAAATGAGTCCCGGTTGCGGCCGTCACATTGCCCTGGCTAACCACGCTGCAAGCCGCCGGACGCCCAGCGCGATCTTCTCAGACAGTGTGGGTTTGCGCATTTCGCGGGCTTGCCAGTAGCCGTTGCTGCCGAGCCACTCAACGGTGCTCTGTTGGCCCTCGCTTCGGAAGCGGCAGTCGATGTGCGTCATCCGCTTGCAAACATCGCAATAGCCATTGGCCGAAATCGTGATCACGTGTGGAAGCGACTGGATCACGCGGCCTCGAACACGATCTCCAGAAATGCGGTTCCCGCATTCAGAGCACACCACATGAACACCCGGCACCGACTTGCCGCTCAGGAGCCGTACCGGAAACTGTGTGTGGAGTGACGGTTCGCTCGCAAAGGCCGTCATCCACGCAAGCGCCTTTGCTTCGGATGTTGCGACGTGTTCAGGCATGACATTTCCTTGAAAAACCTACGGAGCCTGTCTCTTCGGCCCTGAGTGGGAGAGCCGCGTTGTGCGGTCGTAGCGGCGAAGCTGCTCGTCACGGCAGTCATGGATGCGCAGGTCGTCGGGCGGCGCGGGCCGGTTCGACAACCTGACGCCCAAAAAGGATCTAGAACGGCAGTCCGCTCCCCGGCGACACGAGCATGTACACGGTGAGGCACAACCGACCGCTGCACGTACAGGACCCCCAAACCATGTGCAGGAGGCGCTGGAGCCCGCCCCAGACTACGGTCGTCAGTGTAGCGGCTCGATCGACTCAATGTGCGTCGCCACTGGTGGCAGCTTCAACGTCGGCTCGCAGGTTACGCGCAGGCGCAGACCAGCCTGCAGGATGGCGCGGGGAAGTGAACAAGCAGGCGGAGGAACGACGACGCGCACGAGGCCGAAGGCGCCATCAACAATCTCCACGAGCGACGGGTGACCGGGATCACCGGGAACGGTGTCGTCAATGTCGGCGACGGTTAGGGTCAGGGAGAAGTTGAGCGTAGAGGGCATCTGGGCGCAGCATTACGCGCCCCGGCTGGTCCGTCAATCAGACGAACGGATGAGAGGCGCCGCAGTGTTCCACAGGTCGATTCAGACGTTCGCCAATGCCGAGAATTGCGACGTATCTTCAGGTCCTTGCCGCGCAGGATGGTACGCAGCCAGAGCGTGGAACATTTCACTGACCGATTCTGTCTGGAATCGCCGCGAGACTTAGTTCTGATAATTGGAGTTATCAAGCCTAGTACGGGGCGGAGTGGTAGAAATCACCAGTAAACTGTAATGGTGTAAAACTACAAATCATTCAATCTGGCTAGGGTGTCGGCGGTGCCTTGGCGACTGGCGCAGCAGAGGTATCGGGCGCGGCTTGGGCACCAAGAGCACAGTCGGGAAAGGAAGCGGGCGGAGTCGTCCGTTATCGGCCCACGGACGGCGGCGGTGGACGCGAACTCTATGGCGCACAGCCGGACCGACCGGTGTGGCCCGAACGCGCATCGAAGCGAGCCCTGTCGAGCGGCCTGCCGGCGGCCGCAGCGTCTCCGTTGTGCAAGCCGGCTATCCCGGAGCCTTTGCGAGCCGCCTGGGGTCAGGTGCGGATTGCCACCGACATGCAAGGCGATTGCCGGCAGTGATGATCAGGTCACGGCAAATGATCGACCACTCCATGCCGGCGGGTTGACCACTTCGCTGACTCCTGACTGCTCCCGGCCTGGGAACGCGCGGGTCGACTATCTACCTCTTGCCAACGTAGGCGCAACGCCGTCAACGACTGCAGTACAGCGGAAACGGG
>CAZPJX010000259.1:0-1858 GCA_964586985.1 uncultured Gemmatimonas sp. | reverse complement strand
GTCAGGTTTGCGGCGTTGACAGGTGTGCTGGCCATGCAGGCCTCCGTGGGTTGTGTGACAAGTGTACCCCCTGTACCGTTCACGCGGTGCTGACTTCAGGTCTTGGTAGTATCCTTTCTTTTCGGCCGCCTGCTGGGAGTACCTACTGCCCCCTGCGCCTTGAGCGCCTGGGGGGGACCTGTGCCCCGGCAGGTCGGCCACGGCGGACGTCCAGTGGGGAGTTCGCGCCGGAGCCTTCCGAGCGCCTGTACAGGGGACGACAGCCCGCCGTGGCGGCCAACTCCTGGAGTCCATCATGATTTACGCTGGTATCGACTGGGCCACACGAGCCCACGAGGTCGCCGTTGTCGGTGCGCACGGCGAAAGCATCGCTTCTCGGTCCGTTGCCAACTCGGGCGCGGGCCTTGCCGAGCTGGTTGACTGGCTCATCGGCCTTGCCGGTGAGCCCAGTCAGATTCAGGTCGCCATTGAGGTGCCTCACGGCGCCGTAGTCGAGACGCTGCTGGAGCGGGGCATCGCAGTGTTCGCCTGCAATCCAAAGCAGCTTGACCGGTTCCGCGACCGCTTCAGCGTGCCGGGTGCCAAGGACGACTCCTTGGACGCCCTGGTGCTGGCCAACTCGTTGCGCACCGACGCTCACGCCTTCCGCGCCATTCGCATGGACGATGCCGACACCATCATCCTGCGCGAATGGTCCCGCATGGCCGACGAACTCAGTGCTGAGCGCACGCGACTGGTGAACCGCCTGATCGAGCAACTCAGGCGGTACTTTCCGCAGGCATTGACGCTCACCGACGACTGCGGCAGCACATGGTTCCTTGACCTGATCGAGGCCGTGCCGACGCCGGCGGAAGCGACAACGGTCCGGGCACGAACCGTCGCGGCCATCCTGAAGCGGCATCGCATCCGCAAGCACAACGCCGAGTCCGTGCTCAAGGCGTTGCGGGTTCAGAGTGTGCAGGTGGCACCGGGAACTACCGAGGCAGCTTGCGCGCACATCGCGCTGGTCGCGCAACGGCTTCGACTGGTCAACGAACAGTGGACCGACGCGCGCAAGCGCATCGAGGAGATGCTTCCAGCTCAAGGTGCCGACAGCCCGACCGATGCAGAGGTGCTGCGTTCGATGCCTGGCGTGGGTGTTCTGATCTGCGGAACGCTGCTCGGCGAGGCTGGCGCACTGCTTGCCCAGCGCGATTACCGCGCCTTGCGAGCACTGGCCGGGATCGCCCCGGTCACGCGCCGCAGCGGCAAGAAGCACGTCGTCGCCATGCGTAAGGCATGCCACGGAAGACTGCGGCGGGCTGTGTATCACTGGGCCCGGGTGGCAGCCCAGTGCGATCCGCACTGGAGGGGACGCTACGCCGAGTACCGGGCACGAGGCCACACCCACGGGCGCGCCTGCCGCGGGCTGGGGGACCGACTACTGAAGGTTGCAATGGCCATGCTCGAGAGCCGGACGCTCTACGATCCCTCGAAGTTCACCGTGGAGTTGCAGACCGCATGAGCGTCCAAACACCAGAAACTGAGGTCAACCTCGTCTCCGCCCCCGCCCAAATGAGAGCGAAGCGAACGGCGGGGCGGAGACGATGGTTGACCGTCAAAACCGGGTTACCGCCCGGCCAAAACCACTTGATAAACGGTGGGGAGTCCCCCCAACTGCAATCTCGCGCAGAGGCGCGGAGTCGCAGAGAACGGCAACTGCGTCTATCCACGAAGGACACTAAGGACACAAAGAACGGGAACTGCTTTTTGGGTTTAAGTGCGGCTGCGTTCTCGCGCTGGAAAGTGTCTGCGTTGCTTGGCGGCGCTGGTGTTTGCCGTTACCTGTGTCCACCCGTGTTGACCCGTGGTTCCAAAG
>CAZPJX010000258.1:0-1883 GCA_964586985.1 uncultured Gemmatimonas sp. | reverse complement strand
CCAACCTGCGCGGGATAGTCCGTCGCATACCTGGCGTTCGCCCCGTGCAGTACCCAAGCCAGTTCGGCCGCCTGCTTCGCCATCTTCGAGGTTGCCTGGAACTCGATATTCACGTCGGCTTCGGGGCGCTGATCCTTCGGGATAGTCCCATCAGCCTTCGGCATTCCATGATCAAACATCATCATGTCATGCTGGATCATGCCAAGCCAACGAGGCTCCGGATACAAACCAGACCCTTTCGGCTCCTCGACACCTTGGAGGCCGGCACGTTGCGCGACGTACGCATGAGCGCCATTGAGGCCCGTTTCCTCATTGTTCCAGAGAATGAACCGCACCGAACGTTCTGTCTGTACGCGGGGATCACTGAAGATCCGAGCAAGCTCCATCACAATGGCCGTCCCCGACGCATCATCATTCACAGCCTCGCCCCAGCCGATACCATCCATATGGCCACCGATGATGTACATCTCATCAGGGTGGGTAGTCCCTACTTTCGTGCAATACACTTCCTGTCGCATGCCCGGCGTGCTGGGTTCGGCATTCAGCGCCCTCAGGCGTGCATCGGGTTGCCGCAAGGAGTCGTTGTTTACACCGGTTCTCGTGCGAATCCCTCGCGGACGCCCCCCTCCGACCGCCATGGGCGCTCCGGCCGGACGTCTCGCGGCATTTGCGCCGCCGGCACCAGCGGGCGGGCGCTGCGTCGGAGCCGGAGGCGCATACTCGTAGGTGATACGCTGGGTATTGGTGCAACCGTAGCTCCGGAGTTGCGCCTCAATCCAGTCCACCGCGTCCCGGTTCCGCTTTGTCCCCTGCCGCCGGTCTCCGAACTGCGCCAGCCCCTTAATGGTTGCCTTGTATCTCGTGAGATCCAGCTGTGAGACCATAACGGCCACGGGATCTGTGGAATCAATGGAAATGGGGGACGATGGAATCAGAGCGGCTGCTGTGGGGGTCTGCGCCCCGGCGAGACTAGCCTGACTCACGGCAAGCCCTGCCAACACCGCCAATGCGGCGCACGAGGTACGGGAAGAGAGGGGCATATGACGGAAAAGGTGTTGCGGAAGACGGCGACGAGACTGCTTCCAGGACGGGGCGGTCGTTAGAATCTGGCGCGCATGACGGGCCGCCGTCAGTAGCCAGAGGCTCGGGCATTCCCCAACGAACGGCGAGAATAGTACTGCGGCCAATGCAGTGAGCCGCGAGCTAATGCAGGTTCTCCAACAGACGCCCCGTAAACCCGAACTCCGACGCCATGCCGTAGCGAATGTCCGCTACCACGAAGCGGCCGCGTTCACGCGTGACCACCACCGTGTCACGCCAGTTCACGACGGGGCGCAGTGTCGAGTTCGAAAAAGCCACCACCACCAGCGCCGTATCGCCGGTCATCACCACCGTATCGGATCTGGAGCTGCTCCGACCCTCAAAGAGGCTGCTGAACGGATCTCCATCGGCCCACACGGCCTTCGCTGTGGGCGCAGAACGCACACCAGCCTGCCGTTCCTGGTCCGCTGATGCGAGTGCGCCAGCGAGCGAGTCACTGAGGAAGGGACGCAAGGCCTGGAGGGACAGGGAATCCGGGACAGTCCGCACACCCAATGCATCGAGCATGGCATAGAGCTGGGCCACCGCCTGGGCCGGCGTCCTGGCTTCGGGCGGTGCGCAGGACACGACGACGGTTGCGCCGCCGATCAGGGCCGCAATCCACGCCGTTCGCCGTGACCACAGGCGCCGGATACGTCGAATGAATGGCGAGGGACTCCTCCAGAGGAGGGTGTTCCGACGAGTCATCACGTCGTCGCCGGCCCTGGCTGAACAACGGCCCGTCTGTCGAGCTCCCGGTTCAGCAACCAGAAAACAAATCCGGCCTGCACAACCATCGTTGC
>CAZPJX010000257.1:0-1887 GCA_964586985.1 uncultured Gemmatimonas sp. | reverse complement strand
GGGTGCATCCGGCAGACAGGGGCGGTTATGCGGCTCTTTGGAGCGGTCGGGACGTCCAGAAGCGATCCCAGGTGCCGTTGATGCGGTGGGCGACCAGGGCTGTCATGGCCAATGCCCCCGCTTCACTCCACTGCATGCCGGTGCCCTTAAGCCGATGGCCCACCAGTTGCTTACACGTGGACTCCATCATCCCAGAACCGATCACATACCCCGCCGCCCGGTAGTCGACGTAATCGGTAATCGCCAACCGCGGCCGCACGTAACCGATCAGGCCATCCAGAATCGTCTGCTCTGCGGAACTTCGCTGCTGGCGACTCCGTTCCAGGTATCGCAACAGACCGATTCCACTGGACTCGTGCAGGTGAGCCAGGCACGCATGCGCCCAGCGTCCTACCGCCTTCTCGTCCTGCGGATACAAGGCTCGCCCGGTGGCCCATATATGCTCGCTCAGGTGGTACCAGTCGAGAATGCGGGTCGCATCCTTGAAGTACATCTCTGCCACCGTGTTGCACCACGCACCGCCATCGCTGATGAAGATGACCTCCTTGGCGTTCAGCATGCCGCATTGAACGGCCAGGTTCCACAAGCTGAGCCCGAAACGCTCGGGATTGTCTCGGCCGGCCAGGATCTGTTTGCACCACTTGCCACGCGCATCCTGCCAGAACACTGCGCCCGCCTTCATTTCCTGATAAATCAGACGCTGCTCGCCCCGCCGATCCGGATCGGGTTCGCGATAGCAGGTGCGATACGTCACGCCGTCACAGCTCACGTAGAGACGCGCTGGGGCGGCTTTTTCCACCGCCACCAACTGCTCGCGGCGCAGTCCGGCGGGGGCGGAGATCAGCCGATCAAGCTCCACCTGCCGATCTTTCTCGCTCACTCCGCCGACCGCCTGCATCAGCAGATTCAGCGTGCTGTCGGTCAGACGAACGTCATGCTGGACACGAAGTTCCTCCTGTAATCCGGCGAAACTCGTGAGCGTTCCCAGCCGCAAGGCCCGCCGGGCCAGGCTCACCGTCACGTCACCCGCAGGCAAGTCCAGCACCCTGTCCAGCGGGAAGACGTTGGTCCCTGTCTTGCTGCAACGATACCGCACCCGCCGGATGGTCACTGGCCCGTTCAACCCGATCAGCGTGCGCGTCTGGTAGCCTTTGTGGCGGAGCGCGCCGTCCTCTGTCGAAAAAGGGGGCGCGGAACCGACACCGCGTCAACGCTCGCCTGAAGCGTCTCCCCAGCCACCGTCTTGCTCAATGCGTGAATCTTCTCCTCCATCTGCTCGAGCGTACCCTCAACCTGCTCTACATGCCGCTTCACCAATGCGCCATTCACCTTCACCACGATCTCAACCTGCATGGGAAAACCTCCATGTGCCCCTGCGAAAGGACCGCACAGCCCTCTCAAACACGGAGGTTATACACTGCCATTCTGGCAGGCGCCACTGAATTTCGGATGCACCCTAACCCGAGCAGGGGAACGGGAGAGGGGGAGACGCGCAGACGCGGAGAGGGGGAGATCGGAGACGGAGAGATGGAGAGACGGAGAGATTGAGAGGCCAGGATGCGGCTTCTGCTGTCGCGACCGCCTTCCGGGCAGGAGGTCACTTCAGCGGCTTGAGGCGGAGGTTGCGGAACCAGATCTCGCCGCCGTGGTTCTGGACGCCCACCAGGCCCGTCGTCGGCATCTTGGCGTACGGGAAGTCGAACTTGCCGATCGGCTCGGTCAGGTGGCGGAAGTCCGTGTCGATGACCTTGAAGCCGTTGACGCTCACGAGCACCGTCGAGCCCTTGACGGTGATCTCCATCTCGTTCCAGTCGCCCACCGGGTTGGACATGTTGCGCATCGGGGTGAGCACGTCGTAGACGGCGCCGGTGGAGTGCTTCGTGGGGT
>CAZPJX010000256.1:0-1894 GCA_964586985.1 uncultured Gemmatimonas sp. | reverse complement strand
GCGGCCGCGCCAGCGCCGCCGGAAGGGCCCTCCTCCTCGGAGCCGCAACCCGAGAGCGCCAACCCCGCGTTGGCAGCGAAGCCCACGAGGACGAAAATGGCGCGCGCCTCACCCATCGTTCTCCACGGTACAGCAAGGAGCCTGCCAGCGCCGAGGCTCGTCAGGAGTGCGCCCGTCTTCCTGGCATGCGCCCTGCAGCGGGCCGCATGCGAGCTCGAGCTCGAGAGGAAGAAGCCTTGACCAGCGCACGGTTCTTGATGGCCATCGCCACGCTCGCGTGCTTGCTGAACGCCTGCTACGCACCGGTCTTCGGTGGGGAGGACCACCCCCAGGAGGTGTGCGAGGAGCCGGCCCTCACGGCAGCCACCAGCGAGGCGCTCTCGAGCATCGACTGCAGCGAGAGCCAGGACACGGGCTACTCGCAGGGCAAACCGTTTGCCATCACGGTCGTGAGCGTCGACGGCAAGAAGGTCGAGACCGCGACCGCGAACGCCTACTACGTCATGGCGCAGGCGGCCGCCAAGGACGGAGTCACGCTGAAGGTCAACAGCGGCTTCCGCACCATGGCGGAGCAGCAGTACCTCTATGGCTGCTACGTCAACTGCAGCTGCAACAACTGCAACCTGGCCGCTTCGCCTGGCTATAGCAATCATCAGAGCGGGCACGCGCTCGACCTGAACACGGCGAGCGCCGGCGTCTACGACTGGCTGAACGCGCACGCCGCGCAGTTCGGGTTCAAACGGACCGTGCCCAGCGAAGCTTGGCACTGGGAGTGGTGGGGTGGCGGCCCGGGCGGTGGCCCCTGCGGCGACTGCGACCGCAGCGCGAGCAGCGTGGTCGGCTCGTTCACGTTCTCCTGCGACGGACCAGAGGCCGGCGCCACCTGCGTTCAGGTCGACGAGCCCTCCGATCCGCACACGTGGGGCGACAACTACGTGTGCAGCGCAACCAACCACGGTGCGGTCTGGTCCTACGCGGGGGCGATCGACGGGATGGACTGCACGCCGGTGGCCGAGAGCGCCAGCGCCTACGCGAGCGCCTGGTCCGACAACTACTGGTGCGTTCCGCCGAACTCCATGGCCCAGTTCGCGTGGAGCTCGGCGGGGCCGATGGCCGGCTGGAGCTGCGTCCACTGGAACGAGCCGCAGTCTCAGTCGGACTCGTTCGGCGACAACTTCCTGTGCGTGCGCGGCCGCACCGACTACAGCAACGGCTACTTCACGTTCAGCAGCGACGGGCCGAACGACGGACAGCACTGCATCTCGGTCAACGAGCCGTCCGACCCGGACAGCTGGTCCGACAACTACCTGTGCACACCGGAGGACGTGGGACTCGAGTGGTCCATCGCCGGACCGATCACCGGCAAGCGTTGCGTGGCGGTCACCGAGCCCAGCGGCAACGACGGTGAAGGGTGGGATGACAACTACCTGTGCCTGCCCGAGGACTCGCCGTTCGTGCTGTCGTGGTCCGTCGTGGATCCCACGGACACTGCGGGCTGCCTTCGCTTCGCGGAGCTCGCCGATCCGGAGGGCTCCTGGCAGGACGACTGGCTGTGCGTGACGAAGGCCGAGCCCCACGGCTCCACGACGGACCCCGCCGACTGGACGCTCGACCCGGGCGCCATGGTTCCCCCCGCGGCTTCGTCCGGCGGCGGTACCAAGACCTCACCCTCCTCCAGCGGCGACCCCGCGGCAGACGGGACGGTCCTGGGCGGCTGCGCGCTCACCCCGTCTGGTCGCTCGACGTCGGGTTGGGCGGCACTGCTCGGCCTGCTGGGGGCGGCTGGGCTACTGACCCGGCGGACGAGTCGCTGGTGCACGGCGAGTCGCTCTGCGGCTCCTGCCCGCGGCACGTGATGCAGCTCCACTGGTTCATCGTCGACCTCGCTCACGAG
>CAZPJX010000255.1:0-1896 GCA_964586985.1 uncultured Gemmatimonas sp. | reverse complement strand
TCAGCACGCGCGTCAGCTTCACGCCCGCGCCGTCGCTCGTAGCCTGGCCGGCGACGACGCGCTCGACGCCGCGCGAGACCGTGACGACGTCAGCGTGGGTGGGATCGAGGGTGACAGTCATGATTCGTTCTCCTCGTGGCAGGTCGCCACTGCGTATGCGTCGGCGAGGCGACCCGGGGGCGATGACCCCTCTGGACATGACAAACTACATGGGGACGGTGATCGGGGTTTGGAAGGGCGCTCGTGGCGCGCGAGTCACGCCTGCCCGGATCCCACGCCACGGCCAGATGCGATGCACCCGCGCGGCGCTTCCTGTCATCAACCACGCCACGCACGGTATGGTAATGGACACGCAAGGAGGCGAGCCCTTCCCGAATGCGACGCGGGCCGCTGTCGAAGCTTTCGAATCACTGGACGTCGACGTCGAAGTACCCGTCCGGGTTGATCGGCTGCAAGGTGGCGCGCGGGAGGGGCGGTCCCTGGGTGGTTCAACGAACTCGGCGATTGGCCGAAAACGCGGAGGTGGCATGGTGGCGATGAGGGCACCCGGTAGGGCACGGAGCACGCGAGCCGACTGCGCGGCAGCGACAGCGTATGCGCATTTCACCTGGTCGGAGACGACATGACTCGGGCACGCCATCCAAAGCGCGCTGCCAACCGGCCGGCATCGACCGGCCGGGTCGGCCCCTCGCCGGTTGGGGCGCCGCCCACCGTGCTGCAGGGTGCGACCCAGGGCCTGTATCCCAGGTCGGGCGCCCCCGCCGATCCCGACAGTTCCTTCCAACCCAGCGCATCGAGCCAGGATCTGAGCGAATTCGAGTACGGCCTCATCATCCTCGTGTACGGCTTCCAGCGTTGGGTGCAAAGCTGCATGGCCGCGGCGAATGTCAACGGCCTGAATGCCCTCGATATCCTTGTGTTGCATGCAGTGAACCATCGCGCCCGCGGCCGGCGCCTTGCGGACATCTGCATGGTCCTCAACATCGACGACACGCATCTCGTCGCCTATGCGCTCAAGAAGCTTACAGCGGCCGGGCTCGTGCTCATCACCCCACAGGGTCGCGAGCGCCACTATGAGACCACCGAACGCGGCGAACGGGCATGTCTCGGATACCGTGAGGTACGCGAGCACTTCCTCGTCCCGAGCCTTACGTGGGTGAGCGGTCACGAAGGTGCCGTCAAGGAAGCTGCGGGCTTCCTGCGGACGATGACGGCGCTCTACGATCAGGCCAGTCGCTTCGCCACCGCCGCGACAGCGATGCGACCGAAGACATCCCCTGTGCACACGAAGCGGTAGGGGCTCCCCCGATCGTACAAATCGCCGGCAATTTGCGCGATTGCATGGATGCACGGTCCCCTCGTAGCATTCATCCGCCGCTGCCGTTGCAGCGATTGATCGGGGGAGGATGTATGCGCGTCACACATCGAATCCGCACCAGCTTCTTGCGCGGTGCCGTCCTGCCGCTTGCCCTGATGGCGGGCTCCGCCTTCGGCCAGGGCACGGAGTGGAAGTTCTTCACATATTTCCCACCGAACGACAAGCCCGCCCAACTCAATCGCGCGTTTGCGGAGGATGTAGCCCGGGCCACGGGTGGGAAGCTCAAGATCACCGTGCTGGCCGCGGGCGAATTGCCCTACAAGGCGGCGGACGTCGTCAAGGCGGTTTCCACCAACCAGGTGCAGATGGGCGACGTCGCAGTGGGCTTCGCGGCCGGCGACGTCCCTGACCTGAACGTTCTCGGACTGCCGTTCCTGTGCACGAGTTACGACGAATTCGACAAGGCGCTCCCTGCGGTGGCCGCCGCCGCCGACGCACAACTCGGGAAGAAATTCGGCCTGACCGTGGGCATCCATTGGACGATGCCGCCACAGAATTTCTGGCTCAATCGCCCGGTG
>CAZPJX010000254.1:0-1910 GCA_964586985.1 uncultured Gemmatimonas sp. | reverse complement strand
TCGGAGCCGTTGCCGTTGCGGATGAACAGATTGCCGAAGGACGCGAGGTTCTTCGCGATATCCGCACCTGGCGTCTGCATGTCTCCGCGCACACTGATGCCGAGGTTGTTGTCCTCGATATAGAACAGCATCGGCAGCGAGAGTGTGGTGGCCATGGTGAGTGCCGCCCAGAAACCACTGGTGGCCACCGAGGCATCACCGCCGAGTGCGACACTCATGCTCGTACCATAGGCGGAGTCCCGCAGCGTATCCCGATGGTACAGGATGCTCTGCGCCCAGCCTGCGGCGGGTGTGTACTGTGAGCCCACGTCGCCCGACATGGGAAGCACCGTGCAGCGGTCAGGGCAGGGGAAATTGCAGACGACGCCGATATCACGGCCATCGCTGAAGCCACCGGCTCGGCCCAGGGGGCTCCCAAGGGCATCGGCGATATCGAGACCGATCGACAACAGGAACGGGCGAGAGCGGTAGTACGCACCCGCGCCGTCATGTGGGCCCTGCAGGAGTGAACCGAGGATGACCTGCGCCATGTCATGGCCGCGCGCCGAGAACTGGTAGAGGACCAGATGTTCGCGCGGGACGCTCGTGCGATTGCGGTTAGTTGTCTCCTCGACATCATCGAGGGCGCGCGACACCAGCGTGTGGTACGCGATCTGGCGCCAGTCGAATCCGGCGCGCGGCGTCGAGGAGGGAGCGTGCGCGTTTCGCGCGGCAGGACGTGCAGCAGTCTTGGCAGGCATAACCTGATAATCTGCCCAGTGTGCGCTGGAATCGGGAGTTTGTCGATCGTACGAATCGTGCAGGGCTGCGGGAGCGCTGATCGCTGTCGGAATGGGACGACCGGATCGTGTGAAGCTGTGAATCGTCGCCACCTGGCGCAGCAGCGTTAACGCGTACCTGCTAACTTACGCGAATGTCTTCTTCCCTCCCTTCTCTCCTCGTGGAACAGGCGGACGGCGTGCTTACGCTGACGCTGAATCGGCCCGATGTACTCAACAGTTTCAATCGGGACATGGCCGCGGCGCTGCAGGCGGCGTTGCGTCGTGCTGCGGATGATTCTGCGGTGCGAGCCGTGGTGCTCACCGGTGCCGGGCGGGGGTTCTGCGCGGGGCAGGATCTTGCGGAGGCGCTGCCGCAGGAAGGAGGCGACGGCGCGATGCCGGATATCGGCGAGATCGTGAGGACTTGCTATAACCCGATCATTCGTGCGATCCGTGCACTGGAGAAGCCCGTGCTGTGTGCGGTGAATGGAATCGCGGCGGGTGCTGGTGCGAACCTGGCGTTTGCCTGCGATCTCACCATTGCGGCCGAAGACGCGAGTTTCGTGGAGAGTTTCGCCAAGCTCGGGCTCATCCCCGATACGAGCGGAACGTTCTTCGTTCCGCGGCTTGTTGGTGTCCAGCGGGCGACCGGCATGTTTTTTCTTGCCGAGAAAATGGGGGCCGCGCAGGCAAAAGCGTGGGGCCTGATCTGGGATGTGGTGCCAAAGGCGGAACTGATGGGCGTGGTGCAGGCGATGGCCACGCGGTTGGCGACGCAGGCGACGCGCGGCTTTGGCCTCACCAAGCGAGCAATGAACGCCTCGTTCGGGAATGATCTCGACACGCAGCTCGAGGTGGAGGCACAGGCCATGCATGAAGCGGGACGCACGGCCGACTACGAGGAAGGGGTGCGAGCGTTCCTCGAGAAGCGGGCCCCAGTCTATCGTGGGGTCTGAATCGCGATGACGTTGATGAAGGTGGGTGTCGTGGGGGCCGGGGCGATGGGTGCCGGGATCGCGATGGGCACCGAGCCGCCCGGGCGCGGCCGAGGCCTCGCCGGCACGGGGGGCAGGGGCGGCAGGCCTGGCATCGACGAGCCGGGAGACGATCCCGGCGGCGGGTACGGCACTGGTGAGGGTGGGAGCTGGC
>CAZPJX010000253.1:0-1947 GCA_964586985.1 uncultured Gemmatimonas sp. | reverse complement strand
CAGGGGATCCACCGTGCCCACGCCGAGAGGGTTGCACTGCGGCAGCAGCGTTCCGGTACCAGGATGGGAGAAAACGACGCCTGGCAGGCGGCTGTGGCGGACTCCATCCAGGCCGCTGTCCTGGGTCATGACCGAGCGTTCAGCTGCCTTGGTCCGCGATATCGGGATCACCGGGCGTAGTCGGAGGGGTATTCCGCCGCCGGTCTCATAGGCATCAAGGTGGATTTCCGTCGCTTGATGCGTGCAGCCTGGCGACTCGGTGACCTGATCGACCGGGCCGATCTGGCCCGCGATACTGGAATCGCGCGCGCACATTTTCCAGTGCCAGTGACGCGACGCAGCAGGTTCAGCTTCCGTGGACCCCGCCTTGCGGCGCCAACGCCGCTCCGGTACAGTTCCGCCCCCTTCTTGCCACACCGTCCAGCCTTCGGCGGGTGGCTTTCATCCACAAGGAGAGGCTACATGAGGCATTACGAGATCGTGGTCCTGGTGCACCCGGACCAGAGCGAGCAGGTTCCGGCCATGCTCGAGCGCTACAAGGGCATGGTGACCGCCGGCGGTGGCGCCGTGCACCGTGTCGAGGACTGGGGCCGCCGCCAGCTGGCTTACCCCATCGCCAAGGTCCACAAGGCGCATTACCTGCTGATGAACATCGAGACCGACCAGAAGACCCTGGCCGAGCTCACCGGCGCATTCCGTTTCAGCGACGCGGTGCTGCGGCACCTGGTCGTGAGCATGGATGAGCCGGTCACCGAGCCGTCGCCGATGGCCCGGGGCGAGGACGAGGATGGTGGCGACCGCCGCCGCGATCGCGAGTCGCCGCTGGGCGACGATGACGACGGCCTCGGCGCACGCTGACCGCACACCTCTAACGGAGAACCATTCATGTCGCGTTTCATCCGCCGCAGGAAATTCTGTCGCTTCACCGCCGATGGCGTGAAGTCGATCGACTACAAGGATCTGGCCACGCTCAAGGGGTATATCTCCGAGACCGGCAAGATCGTCCCCAGCCGCATCACGGGCACCAAGAGCTTCTTCCAGCGCCAGCTGGCGGTTGCCATCAAGCGTGCGCGCTTCCTCGCGCTGCTGCCCTACACCGATCAGCACTGAGGTCAACCATGGACGTCATTCTGCTGGAAAAGGTCGCGAACCTCGGCAACCTGGGTGACCGCGTTGCGGTGCGCTCGGGCTATGCCCGCAACTACCTGCTGCCCAAGGGCAAGGCCACGTTGGCCACGGCCGCGAACGTTGCGCGTTTCGAGGCCCGTCGCGCCGAACTGGAAAAGGCGCAGCGCGATCAGCTCGCCGGTGCCGAGGGCCGCAAGGCGAAATTCGAAGGCTTCCGTCTGCAGATCACCGCCAAGGCGGGCAGCGAGGGCAAGCTCTTCGGTTCGATCGGCACTTCGGATATCGCCGAGGCGGCGTCGGCCGCGGGACAGGAGCTCTCGCGCAGCGAAGTGCGTCTGCCCAACGGCCCGCTGCGCACCGTCGGCGAGCATGTCGTGATCGTGCACCTGCACACCGACATCGACGTCGAGCTGCCCATCGTCATCAGCGCCGAAGAGTCGGCCTGACACAGGTAGAGGGTCTGGGGATTTCCACAGGAAATCCCCAGACTTTCGTCTGGCTGGCCGCAGGATGTTGGGCCAGAATGCGCCGGCATGGACCTGCTACGCACCCCTCCACATTCCGTTGAAGCCGAGCAGGCCGTGCTTGGCGGCCTGCTGCTCGATACCGCCGCCTGGGATCAGGTGGGAGACAGCGTCGGACCCGAGGATTTCTACCGTCCCGACCACCGTCTGATCTTCGAGGCCATCGGCGAGCTGGTGGCCGAATCCCAGGCCATCGATGCCGTCACCGTCTCGGAGCGCCTCGAGCGCCGTGGCCAGCTGCAGGATGCCGGTGGCCTGGCCTATCTCTCCACTCTGGCGCGCGATACGCCCACAG
>CAZPJX010000252.1:1741-2080 GCA_964586985.1 uncultured Gemmatimonas sp. | reverse complement strand
GGCGCAGCCTCGAGCAGGCATGAGCAAATGAAGCGGGTGCACGGGCGGGTGTTGACTTGGCAATCAAAAACGAATAACGTTCCTTAAACGGCGGTTTCGACCGGATTGGTTCTCTCTCATCGAGCTGCGGACACGATGCCGTGCCCCTCGCAGGGCGCGCGGCGAAAAGGAGGTGAAATGGGCAAGGGGAAATGGGTCGTCGGTACGGACATCGGTGGCACGTTCACCGACGTGATCGGTGTCAACCTCGAGACAGGGGAGCAGCGCATCGGAAAGGTGCCTTCCACGCCTCCCACCTTCTTCGACGGCGTGATCAATGGCCTGAAGCGCGCAGGCCTG
>CAZPJX010000252.1:0-1731 GCA_964586985.1 uncultured Gemmatimonas sp. | reverse complement strand
GTCTACACGTTCCGTCACGGCGCAACGGTTTCCACCAACGCGATCCTCGAGCGCAAGGGCGTCAAGACCGCGCTGATCACCACGACCGGGTTCAGGGACGTTCTCGGTGGTGGTCGCGCCGAGCGCATCTCGGCGTTCGAGCTGGACTGGGATCCGCCCGAGTTGATCATTCCGCGGCGCGACGTCCTGACCGTGCGGGAGCGGGTGAGCCCCTATGGCGAAATCCTGGTGCCGCTCAACGAAGAAGACGTGATCACGGCGGCCCGCAAGTGCCGCAAGCGCGGCGTCGAGTCCATCGCGGTGGTGTACATGGATTCATTCATGAACCCCGCTCACGAAACACGCACCCGGGAGATCCTGCAGCGGGAACTTCCTGGCGTGGACGTCACCCTGTCGCACGAGGTTCTTCCGCAGATGCTCGAGTTCGAGCGCACCTGCACCACCGTGCTCAACGCGTACATCGCTCCGATCCTCAAGAACTACCTGAGCGGACTGTCGCACCGGCTCAAGAAGGACTGGAACTTCAATGGCCCGATCCTCGTGACGACTTCGGGCGGGGGCGTCATCGGCATGGACGAGGCGGCGAAGATGCCGGCCAAGACCTTCCACTCGTCACCGGTCTCGGGCGCGGTCGGCATGGCTGGCTACATCGGTTCGCTGGCCGGGTTCGAGAACGTCATCGCCTTCGAAACCGGGGGCACCACCAACAACGTGTCGATGATCTATCGCGGCTCGCCGGCGATCACGCACGAATGGAAGATTCTCTGGAATGTTCCCTGCTGCCTGCCGTCCGTGGATACCGTCTACATCGGATCGGGTGGCGGCTCGATCGGCTGGGTGGACAAGGGCAAGATCCTCAATGTCGGACCACAGAGCATGGGGGCTGTTCCAGGCCCTGCCTGCTACGGTCAGGGCGGCGAGGAGCCGACCAACACCGACTGCCAGATCGTGCTGGGGCGCATCGATCCCGAGTACTACCTGGGCGGCGAACTCAAGGTCGACGGCAACCTTTCCCGCAAGGCGCTGGTCGAGAAGATCGGGGTGCACTACGGATGGACCGCCGAGGATTCGGCGGCCAACATGTACCGGGTGGCCATGGCGAACCTGATGATGGCGATGCGCATCCAGACGGTGGCGCGCGGCTGGGATCCGCGCGACTTCGCGATCGTCCCCTATGGCGGCGGCGGCTCGCTCTACGCGTGCGACCTCGCGCGCGAGATCGGTTCTCCGACCGTCGTGGTGCCGCCGCTCCCCGGCTACGCCTCGGCCTTCGGCGCGATCCGCGTGGACATGAAGCAGGAGTTCACGACGCCGATCCACAAGGTCGAGGAGGAAATCGATTTCGACTGGCTCAACCGGGAGTTCGATGCACTGGTGAAGCGCGCCGTCGACATCCTGAAGAGCGAGGGAATCGCCGAGTCGGACATCGTGGTGCAGCGGCTGGCCGACGTGAAGTACTTCAGCCAGAGCCGCTTCTTCACGGTCGATGTCGAGCCGGGGCGGATCAACGACGTCAGCGCGATCACCGCCACCTTCATGGGGGCGATGCGGGAGGCCTACGGCTATACGCTGCCGCCCGGCTACGCGCCGGTCGAGATCGTGAATCTGCGGGTCGTTGTCAGGGGTCGAATCGAGAAGCCGGATTTGCAGGTGATCGAACGCAAGAGCACCTTGCGCGATGCCCACAAGTGCAACCGGATGGTCTGGTTCCAGGATGCGGGCTTCGTGCAG
>CAZPJX010000251.1:0-2084 GCA_964586985.1 uncultured Gemmatimonas sp. | reverse complement strand
AGTTGCGGGAGGTCGGCTTTCATGGGGCCGAATGCTATCAGCCCGGACCGCTAGCCCAACTTCCACAGTTCTCGCCGTTTTCGGCGGAGACGGCGGCTCGTCGCGTGGGCGCCACAGCGATGGCGCCGAGTGAAGCGGCGCTGTGCTGAGCGGCCGAGGTGCGCGCGCGGACCGCCAAATTCGCCGAAACCCGATGTAGTGGCGACCAAGTGGGTTGTCTGATCAGCGGAGCGTGCTGAGAATAGGCGCACATGTACCTGCGCCACAGCACGCGCCGCAAAGACGGCAAGACCCATGTGTATTGGCAGCTGGTGCGCTCGGTGCGCCGCGGGCGCAAGGTGGTGCAGCAGACGGTGGCGCAACTGGGCGAGCTGGATGCCGCGGGTCGCGCGCGCGCCCAGGCCCTGGCGCGCAGCATCGCCGGCGATCATGCAGTGGGTTCGCAGCGGCACCTGTTCGACGAGCCCGCGGAGGCGGTGCCGGTCAAACTCGGGAAGGTGCGCCTGGAGCGCTCGCGCAGCTTCGGGGCGGTGTGGCTGGGGTGGTTGCTGTGGCGGGCACTGAAGCTCGATGAGGTGTGCGCGCGGCTGCTGCCCCCGGGGCGCGAGGCGGTCCCCTGGGGGGAGGTGATCGCGATCCTGGTGATTGGGCGCCTGTGCGAGCCCTCGAGCGAGCTGCACGTGGCCGAGCAGTGGTATCGGACCACTGCGCTGGAGGATCTTCTGGGGGTGGGCACCGAGCAGCTCTACGACGAGCGGCTGTATCGGAGCCTGGACCGGGTGCTGCCGCACAAGCAGGCGATCGAGACCCATCTGGTGGAGCGGCTCGGGGAGCTGTTCGACCTGGACTACGACCTGCTCCTGTATGACGTCACCAGCACCTACTTCGAGGGGGTGGCCGACCCGACGATTGCCCGGCGCGGCTACAGCCGCGATCATCGCTTCGACTGCGTGCAGGTGAACATCGCGCTGGTGGTCACCCGCGAGGGCATGCCTTTGGGCTACGAGATCTTCCGCGGCGACACGGTGGACGTGACCACGGTGGAGGAGATCGTGGAGGCGATGGAGCGCCGGTTCGGCAAAGCCCATCGCGTGTGGGTGATGGACCGGGGCATGGTGAGCGCCGAGAACATCGCCTGGCTCAACGCCACCGGCCGGCGCTACGTGCTGGGTACCGCGCGCTCGGAGCTGAAGCGCTGGGGCCGGCAACTGGCCGAGCGCACCGACTGGCGCCAGATCCGCGAGGACGTCCAGGTGAAGCTGTGCCGCGGGCCCGAGGGGCTTGAGACGTTCCTGCTGTGCCGCTCGGTGAGCCGCCTGGAGAAGGAGCGTGCGATGCACACCCGCTTCGCGAGCCGCATCGAAGCCGGCCTGGGGGCGCTCGCCCGACGGATCGAGGCGGCCAAACGGCCGCGGGAGCGCAGCACGCTCGAGCGCCAGATCGGGCGCCTGCTCGAGCGCAACAGCCGCGCGGCCGGCCGCTACGCGATCTCGATCGAGGAGGATCCGAGCCGCGCCTCGGGCCTGCGGCTCCAGTGGACCGCCAACCCCGAATGGGACGAGTGGGCTGCCCTGAGCGAAGGCACCTACATCCTGCGCACCAACGTGCACGACTGGACCGATGAGGAACTGTGGAAAACCTACGTCCAGCTCACCGAGGCCGAGGCGGCCTTCCGCGTTCACAAATCCGACCTTGCGATCCGTCCGATCTGGCACCACAAGGAGGCACGCATCAAGGCCCACATCCTGATCTGCTTCCTCGCCTACGCGATGTGGAAGACGCTGCAGCAATGGCAGTCGCGCGCAGGGCTGGGTCACTCCCCACGCACGATCCTGACCGAGCTCGGGCGCATCCACGCCGCCGACGTGGTGCTGCCGCTGGCCGATCGCTCGGCGCGTGAGCTGCGCCTGCGCTGCGTGGTGCGTCCCGATCCCAGTCAAGCGCTGCTCCTGGAACGCCTCGGGCTGACCCTCCCGCAGCGACTGCGCGCCCCGCAAATCGCCCAAATGTAGTGGCGACTGCGCACCCTAACTCCTTGATTGACCGTGCTTGACACCCTCGAACTGTGGAAGTTGGGCTAGCGT
>CAZPJX010000250.1:0-2177 GCA_964586985.1 uncultured Gemmatimonas sp. | reverse complement strand
GCCGCCCCGCTGGTCAGCGACGTACTGTCGATCACCAGATACCCTTTGGCTCTCTCACTCATGACATCGCGGGTGGCCAGCGACTCTGCCTGGGCGATACCCGTTCCGGGCACGTGGCGTACCTGCGGCGCGTGGTCGCCGGCGGTCACTCCACCGGCGAGTTCCGTGGCGACGCCTGTGCCGAGATCGGACCCCGTGGCATCGATGATGATGATGTTGGAGGCGTCGGCCGCCCCCTTGTCCTTTGAGGCGATCAGTGCCGGAAGGATCATGAGCGACCCGAACAGCAGCGGACCGAATAGCGTCGCGAAGAGGAACCAGCGCGTCCGGACGCGCTCGAGATACTCTCGGCGAATGACCGCCAGCAGCTTGCGATCAGCCATGGCCGGTCATTCCCGCTTCGACGTGCGTGGCACCGACTTTCTCCAGGAATATCCGGTGAAGGGATGGACGCACCCGTTCGAAGCGTTCGATGGATGCGCCACGCTGCACGAGCTCGGCGAGCAGTGCCGACGGTGCGACGTGATCTGGCAGTTCCAGCTCCAGGTAGCGGTTGGAGTCGTCACGGCGCGTCACCCACGCCGGATCATTCAGGATGGCCTCGGTGGCGACCGATGGCGGGCCATCGAAGGCCAGCACGACGAATCGCCCGCCATGGGCGTCGCGGACGTCACTCACGGCGCCATCGAGCACCTTCTCACCCGCCGCGATGATACAGACGGCGTCGCAGAGTCGCTCCGCATTCTCCATGAGATGCGTGCTGAAGATGATGGTGCGCCCTTGATACCGAAGGTCCACCACCGTGTCCTTCAGGGCCTGCGCATTGATCGGATCGAGTCCGCTGAACGGTTCGTCGAGAATGATCAGTTCGGGGTCGTGCAGCAGGGCGCCAATGAATTGCACTTTCTGCTGCATGCCGCGAGAGAGCTCATCCACCTTGCTCAGGCCCCAGTCCGCACCCTGACCCTTGAGGGCGAGGCGTTCAAGCCAGGCGTCGATACGTCGATCGAGATCGCGTCCGGATAATCCTTTCAGTTCTCCGAGAAATCGGAGGACCCGCCGGACCTGCATCTTGCGATAGAGTCCGCGTTCCTCCGGGAGATAGCCAATGCGGTCCACGATGGTGGGGTCGTCACTGGACGTGCCCAGGACGGAGATGGACCCGGTATCCGGGGCGATTATGTTCAGCAGCATCCGGATGGTTGTCGTCTTGCCGGCGCCGTTGGGGCCGAGGAGCCCGTAGACCGCCCCCCGTGGGACACGCAGCGAGAGAGTCCGGACCGCAACGTGTTGGGCATACCGTTTGGAGATGCCCGAGATATCTATGGCAGGAGAGGACATGCGCTGACGTACGGACGATGGAGAGATAGGGTTGCAGCAGGATACGCGGTAAATACCTGGGGCACGCGCCTCGTGGAGGCCGTTAGTCACCACAGAAACCTGATGAGTATTTCCGGAATGTAGGGAGCGGACCCCGAATTGCCTCTTTCGCAGGCGGAAGCGATCATTTCCGCATGCGGCCACGTCGATGGCTTCCGTCACCGCTGGAGCGGGAGCACCTGGCGATTCTCGCCGTGGTGTTCTTCCTCTCGCACACGGCCTCCCTGGCGCTCATCCGGTTTGGCGGGCCGCTGGCGCCGGCCTGGCCCCCTGCCGGTGTTGCAGTTGCCGCCTTGCTGGTGCTGCCGCGCTCGCATCGCCCGCTGGTCTTCATCGGCTATGCCGTACTCGACTCCGTGTCGAACCTGCTGCAGGGCTATGCGACCTCAATCGGAGTGCTATTCCTCTGCGTCAGCCTGACGGAGCTGGGGCTCATCGATCTGTTCCTGCGTCGGTGCACGGCACTCCCCATTCGCTTCACGCGCCTGCGGGACGTGCTGCTGTTCCTCGCGATCGTCAGTGTGGCGACGGCCCTTGCGAGTGTGCCGGCGGGAGTGGTGGCGAACTGGGCCCAGGGAGGAGGTGCCCTGAAGGGTGGGGTGGTCTGGTGGATCGGCGATATCCTCGCGTATGTGGTTGTTACACCACTCACCGTCCTGAGCTTCCACAGACCGCCTGTGCCCGCTCGGCCCTGGACGATCGCCTGTGGGCTGGAAGCGGCCTTGCTGGCCGTGCTCACGGTGGGCATGACGGTGCTGGCATTTCAGCAACTGCCCCTGCTCGGCTCCTTGCAGGTG
>CAZPJX010000249.1:0-2189 GCA_964586985.1 uncultured Gemmatimonas sp. | reverse complement strand
AGTCGCCTGCGAGACGGATTTCGTGGCCCGAAACGAGGATTTCGGCAAGATCGTAGCGACGCTGGTCGCACATCGTGTTCAGTCGGCCGCGGCCGACATCGACGCGATGCTTGCCGAGCCGCTGGCGTCCAATCCGGCCGAGACCGTGGCGGACTTCGTGAAGGGCGCCTCGGCGCTGACCGGCGAAGCGGTCAACGCCAAGCGGACGGCGCGCTTCGACGCGGGCGCGAGCGGGCAGGTCGGTATGTACCGCCACCACAACGGCAAGCTGGCCACCCTGGTGCAGATCACCGCTTCGTCGGCCGAGGTGGCCTCGCATGATGCCACCCGTGAGCTGGTGAAGTACATCGCCGAACACGTGGCCGCGTCGGCTCCGGTCGCCGTGGACCGCTCGGGGGTGTCCGCCGATACGCTCGACACGGAGCGCCGGATCGCCGAGGAGCAGGCACGCCAGGCCGGGAAGCCCGACGCGATGATCGAGAAGATCGCCACGGGTAAGGTGGAGGCCTTCCTGAAGGATGTGACGCTGTTGCCGCAGCCCTGGGTGCGCGATCCCGCCGTGACGATTGCCCAGCTGGTGGCGGACTACGCGAAAAAGGCCGGTGGCACGATTACGGTCGACCGCTTCGCCCGTCTGCAGCTCGGCGCCGAGTAACTTCGATGAGCGCCGACGCGCGTTCGTCGCTGCGCTTCTCGCGCATACTCCTCAAGATCTCCGGTGAGGCCCTCGCCGGAGATCGCGGAGTTGGGTTTGATTTTGACCGGATCGGATTCTTTGCCGACCAGATCGTCGATGTGGCCCGGATGGGCGTTCAGCTCGGCCTGGTGATCGGTGGCGGCAATATCGTGCGTGGCACCCAGCTCTCACAGATGGGTATGGATCGCGTAGGCGCCGACTACATGGGGATGCTTGGCACGGTCATCAATGCGATGGCGCTGCAGGACGTCCTCGAGAAGAAGGGGCTGGATACCCGGGTCATGACGTCCATTCGTATGGAGGAGCTGGCGGAGCCGTATATCCGCCGGCGGGCGCTCCGCCATTTCGAAAAGGGCCGTACCGTGATCTTTGCTGCCGGCACGGGGAATCCCTATTTTTCCACTGACACCGCCGCGGTACTGCGCGCCATCCAGATGAAGGCCGACGTCATCATCAAGGCAACCAGCGTCGACGGCATTTATTCGGCAGACCCCAAGAAGGACCCGAACGCGACGTTCTACGAGACAATCCGCTATCGCGATGTGATGCTCGAAGAGCTGCGCGTGATGGACCACACCGCCATCACGCTCTGCAAGGAGAATCATTTGCCGCTGATCGTCCTCAATCTCCACAGCCCCGATGCCATCGCCCGTGCCGTGCGCGGCGAGCGGGTCGGGACCCTGGTTTCCTGAACACGCCATGAGCACAACAGCGCAGATCATCAAGGACGCCAAGTCCGGAATGGACAAGGCCATCGACAATTCCAAGCGCGAGTTCTCGGGGGTACGCACCGGGAAGGCCTCACCGAACATGCTCGATACCATCAAGGTCGAAGCCTACGGTTCGTTGGTGCCGTTGAACCAGGTGGCTTCGATCGCAGCGCCTGAGCCTCGGATCCTGCTGGTGACGCCCTTCGACAAGGGGCAGGCGAAGGTCATTGAGAAGGCCATCCGGGAATCGGAACTCGGACTCGACCCGGCCCATCAGGGCGGCGTGATCCGTGTGCCGCTGCCCAGCATGAATGAGCAGCGTCGCAAGGAACTGGTGAAGGTGCTGCACAAGTTCGCCGAGGATGGGCGTATCGCAGTGCGTCACGCGCGCACAGACGCCCGGGACAAGGTGAAGAAGCTCGACGGCGTCTCCGAGGACGAGAAGAAGCTCGCGGAGAAGGAACTTCAGAAGGTGCACGACGAGTTCATCGGCAAGATCGACGCCTTGGTCAAGGCGAAGGAAGCCGAATTGATGGAAGTCTGAGTCCGCCTTGCGGACGGATCGTGGACGTGCGCGCTACCGCCCTGGCCAGTCATGACTGAACTCGCGTCGGACGTGCTGTCACGCATACGCGTGCATGGCGCGGTACCGCGTCACATCGCGATCATCATGGATGGCAATGGTCGGTGGGCGCGCGAGCGGCACATGCCCAGAGTGTTCGGGCACCGGTCAGGGATGAAGGCCGTGCGCGAAGTGGTGGAAGGAGCCCTCGAGGCCGGCG
>CAZPJX010000248.1:0-2218 GCA_964586985.1 uncultured Gemmatimonas sp. | reverse complement strand
CAAGCTCGATCTGTCCGCATTGATGCGCCGCAAAGATCAGGTGGTTTCCGCGCTGACCAAAGGGGTGGCTGCGCTGTTGCGCAAGAACAACATCACGCGATATACAGGCCGCGGCAGAATCGCCGGCCCGGGCCGCGTTCTTGTCAGCGGAGCGGACGGCGAAACCCAGCTCGAAGCCGCCAAAATCCTCCTCGCCACCGGAAGCCGCTCGGCCGGCTTACCCGGCGTGCAACCTGATGGCGACCGCATCGGCACGAGCACCGAGGCGCTGGCCTACGACAAGGTTCCCGAACATCTGGTCGTCATCGGCGGAGGCTACATCGGACTCGAAATGGCGGCGATCTGGCATCGGCTCGGCGCCAAGGTCACTGTGCTGGAATACCTCGATCGCATCCTGCCGGGCATGGATTCGGAGTTGGCCGCCGAGGCCCATAAGCTGTTCGCCAAGCAAGGCATCGAGTTTCGATTGTCCAGCCGGGTGACCTCGGCCAAGCCGGAGGCGAACGGTTGCGTGGTTGAATGTGCCGACGCCGAGCCGCTGCACTGTTCGCGCGTGCTTCTGGCGGTGGGCCGCGTGCCCAACACGAAAGACCTTGGCCTCGATGCGGTGGGCATTGAAACCGATGACAAAGGGCGAATTCCCGTGGACGGGCATTTCGCCACGTCGGCGGCCAATGTCTATGCCGTCGGCGATGCGATCGGCGGGGCGATGTTGGCCCACAAAGCCCACGAGGAGGCGGTCGCTTGCGTGGAACATCTGGCCGGCGGATACGGCCATGTCAACTACGATGCGATTCCCGCCGTGGTCTACACCCATCCGGAGATCGCTTCGGTGGGCAAGACCGAGGAGCAGTTGAAGCAGGCCGACATTGCCTATCGTAAAGGCTCGTTTGCGTTCCGGGCCAATGGTCGAGCCCGCGCACTCGGGCAGATGGAGGGTTTCGTTAAGATCCTTGCCCACGCGGATACGGATCGCATACTCGGCGTACATATCCTCGGCCCCCGTGCGGGCGATCTGATCGCCGAGGCGACCGCCGCGATCGAGTTCGGGGCCAGCAGCGAAGATCTTGCCCGCACCTGCCATGCTCATCCCACGCTCGCCGAGGCCATGAAGGAGGCAGCCCTGGCCGTGGCTGGTCGAGCGATCCATGTTTAGCGACAGGAACGAAGGAAACGAGGAGCGGGGACTCAGCAGAGCGGAAGCACCGATGTTGGAGCGCGGTGGTGGGCGTGGTCTCCACGCTCAGTTTTTCATGTCCTCACAGCTTGAGGAAGTTGGCCAGCAGGGTGTGGCCTTTCTCGGTCAGGAAGCTTTCGGGGTGAAACTGAACGCCCTCGATGGGCATGGTGCGGTGACGCACGGCCATGATCTCATTGTCGGGCGAGTCTTCGGTGCGCGCGGTGACCTCGAATGCATCGGGCAGGGTATCGGGCTTGATGACCAGCGAGTGATAGCGGGTGGCGGTGAACGGGTTGGGCATATCCGCGAAGATGGACCGGCCGTCGTGGGTGATCCGGCTGGTCTTGCCGTGCATGAGCCGGTCGGCCCGCACGATCTGGGCGCCGAAGGCGTAGCCGATGGACTGATGTCCGAGACAGACGCCCAGGATGGGCTGCTTGCCGGCGAAGTGCTTGATGACCTCCACGCTGATGCCCGCCTCCTTGGGCGTACACGGGCCGGGCGACACGATGATGTGCGTGGGGTGGTCCGCCTCGATCTGCTCGATGGTGACCTGGTCGTTGCGGTACACGACCATCTGTTGGTTGCGGTCCAGCTCGCCGATGCGCTGGACCAGGTTGTAGGTGAACGAATCGTAGTTATCGATGAGCACGATCATGAGCAGAGGGTAGAATTGCCTTTCGCCAAAGTCAACCCGGGACCAGGACATGGCAACGAAGGGATGGAGCGAACCGAAGAAACGGGGCGAAATCAAGGATGAAGGCAGATTGAAGGAGCGAGTTGAAAGAAGCAGGCAAATCGAAGGAGCGACCCGAGGGGAATGAAGGCATCGCATCGATCCCCCCTCTCCCTGGCGAGCCGGTCCGTCCCCGGACCGGGGATGCACAATCGCGCGCTGCGCTGTGGACGTATTCGGAGTCTTGAGAACGGTTGATGCGCCGGTCGCTCGTATCTCGTGTGCACCCCTGGCGAGCCGGTCCGTCCTCGGACCGGGGACTTACGGTTACGCGTTGCGCTCCTTCGCGATCGAAGAACGTA
>CAZPJX010000247.1:0-2293 GCA_964586985.1 uncultured Gemmatimonas sp. | reverse complement strand
GCGCGATCGGCGTCACCGCCGACGGCGTCGAGGGCGTGGACATCACCGTCCCGGTCTTTCAGTTCTCGGAGACGCACTACTTCACCAACGACCAGGTGACGCCGTCGTACAAGGGCACGCTCTTCACGCTCACCGGCAAGGTGAACTCCGGCGCGTTCAAAGGGTTTCAGCCGGGCGAGGTCCTGTTCCTGGGCGCATCGGGCGCGCGGCGCGGCACCGACCCCGATGACGACTGGGAGATCACGTTCCGGTTCGCGGCCAGCCCCAACGCCACGGGCATCTCCGTAGGAGACATCAGCGGCATCAGCAAGAAGGGCTGGGAGTACCTCTGGGTGCGGTACGCAGACCAGGAGGACACCGGATCGCACGCGATCGTGAAGCGCCCGGTCGCGGCGTACGTCGAGCGCGTGTACGACGAGGGCAACTTCTCAGGGCTGGGGATCTGAATCATGATGACGCGGACTGCACCAATCCAGGATCGAGTCAAATCCCGAACCATAACGGGCAACTCACGCCTGCAAGCTGCGTCCGAACAGCAGGCCGATTTGCGGCTCATCACCGGGGCGGCAGAAGACGTAGACGTGGTCACCCGCCTGCAACACGGTGTAGCCGCGAGCCGCCATGATTCGGTCGCCGCGCACTACCATGATGGCCGCCGCACCGTCGGGGAAGCGGACCTGCGAGAGCGGTACACCGCAGGCGGCCACGGTCGGCTCGATCCGGTAGGCGTGGATTTCCCCTCCCATGGGCCTGAGGCTGTGCAACTCCAATGCGGCCATGGGCATCGGAGGCTCGGGATCGTCAAGCTTCAGACGCCTGGTCAGAGGAACGATGCTCGCGCCTGGCACCAACGAGCTGACGACCACGATGAAGAACACGATGTGGAAGATCCGCTCGCCGCCGGGCAGATCCGCCATGACCGGGAACGTGCCCAGGATGATCGGCACCGCGCCGCGGATGCCCACCCAGGAGACGTATCCGATCTCGCGCGCACTCCACCGGAACGGCAGCAGGCACATCGTGACTACCAGCGGCCGGGCGAGCACCGCCAACCCCAGTCCCAGCGCCAATCCCACGCCCGCCACGGGCAGGAGCTTGCTGGGGAAGACCAATACGCCCAGCATGAGGAACATCGAAACCTGGCTAAGCCACGCGATGGCATCGTGCACACGCGTGAGGCCAGCGCGGAACGGCAGCGGCCCGCCCCCGAGTACTACGCCCGCGACGAACACTGCCAGGAACCCGCTGCCCAGCGCCAGTGTTGCCGCGCCGAAAGCCACGCAGGCCGCCGCCAGCGTGATCACCGGGTACAACCCGCCTGTGGCGAGGCGCACTTTCGAGAGGGTCCATCTTGTGCAATAGCCGGTGAAAAGCCCAATGAGCGTGCCGACCAACAGTTGCACCGGCACATCGATTGCCAGCCGCCAGAGCTGCCGACCTCCTCCACCAGCACCCGCACTGCCGGAGAGCATGGCCACCCGGACTGTCTCGACCACGGCGACGGTGAGGATGACCGCCATCGGGTCGTTCATGCAGGACTCGACCTCGAGTGTAGATCGGACCCTCTCCTTCACACGCAGGCTACCACCGCGAAGGACAGCGAAGACCGCTGCCGCGTCAGTCGAGGAGACGATCGCTCCAATCAGCAGCGCCTCGGGCCAAGAGAGTCCCAGCGCGCGCCCGATCAGCGCCATTGCCCCGGCGGTGCCCGCCACGCCCACCGTCGCCAGCACTCCCGCGGGGCCGGCGCTGCGACGAATCGCTCCTGGCGAAGTGTTCAGTCCGCCGTCGAAGAGGATGAGAACCAGTGCGATGGTGCCGACGCGAAAGGCGAACTCGTAGTTGTCGAACGCCACCCCACCCAGACCCTCGGAACCACCCAGCATTCCCAGCAGCAGGAACAGCAGCACCACGGGAACACCGAAGCGGTCGAGCGTGCGAGCGAACAGCACGCTAAAGGCCATCAGCAGCCCGAAGACCACCAGCAGCACCGCCGTGGATTTCGGCTCGGACATCGCGATTGCCAGCGCGTTGAACATTGGTGCATGATCGTTCGCGGGGGTGTTCGGTCCGACCAGTCCGCCTTCGGGAGGTCGTGAAATGCCTGACCTGACCAAAGTCCGGAAGGGCGATGCACTCCGCATCCCCGCCACAGCGTACAACGCCTTTGTCGATGCAGTTGTCGATCTGCGTCATCGGAAGCGAAACACCAACGCTGGGCCGGCGCTGGAACCCGCGCAGCGCGGCATCGTGCTGGTCCGCAACGACTCCGACGACGACATCGAGCCGTACC
>CAZPJX010000246.1:0-2368 GCA_964586985.1 uncultured Gemmatimonas sp. | reverse complement strand
GCACGTCGACCTCGATGCGGAACAGCCGCGTGGTCATCGCATCCGAGATCTTCGCGAGCTCGGGATCGGCGTCGGGCGGCTCCCACGCCGACGTGCGCGTGCGCCAGCGGATGCGCCCGTCGTCGTCGCTGCCTTCGTCGCTGGCCTCGACCAGGGGCTGCACGCTCGCTCCGGCGTGCAAACCATCGAGCTCACCCAGGGGCATGAGCAGCACATGGCGTTCATTGAAGCCCACGACCTCGGCCAGGACCGAACGATCGCGGGCATGGTTGGTGATGCGACACAGCGAACCAAGCCCGACATCGATGCCGGTGGCTTCGACCACGAGGCCAACCACGCGCGTGACGCGCCCATACGGGGCGAATCGCTCGATTCCGGCGATCCGATAAGCAAGCGCGTCGAACGCCGATTCGGTCTCGGTCAGGGCCGTGTTGTAATGAGGCGTCTTCATGGCCACGGTCATGCCTGGATCCCTGCAAGCATGCGGTAGGCACGCTCCAATGACGTGTCGACGCGCCCGTCGATGATGCGTTCACGCCCCTCCGTCAGGCATCCGCCACGCTGGATATTGGCATCCGCGAGCCAGCGGAGCGTTCGCACACCCGCCCCCAAACCGGAACTGGTGACCTGATCGAGCACGGGTCGACAGGCGACGAGATCATCTGGATGCATGCGCACCGTGATCTCCTCGTCCACCGGATACTGGGTGAGTGCCTTGACCACCAGATCACTCACGAAGGTGTGGTCGACCAGCACTTCCCGTTGCACAACATGCCGGGCCACCAGCACGGCCAGCGCTGCCACATTCTCCTCGACATTTCCAAGCCAACGGGCTTCGTGCATCTGTACCGAGAGGACGGCGTCGTTCAGGGCGCCAGTGGCGTGGGTGATCGCCTCCTCGAACTTGCTGTGCGCAGCCGCTTCACCATCGGCACGTCCCCGAGCATAGGCGTCCGCCTCGATGCGAGCGCGCTCCGCCGCAAAACGCTCGGCGGGGCTGACCTCGATCGCCTCCGACAACTGCTCCGAGGTGGCCGGTTGTGGTTGTCCCACCGGAGGGAGCGCCGCCACATCGGCAAACACATCCTCAACCGGAAACTCATCCAGATCCCACGACACGGCCTGCATCGACGCTCGATTAGATGATGACATCGTCGGTCCCCGCACTCAGGACGATCTCGCCGGTTTCCTCCAGGGCACGGACCTTCGAGACGATGTCCGTCTGTGCTGCTTCGACATCGCGCATCTTGACCGGTCCGAGGAACTCCATCTCTTCCTTGAGGCCAGCCACGGCGCGCTGCGACATCGTGCCCATGATCTTGTCCTTGAGGTCCGGGCTCGCCGCCTTGAGGGCCAGGGCCAGCTGTTTGACGTCCACCTCGCGCAGCAAGCGCTGCAGTGACTTGTCGTCGAGCGCAGCCAGGTCCTCGAAGACAAACATGAGGTTCTTGATCTGATCGCTGAGATGCGGATCCTTCTCCGCCACCAGGTCGAGCACTTCCTTCTCCAGCGACGAGCTGACGAGGTTGAGGATGGCGGCGACGGCGGCCGGCCCGCCAACACTCGACATACCCTGCGAGAAGGACATGTCCGTTTCGTTGCCGATGGCGCGTTCCACCAGCGAGATCATCTCCGGTGACACTTTCTCCATCCGGGCGATCCGGAACATGACATCACCGCCCAGGGTGGGATCGAACTCCCGAATGATGGCCGCCACATGGGCCGGATCGAGGTGCGCGAGGATGAGTGCGATCGTCTGTGGGTGCTCGCCCCGCAGCGTATTGCCGAGTTGTTGCGGGTCGGCTCGGCGCAAGCGGCCAAAACGGTCACTATCCGCGAGCTGACCCTGAATCCGCTTGAGGATCTGCTGTGCCTTGGCCGGGCCGAACGCCTTTTCGAGGACGTCTTTGGCAAACTCCACCCCGCCCGTGCTCAGCGAGTCCACGCCAAGCGTGACTTCGAGCCACTCCAGAAGGACTGCATCGATGGTGGTCTGCGGAACCTGGTGAAGCTGCGCCATCTCGAGCGCGATGATCTCCGCCTCTTCGGATTGCAGTCCGCTGGTGATCTTTGCGGCGTGTTCTGACCCGATCGCCATACACAGGATCGCCGCCTTCTGCCGTCCGGAGAGACGGTCAGGCGCATATCGGTCGGCGCTTCCCGCATTCCGCGCCAGCGCTACTCCCGCACCACTCATTGCCGGATCCAGGTGCGGACGACGCGGATCGCCGCATCAGGGCGTTGATCGACGGTCGCGATCGCCTGTTCCCGCTCCAATGTCGTTGGCGGTGGGGGCAACACGATCTGTCGACGCTGCTCCTCGATCAAGGCTTGCTGATCCACGTACTCGTCCTCGGCACTCCGCAAG
>CAZPJX010000245.1:0-2382 GCA_964586985.1 uncultured Gemmatimonas sp. | reverse complement strand
AGCCGGTCACGAAAGGCGGCATCTGCGGTGTCCGTCAGGGCCTCAAGGTCCTGCTGGTTGGCGGCGAGGATCTGCGCCGTGCGACTCTCCAGAAGCTCGGCGGCCCGCTCGAGTACAGCATTGCGCGTTGCAGCATCCGTAGCCCGCAGCTGGCGCGCCGCACTGCGAAGGGCCGTGAGCCGGACACGCATCGCTTCGGGGGTGATCATCAGCTTCTCTCTCCTCGCCTGCATTGCGCAGCAATACGTGTCCCAACGTCGGCATCGTCGGCGACCTGGAGCAGTACGGCGGGGATGTCACCCTGTACAAGCCAGGTCTCCACGCCATGATCCGATGCGAGCTGCGCGGCCGTCAGCTTGGAAAACATTCCGCCGGTGCCACGGGAGGAGCCACTGCCCTTATCGGTGCTGTCGATCAACGCCGTCGTCACCCGGTCGAGAGTCGGAACGCGTTGAGCCTCTGGATTGATCCGCGGATCACTGTCGTACAGACCGGCGACATCCGTGAGAATGAGGAGCCGCTCGGCGTTCGTCACCCATGCCACGCGTGCCGACAAGCTGTCGTTGTCGCCAAATTTGATTTCTTCCGTCGCGACGGCGTCGTTTTCATTGAGAATGGGGGTGATGCCCCAGGTCAGCAGCTGTTCGACGGTATTCTGGAAATTGCGTCGACGCAGATCATCCGCGATGTCGTCGTAGGTGAGCAGAATCTGCGCCCCCATCAGACCGGTGGCGTTGAGTGCCAGGTTGTAGAGATCCATGACCATCGGTTGACCGATGGCGCTGAGCGCCTGCTTCTCCGACAGTGTGCGATTCTTCTTTCTGGCTGATGGCACACGATCGGCAGCCGAGGCGATGGCCCCGGACGTCACCCAGATCACCTCGATACCGCGCTCCCGGCGCAGGTTTGCGACCTGCTGCATCCAGGCCCGAAGCAGTAGCGGACCGCCACTGCAAACCATGTTGCTGCCGGCCTTGACGACCCAGCGCCGCAGGGACTGCCTATTCCCCGTCTCCGTGTGCGACTTGCTCATGGCTCGCAATCTGAACGGCCGACACCGGGGGACCAAGATGTCTGTACCGGATTGGGCCGAGGGGAGAGGAGGAGTGGCCTACTCGTGTCGAATCGCGTCGATGGGGCTCAGGCGGCCAGCGCGCCGAGCGGGGTAGGTGCCGAAGACGACGCCGATGGTTACGGCGGCTGCGGCCGCGATAAGCACGGTGCTCAGGTTCAGGGTGAAGGCCAGATAGTCGGCTCCCAGCCACCGGCGAATCCCCATGATCGTGCCGACACTGATCGCGGCACCGAGGGCTACTCCCACCGCGCTCCCCAGGCAGGAGACCGCCACCGCCTCGGTGAGGAACTGCCACTGAATGTCGCGCGGACGGGCGCCGATGGCCTTGCGAATGCCGATCTCGCGAGTCCGCTCGGTGACACTGGCGAGCATGATATTCATGATGCCGATTCCGCCCACCAGCAGCGAGATACCAGCGAGTGTACCCAGAAAGACCTTCATGATGACGAAACCCCGCGTGGTCTCTTCGAGCATGGCCTCGCGGGTTGAGATGCGCACCGAGGTCTCCCAGTCGCGATATCGGGTCGCCAGCCAGTCTTCGACGTTGCGCTTCACCCGCTGGACGTCCTCTACGGACGTAGCCTTGAGCAGAAGGGTAGGGGTTCGCAACGAGGTCGTGGCAGCCAGCAGCGGGGCCGCCGCCGCGAAGGGTACGGTGGCAGCGTATCCGCGCTCACCGGTTTTCCTGGCGAGGATGCCGATGACTTCCATGGGGATGCCACGCACCCGGACGAATGCCCCGAGCATGGAGTACGCTCCCCTCTCCGCCGCCAGTTCCTCGGCCAGCAGGTAGGAGAGCACAATCACCGGGGCGTTGTGGTTGGCTTCGGTACTCGTGAACAGTCGGCCGGACAGCAGGATCGGTGTGGAGATGGCTTCCATGCCTGCAGTGGCCGCCGTGATCCCCGCCTGACGCTGCCTTCCTGTGCGTGGATACGACACGCGGGCCGATCCCGAAAGCATCAGGCCGGCGCCGACGAGCGGCGTAATCTCCTGCCGGATATCCGCGAGGTCACGGACGGTGAAGACAGGATAGTGTCGCACGGGCGTAGGGATTCCATCCACCACAACTTGCGTCTGCGCCTGAACCGTGACCTGCTGCAGATCGGTCGTCCGGGAGACTTCGCCGCGGGCAAATCGCTGCATGGCATCACTCAACGAAAGGACGGCCACCAGCGCGCCCACTCCGATGATGACCCCAAGCGTGGAGAGTAGCGCGCGAAGCGGGTTCTCCCGCAGGGAGCCCAATCCCACCAATGCTGCCGCCAACACACTGGTGACCGTCTGAGTAGCGACAGTGCGTGCAC
>CAZPJX010000244.1:0-2390 GCA_964586985.1 uncultured Gemmatimonas sp. | reverse complement strand
TCTGCTCCAGCAATTCCGCAAGGCGTGGGGCGATGCGCGCCAGCAGTGGCAGCACCGGATGCCCTGTGTATCCACGCAGATCCACGCCCAGCAGCTCCGAGGCGGCCGGGTTCGCATAGAGCAGGAACCCGCGACCATCGATGGTGAGAATGCCGGACCTGATCGTGCGGAGAATATCGGCGGCCTCGAGCTGCACCTTGATGAGCTGGGCGGCGAGCGCCTCGCTGCCCTGCCCCGCCTGGCGGAGCCGCAGCGCCACGAAGCCCGACCCGATGGCGACCACGGCGAATACGGTGATCTGGACGGCCATGCCGGCGACCGGAGGCGCGTCACCCGTAAGCCATACCACATCCACGGCGTAGAGCCCACAGGCAGCGGCGGCTACCACCAGGCCGCCGCGGAAGGACAGCAGGAGTGCACCGCTGGCAATGACGAGGATGTAGAGTGCGGCGAACTGCGAGCGCCATCCACCCGTGAGATGCACCACGGTCGTGACCAACAGGAGATCGACAAGGCATTGCAGGGCATAGAACTTCATCCCGACCACCCGTCCCTGCTGACTGCGATAGATCATGGAGAGGCCGGTCCCCAGGATCGCGCTGGCGAACGCCAGCGTGGCGATCAGTGTTGCCCTGGGCTCCGCCTCGTTCCAGACAAAGATGGCCGCCACCAGAATGGCACAGGCCAGGACGGCACGCCCCAGCCAAACCCACCGCAACATGCGGGAAGGGTCAAGCATCTCCTGAACCGGGGCCTGCGGCAGGGCTGGCGTTTGGCGCACGGGGATGGATGGAAGAGGGCGGTCGTTTGGAAAATCGATGTCATGCAGAATGCAAGAGGCGCGGAATGCCCGCGGGTCTTGCAGATTGCACTACTCTGACGAACCACCCGTTTCACCGTTTCCTTTCGGAATGCTTGCCGACCCCGCGTTACCCGCCGACGCCGAGCTTACCCTTGGCACCGCGACCGTACGCCTCCTGCTGGTCCTGTTCCTTGTCCTGCTGAACGCGTTCTTCGTGGCCGCCGAGTTTGCCCTGGTGGCCGTCCGACGGAGCCGCATTGACCAGATGGCTGCCGACGGAGACCGGAGCGCCGCCGTGGTGCAGCGGGCGCTGCACCAGTTGGACCGCTACATCTCAGGCACCCAGCTCGGCATCACGCTGGCATCGCTCGCGCTGGGCTGGATTGGCGAGCCTGCTGTGGCGGTGCTCGTCGACAAGGTGCTGCACCTGGTAGGCATCACGGCGCGCCCCGGGGCGGCCCATACTGGCGCCGGCATCCTCGTGGCGTTTCTGGTCATCACCTTCCTGCACATCGTCCTGGGCGAACTGGCTCCCAAGTCCGTTGCCCTGGCCAAGCCGGAGGGGGTGAGTCGCCTCATCGTCCGCCCCCTGATGTTCTTCTCCCAGGCCATGTCGCCATTCATCAGCTTCCTGAATGGGACGGCCAATCGATTGCTTGGCATTTTCGGGATCCAGCCGGTGTCGGAGGGCGGCCAGGTACACAGCCCCGAAGAGTTGCGCCTCCTCGTCATGCAGGCGCGCGCGCATGGCATCCTCGACGAATCCGACTCCGCGATGCTGGCAGGGGTATTCGACTTCCACAACAAGCGGGCAGTCGACGTGATGCGTCCACGCACTGAGATGGTGGCCATCGCCGAGGACGTGGATCGGGCAGAACTCGAAGTCATCATGCGCCGCGAGCGGTATTCCCGGTATCCGGTCTACCGGGAGACCCTCGACGACATTGTGGGGGTGTTCCTGGCCAAGGATTTCTGGCTGGCGGAGCATCCGGACTCGTTCGAGCTGCGTCAGGTGTTGCGGGAGCCGCTGTTTGTGCCGGCCACCCGAGCGGCCGAACGCGTGCTCGATGACCTCCGGCGCACCAGGGCACATCTCGCGGTGGTACTCGACGAGTTTGGCGGGACGGCGGGCATTCTGACGATGGAGGATCTCATCGAGGAGGTCGTAGGCGACATCGCGGATGAGTACGACATGCTGTCGCGCGACGCGCTGTTGTCCGACGGGGTGCTCGAGCTGGCCGGCTCCCTCTCGCTGGTGGACGTGCGCTCCGACCACAAGCTGCCTGTCCCGGAGGGGGACTGGAGCACGCTGGGCGGATACGTCTTTGCGACATTGGGGCGGCTCCCGCACGTGGGCGACCGGGTCGGGTATCCCGGTGGCGAACTCGAAGTCGTGGCCATGGATGGCCGCCGCGTGGCGGCGCTGCGGGTGCACAAGCGAGCCGACACCGCCGCCGGTACGCCGTGATGCCCCCCGGCGATTCGGGAGCCGATACCTTCGAAGACGGCCGATTGCCCATTGCACAGGGCGTTGCCATTCCCCTGGACGAGTTGGCTATCCGCGCGATCACCGGTGGTGGGCCGGGCG
>CAZPJX010000243.1:0-2453 GCA_964586985.1 uncultured Gemmatimonas sp. | reverse complement strand
GAGTGAGATTTTGGATTCTTCCATGAACCTGGCGGCCGCAGCAAAACGCAGGCTTGGACTGCAGACGATCACTGCAAGCACCGCCGTATATTCGCGATTCCCGCAGCCCAGGACTTCAGCACACGCAGAGGCTCCCGGACACGCGACAGGCCGCCGCACCCTGCTTCACGGGCACAGCGGCCTGCTCCCATCCTCAGCGCTTATCGGCCCAGCCGATCCCGCCGCACCTGCACCTTGAGGCCCTTGATCTTCGTCCCGCGCAGCGCGGCGATCACGGCATCCGCCACCTGCTCCGGCACTTCCACCGTGCTGAACCCGTCGGCAATCTGAATCGCGCCGATCTGCGAGGAGTCCAACCCGGCTTCGTTCGCAATCGCTCCCACCAAATCGGCAGGCCGCATCTTGAGGCGACGTCCGGCTCCAATCCACAGCCGCACGGCACTCCATGACGGTGCCTTTCGTGCTCGGGCACCACTCCGCCCTGCTCTACGCTCTTCTCCCCGCTCCGCCCCGCGCGCGCCGGCCCTGCCGGGTGCACCGGCTGCACCCCCGTCGGGAAACCGCTCAGCGAACCGCTCTTGGCGCTCCGCGCGCGGCGTCACCGCTGGAATCTCCACCTCCTCACCATCACTCCGCGCCGCAACCAGCTTCACGGCCGCCGCAGCCAGATCCATCACGTCCAGCTCACCCGCAAGGGACTCCACAAGCCCCCGCCACGAATCGAGATCACCGTCCAGGACGGCTTCCCGCAGGGTGGCCTTTACCAGTTCCCGACGGTGCGTGCGCAAATCCGCCACCGTCGGTACCTGCGCGATCTCGATCTTCTGATTTGTCTGCCGCTCAATGTTGCGCAGCAACCGATGCTCGCGCGGTTCGGCAAAGGTAATCGCCACCCCCTCGCGCCCGGCACGCCCAGTGCGCCCAATCCGGTGCACATAGGTCTCCGCATCCACCGGCACGTCAAAGTTCACCACGTGACTCACGTGCTTCACGTCCAACCCACGCGCGGCAACGTCCGTCGCAATGAGCAGGTCCAGCTTCCGCGCCCGAAACTTCTGCATCACGCGATCACGCTGATCCTGGCTCAGACCACCGTGCAGCGCCTCAGCACGCAACCCACGCGCCATCAACGTCTCACTCAACTCATCCACTTCGGTGCGCGTCCGACAGAACACAATTGCACTGGTCGGCTGCTCGATGTCGAGCACACGGGCGAGTGCCGGCATCTTGTGAGCCCGACTCACCACATACGCCACCTGACGCACCCGTGCCGATTCGCCCTCGGGCACGACTTCGCGTTCCACCGTCACCCGCACGGGTTCGCGCAAATGCTTCTGCGCAATCCCCCCAATGCGGGGCGGCAGAGTCGCCGAAAATAGCGCGGTCTGCTTGGTATCCGGCGTGGCGTCGAGGATGGTTTCCAATTCCTCGGCGAACCCCATGTCGAGCATTTCGTCAGCTTCGTCAAGCACAACACTTCGCAGCGCCCCGAACACCAGGGTGCCACGCTTGATGTGATCCACCGCCCGGCCCGGCGTGGCAATGACGACATCCACCCCGCGGCGCAATGCACGCACCTGCAGTTCCATGCTCGCGCCGCCATACACCGCCAGCGCCATCAAACCAATCGGCTTGCCATACCGATGCACGGCTTCCGCCACCTGCATGGCCAGTTCGCGCGTCGGCACGAGAATCAGGACCGCGGGTCCCTGACCCGATGGCGCCCGACGCCCGTCACGCTCCCGTGCAATACGCGTTAGCAGCGGCAGCGAGAATGCCGCCGTCTTGCCGGTTCCGGTGGCGGCCAGCGCCAGTACATCCCTCCCCTCCAGGAGTGGGGGAATGGCCGCGCGCTGCACGGGCGTGGGCTCCTCATAACCGAGTGCCACCAGTGCCTCAGCAACGGTCGGATGCACACCGAGTGCAGCAAACCCACTGCTTCCCGCCGCACGCTCTTCATGTCCCACCACACTCTCAGCGGCACCTGCGGCCGCACCCTTGGTCCTGCCACCCCTCTCGTCGCTCATCTATCCGTCATGCTCTCAGGTGGGCGCCCACGACTTCCGCCCCCTGGCTCGGCCGCCGCTCCCATTGTCAATGCAACCCGGAAATATACACAGGCCCGGAAGCGGGCTCCTGCGAGCCCCCGCCTTCGGTCGCTAGCTTGGGGAGGTGCCGACTCATAACTCCTACACAGATCCCGCCATGCCCACCGACCCTCGGCTGCCATTCGAGGTGCGCGGGTCCGCCATCCAGGGAAGGGGCGCCTTCGCCACACAGCCCATCCCCGCAGGGACCCGGATCATCGAGTACGCGGGGGAACGGCTCACACCCGCCCAGGCCGAGGCACGCTACCCCGATGTCGCGGGCGTACGCCATCACACCTTTCTCTTCGCCATCGACGACGACGTCGTCGTGGACGCCGCCGTGAACGGCAACGAGGCGCGCTTCCT
>CAZPJX010000242.1:0-2460 GCA_964586985.1 uncultured Gemmatimonas sp. | reverse complement strand
GCGGGAGAGCAACTGTGTTTGTCGTCAAGTGCTGAGATGAAGACTGGGATCCCAAACACTGCGGTCGCGGACGATGGCGTTGAGGATGCTCAGCAGCTTGCGCATGCAGGCGGTGAGCGCCACCTTCGTGGGCTTGCCCGCGGCCCGCAGGCGGGCATAGAAGGCGTGGATCACTGGATTGCAGCGGATCGCGCTCAACGCCGCCATGTAGAGCACGGCGCGGATGTCGCGGCGTCCGCCCCAGCAATGCCGTTTGCCCTGGAACCGGCCGCTGTCGCAGTTGAACGGCGCCACGCCCACCAGCGCGGCCACTTCACGGCGCCCCAGGCGGCCGAGTTCCGGCAGACCGGCACACAGGGTCGACAGCAGCACCGGCCCGACACCCTGCACGGCGCAGAGCAACTGCTCCTGCTCTCGCCACCAGGGGCTGGCGCGCAAGGCCTGGCCCATTTGCCGATCGGTGTCCTTCAGCCGCTTGATGAGCCAGGCGATGTGGGTGCGAATATCCCGTCGCACCACCGCCGGGGCCTGCGCCAGGCGCTGGCGCTCGGCCACCACCATGGCGAGCAATTGCCGCCGCCGCGTCACCAGCGCCTCCAGCTCGCGGGTCTGCGCCTCGGGCAGCGCGCGATACGGCGGCCTGACCGCCTCGGCAAACTGCCGCAAGACCTGTGCATCGATGGCGTCGCTCTTCGCCAGCCGTCCCAGCGCCTTGGCAAAGTCACGCACCTGCCGGGCGTTGACCACGATGACTGGCAGGCCGGCCAGACCCAGCGCGGCCACGAGGGGCTGTTCGTAGCCGCCGGTGGCTTCCAGCACGATGCGCTCGGGCTTCAGCCCCTGCAGCCGTTGCACCAACTCGGCATGGCCGGCGTCCTGGTTGGCCACCACGAAACCTTCCTGCTCGGACACCGCCACCTGAAGGGTGTCCTTGGCGACATCGATACCGACATTCACGCCTTGCTCTGACATGGGTTTGCTCCTCCCTACCTTGCGGATGCGGGCTTGGCGGCCCTGGCAACTGTTCGGGATGAAAGACAAATACCGACGTGACGACCCATGCTCTCCCACGGTCTTTGATTTACCCAGGGCAGTACGGTCTGTCACGTCGGCAACAACCCTATCAGAATGGCCCTCTTTCAACATACAAGGGACAGGGTGAGGGGGGAACACCCCGAAACATCGATAGAATAGGCGGCAAATCATGAACATCAGGACAACTCGATGAGGAAGAAGCCTGCCACTACCGACGGTGCACCCTTCGCCGTTCCGCCGCATCCCGTACACCGCCGCGAACCGCTGCCGTGGCAGCAGCCGAAGCCCTCGCACGAGGATCCCGACGCCCCGGATCGCGTCCGCACGATCCTCGAGAGCCCGAGCTACTGCCAGGCCGATCAGGACGTGGGCTTCCTCAACCTGGAGGAGACCCGCGGCGTACGTCTGCTCATCGACTACGAGAAACCGGAGCTGCTGCTCGAAAAGCACGGCATCCGGCACACCATCGTCGTGATCGGCAGCACGCGCCTGCCGGAGCCCGACGCGGCGCAGTTCAGGATCGACGCGCTGCGCGCCCACCTGGAGGGCGACCCCGCCAACGCGGAGCTGCGCAAGCGCCTTGCGATCGCCGAGCGCATCCGCGCCAAGAGCCACTACTACGTGGTGGCGCGCGAGTTCGGCCGACTGGTCGGCGAGGCCAACAGCCGCGCCGCCGGCGATCACCTGGTGATCATGACCGGTGGCGGCCCCGGCATCATGGAAGGCGCCAATCGCGGCGCCCACGACGTCGCCGCGGAATCCGTGGGTCTCAACATCAGCCTTCCGCACGAGCAGTACCCGAACCCCTACGTCACCCCCGAGCTGTGCATCCGCTTCCACTACTTCGCCCTGCGCAAGCTGCACTTCCTGCTGCGCACGCGCGCGCTGGTCGCCTTCCCCGGCGGCTACGGCACCTTCGACGAGCTGTTCGAGACGCTGACACTCATCCAGACCCGCAAGATCAAGCCGCTGCCCGTCGTGCTGGTGGGCGAGAGCCACTGGCGGCAGGCCTTCAGCGTCGATTTCCTGGTCAACGAGGGCATGATCGACGAGGAGGACAAGGATCTGTTCTGGTACGCGGAGACGGCGCCGCAGATCTGGGAGGGCATCCGGAAGTGGCACGAAGCCAACGGCACGCCGCTGTTTCCGCCGAACACATCCGTGTGATTCCGTAGGGGGCAACGGCTGGCACCGTGGCGCGCCCTCACCCTCACCCCGGCCCTCTCCCCTCAAGGGAGAGGGAGAACAGCGAAGCGAACTCTCTGCGCGATCCCACTCCCGATGTCCCCTCTCCCCTCGCGGGAGAGGGACAGGGTGAGGGGGCGAAGGCTGGCACAGCGTCACTGCTGAGTCCCCTCTCCCCTCGCGGGTGTATGGACCGGGGAGATAGGTGACAGGTGTTCCGGGACATGGGTAACCGTGCTC
>CAZPJX010000241.1:0-2504 GCA_964586985.1 uncultured Gemmatimonas sp. | reverse complement strand
GCCCCGTTGTCTGTTCCAGATGCCTCTCTCAAGGCCGGTTTCGCGTCAGCTCCCCACCCGAATGTTGACAACGCGCTGACCACCACCGCGGGGGTCAACCGACTGAACCAGCAGGCTCACGTAGTCGCCGTCCTTGAGCCCGGCGATGGCATTCTGGAGGTCGCTCACGGATCGGATGGCACGACGCGGCGCGGGATAGAGCACCTCGAGCACGACATCGCTGCCGGCCGCAATCTTGTCGCGCGCGGGGCCGTTCTCCGAAACCTCGGCGACTCGCACGCCGCGCCCGTTGGTCTTCATGCGCGTCGCCAATTCCTCGGGCAACGCCTCGACCGAGAGACCCAGCTTGCCCGCGGCCGGGCTTGCGCTGCCCGTGGGTTCCGTCGTGTTCACCGCGAGCTGACCACCCGCCTCCGCGTCCGCCAGCTTCACCTGGAAGGACTTCCTGGTGCCAAATCGCATCACTTCCACCGGAACCACATCGCCGATGCGCCGCATGCGAACGATGCGCTGCAGGGCGCTCACCCGATCGACCGGCTTGCCGTCAAGCGTGATGATGATGTCGCCCACTTCGATGCCTGCAGCCTTGGCCGGTCCGCCATCGGGTGGATTGAAGCCGGCCACCTTCACCCCGGCCACCTTCGTGAGGCCGTTGATGCCCGCATCCTCGGGATCCACGCGCGTGACCGAAACGCCCATCACCGGCATGCGGACGCGACCATCCTTGATCAACGCATCAGCGACGTTCTTCACGAGACTGATCGGAATGGCGAAGCCATATCCGGAATAGAAGCCCGTCTGTGACTGGATCGCGCTGTTCAGTCCGATGACCTCGCCGCGCACGTTCACGAGTGGCCCGCCCGAGTTGCCGGGATTGATGGCCGCGTCGGTCTGAATGAAGTCGGAGATGGTGAAGTTCCCGGCGTTCGGCATGCTGAGCTCGGCGCCGCGTCCCTTGGCCGAGATGATGCCGGCCGTGACGGTGAAATCGAGTCCGAGAGGGTTGCCGATGGCCAGCACCCAATCGCCAATGCGGGTACGCTCGTCATCACCCACGGTGAGCGTCGGCAGGCCCTTGGCGTCGATCTTCACGACTGCCACATCGGTCGTGGAGTCCGCTCCGATGACACGCGCCTTGAAGATGCGTCCGTCGCTGAGCGTGATCGAGACCTGGTCGGCGTCCGCGACGACATGGTTGTTGGTGATGATGTACCCGTCGGCCGAGAGGATAAAGCCCGAGCCCTCACCGCGCTGCTGCCGAGGCTGCTGTCCACCGAACTGATCGAGGAAGTCTTCCATGCCCTGTGGTGGGCGGCCGCGGATCTGGGCGCGGGGCCTGGCCGTGCGGGTCGTGTTCACGGCCACCACGGCCGGCGTGACGCGTTCGGCGATATCGGCGAAGGAGGCACCGGCCTCGGGTCCCATAGGACCGCGCGCCACGGCACCGCGGGCGCTTGTCGGGTTCTGGGCCCAGCTGATCTTCGTCCAGTCCATGCCGGAGGCGAAGAGGACACCAGCACCGAAGCTGACGGCGGCGGCGATGGTGAAGCGAAAACGTGAGAATCGTGCTGACATGGCTCGTTGCGTTGATGTCACGAAAACTGCCCTGTGCCACACTGAGACACCAAAGCCCCGCCGAGTGTTTCCGACGGGGCCCGGTGAACCGCTGTTATCCTGGCGACAGGTAGGCCCGAATAATCTTACGGGTTTTGCCTACTTCTTGTTGTCGTCGACGATTTCGTAGTCGGCTTCGACAACATCATCGGCCTTGGGTGTCGCTGCCTCGTCAGGAGCGGCCGAGCCACCCGTGGCCCCCGCTTCCGGCGTGGCCTGCTGCTGGTAGAACGCCTGGCCAGCCTCACTGTAGGCCTTGCTCAGTTCCTCCTGCGCCGCCCGGATCTCGTTCACATCGTCGCCGCGCAGTGCCTTGCGCGCACGCTCGATCGAGGCGTCGATCCGTTCCTTCAGGTTGGCTGGGACCTTCTCGCCCCATTCCTTGACGTTCTTCTCAACTTCATAGGTCTGCGAGTCGAGCCGGTTGCGCAGATCGATCTGCTCGCGGCGCGCCTTGTCTTCGGTGGCGTTCTTCTCGGCGTCCTTGACCATGCGATCGATCTCGCCATCCGAGAGACCGCTGGACGCCTCGATGCGGATCTTCTGTTCCTTGCTCGTGGCCTTGTCGCGCGCCGTCACGTGCAGGATGCCGTTCGCATCGATGTCGAACGTGACCTCCACCTGCGGCATGCCGCGTGGAGCCGGCGGAATGCCCGTGAGTTGGAACTTGCCGATGGTGCGATTGTACACGGCCAGTTCGCGCTCACCCTGCAGCACGTGGATTTCCACCGTGGTCTGATTGTCATCGGCGGTGGAAAACGTTTCCGCCTTCTTGGTGGGGATGGTCGTGTTGCGCGGAATGAGCACGGTCATCACGCCGCCAAGCGTTTCAATGCCGAGCGAGAGCGGCGTCACGTCGAGCAGGAGCACGTCCTTCTGCTCACCCGTCA
>CAZPJX010000240.1:0-2561 GCA_964586985.1 uncultured Gemmatimonas sp. | reverse complement strand
GGACTCATGGATCCGGCGCTCGAGCGCCCCGATCTGGCCCCACTGTGGGCACGTGCCGGGACCTACCTGTATGGACGCGGAGAGGTGCTGTACAACTTCCAGGGACTGCGTTCCTTCAAGGAAAAGTTCTCGCCGGTATGGGAGCCCCGCTACCTCGCCTCACCGGGCGGCATCGCGCTTCCACGAGTGCTGGCGAATGTGGCGACCCTGATCGCTGGCGGCGTGAGCGGTATCGTGCGGAAGTAGGTCGAACGCGAATGGGCACGCGAGAACCGGCGAGCCGATCGAGGGTCTCCTTCACCTCGAGCGACTCGCCGGTATCAGGGCCGAAGGCCCCGCGTCATCTGCACTGCAGGCGCGTTACTTCTTTGCCGGCTTCGCGGAGGCGTGCTTGGCGCTGTCATGACTCGGCGTCGCGGCAGCCGCGACCGCCGCCTTCGTTGGTGCGGCGGCCGCCTTGCTGGATGCCGCCGCATGCTTGGTCGAATCGTGAGCGGCCTTGGCGGTGGCGACCGGCTTGGTTGCTGCGGCAGCCTTGGCCGGCTGCTCATGCTTGGCCGTGGTGGCCGACTTGGCGGGCTGTTGCGCGCCAACGACCGAGGCAAAGGCGAAGGCGGCGATGGCAGCAGTGGCACGGATGATGGACATATCGTCTCCAGAATTCTGTGGCGATGCTGCGGGGGTCACCGGTCAACCGGCCGGGCTCCGCAGCGGTCGCGCCCACAAGCTGGCGCCGTCAACCTGAACGGGAGGTAACGAGAGGCCGCGAATATTTCGGCTCACGTTTCGCCCTCCCGGCGATATCATTTCACGACATGCGCATCCTTCTCGCGGAAGACGATACCCGGCTGCACGATCTCCTCGCCCGGGCCCTCCGGGAACGGGCCTTTGCGGTGGATGTGGTGGTCGATGGGGAGGCCGCCGTCGTCGAGGCGGCGGTCAACGAGTATGACGCCATCGTGCTCGATGTGACGATGCCACGCCGTTCGGGCATCGAGGTCTGCAAGGAACTCCGGCGTCGTGGCAACCGAACGCCGATCCTGATGCTCACGGCTCGCGACGCACTGGCTGATCGCGTCGTGGGGCTCGATGCGGGAGCCGATGATTACCTCGTCAAGCCTTTCGAGTTGGAAGAGCTTCTCGCACGTCTCCGAGCCATCATGCGCCGTGGCCCCGTGCTGCAGGATGAACGTATCGTGGTCGGCGATCTGGTGGTCGATACCAGAGCGCAGCAGGCCACGAGAGCCGGCGTGCTCCTCGATCTGACGACGCGCGAGTACACCCTGCTGGCATATCTCGCACGCCAGGCGGGACGGGTCGTCGGCCGCGCGGAGCTCACCGATCATGTTTGGGACAGCAATCATGATCCTGCATCGAATGCACTCGAGGTGTATATCGGCAGGGTGCGACGAAAGATCGAGAGCGTGAACGGTCCGTCGCTCCTGCATACGCGACGGGGAGCGGGATACCTGTTGTCCGCCGACGTCCCCGAGTAGTCGCGGCATGTTCGTGCCATCGATGAGGTCCTTCACCGGACGTTCGATTCGTACCCGGCTGACGCTGTGGTACACGGCAGCGCTTGGGGTCCTGCTGCTGATCACCGGTAGCCTGACCTATGCGGTGCTGAAGCGTGTGACGCGCATCGACAACGATGCCTATCTCACCGAAACGGCCGATGTCGTCGCTCTGTCATTACAGCTCGCGTTGGCTGAGGTGCCGAGGGTATGGGCCTCCGATTCGCTGGCATCGCGGTGGGCGGCTGATCGAACACTCGAGAATCATCGGTTCCGCGATATCGGCGTCGCGATTTTCCAAGCGCATAAGCAGCGGACTGGTGGTCCGCGGCTGCAGTTGCTGGCCGTGGACACGACCTCCAGCGCCACGAGGTACTTCGGTGGAGCCGCCGGATGGCAGCGCGCCAGTACCTCGGCCGTGCGGGCACTGGCGCAGATGGATGTCGACATCGGCACGCTGGAACCCCATCGCGAACGTGTGGTCTCGCTGCCGGTGTCCACCCGGCACGGCGACTTCGTGGTGTCGGTGAGTCAGTCACTGGCTGCCCGTGACGCATTGTTTACACGCCTGCGTGAGACGATGTGGATAGGGCTCCCCATCGCGCTCCTGCTCGCCATGGCCGGTGGCTTGGGGCTGGCGGCAGCCAGCCTCCGACCCGTGGACGCCATGCGGGCACAGGCTGAGCAGATCACGGCGAGCAATCTACATGAGCGCTTGCCCGTACCGACCGCCGACGATGAACTGACGCGGTTGTCCCGCACGTTCAATGCGTTGCTGGATCGCGTCGAGGATGCCTTCACACAGCGGCGACAGTTCACGGCCGACGCGTCGCATGAACTTCGGACGCCGGTCGCGATCGTTATTGGCGAGAGCGAGTTGGCACTGAACGGCGACCGATCCCCGGACCAGTATCGGGCCGCGCTCCGCATCATCCACGGTGAGGCACGCCGGCTGGCATCGATCGTCGGTGATCTGTTCCTGCTCGCTCGTCGGGATGCCGCCGAGCATACGTTCACACCGCGCGCGCTCTTTCTCGAGGAACTGGT
>CAZPJX010000239.1:0-2575 GCA_964586985.1 uncultured Gemmatimonas sp. | reverse complement strand
GCGCGGCAGAGTGATGCCACAGCGCGCAATTGTAACGGCGCATGCGCACATCACGACGTGACAAATGTCACAGCAATAACGCCCTCGGCCTCTCAGTACCACAAACCCCCATCGAGGAGTTGAGCAGAGCACGCGGTGAAGTCCGCGCCGTGCGGTGCAGGTCGTAGCGAGGGCGTCGTGAAGAGCACACCACACGGTACCCACCAAATCCGACAGGTTACTCCCTCCCCATGAGGACCCCGTCCACCACGCGCTCCAGCTCACCAGAAAAATTTCGGCGCGCCCGAACTCCGGTGAGCCGCTCCAGCTTCGTGGAATCCATGGCGTAGCGCCGGTCGTGTCCCGGCCGGTCCGCCACATGCGTGAGGAGGCTGCGACACGGTGCACCAAGCGCCGCGGGACATTGCGGAAATCGGTCGCGTAGCACGCGATCGGCCGCGAAACGCGCATCCAGCAGGTCGCACAGCCGCTGCACAAGCTCGAGGTTGCTCAGCTCCACCCCGCTGCCAATGCAGAAGGTTTCGCCCGCCACATCTGCATGCAGAATGGCATCGAGTGCCTCGCAGTGATCGAATACCGACAACCACTCGCGTCGCTGCAGCCCATCTCCATAGAGTGTGAGCGGCGCTCCTCGCAGGGCCTGCGCCATCATGAATGGAATCAGCTTCTCCGCATGCTGATACGGCCCAAAGTTGTTTGCGCAATGCGAAATGGAATAGGACAGACCATGCGTGACACCGGCAGCACGAACGAGATGATCCGATGCCGCCTTGCTTGCGGAGTACGGCGAACTGGGATTGTACGGCGACCTCTCGGAAAATGGTGCGGCGTCATCGGCCAGCGGTCCGTACACCTCGTCGGTGGACACATGATGAAACCGCACCCCTGCGCGCCAATGGCCATCAAGGCGCCATGCCCCGCGTGCGGCATCCAACAGCGATTGCGTGCCCAGCACATTCGTCCGCACGAAGGGCGCAGCATTCTGAATGCTGCGATCCACATGGCTCTCGGCGGCGAAATGCACCAGCGTGTCGATGCGGTGTTCGAGAAGAAGCGCACGTACGAGCGACTCATCGCAGATATCCCCGACCACCACGGTGACCGCACCAGCCGTCTCGAGATCGGCGAGCCGCGACCGATCGCCAGCATAGGTCAATAGATCCAGCACAACCAGCGCGTCCTCTGGATGCTGCGCGCTCCAATACCGCACGAAGTTGGCCCCCAGGAAACCCGCTCCACCCGTGATGAGCAGGCTTTTCTGCCGTCGTGTATTCGCTCGCACGGTCATCGGCGTATCTGGAATCCGGTACAACCGATCTTCACGGCCTCTCCTCACACCTTTCGCCAGAACGCCGCGTCACGCATGGCCAGCGTCGCGAAAAGCAACACGGCCGCTGTGATGCCGATGGCGTGGGCCGCCGTCGTCACACGAGCCAATGCACCCAGACCGAACGAACCCACCGCCTGCGACAGTCCAATGAACACCAGTCCATAGAATGCCATCAATCGACCGCGATACCGGTCCTCGACCATGAGTTGCAGTGCACCGTTGGACAGCGCCGTGAAGACGATGGCCGCGATCCCCGTGACGAACAGCCAACCCCACGCGACGTGCTGCGTAGGGGCAAGCGCAAAACCCATGAGCGCCACCGGGAAGGTCACGGCCGCTGCCTTCATGATGCCCCCTTTGCTTGCGCGATGCGACAGGGGCCCGGCGATGAGGAGTGCGCCCAACAGTCCCCCAACGCCCACCGCCGTCAGCAGCGAGCCGTACCCGCTCGCTCCGAGATGCAGTTGATCCCGCGCCACGACCGGCACCAGCGTGAGGAACGGCCCACCCAGAATAGCACTGATGGAAACCAGCAGGAGCAGGTCACGCACGGGGCCGGGCTGCAGCAGATAACGAATGCCGTCGAGCGCATTGCGTGTGCTCTCCGACAGCACCTGTCCCAGCGACCCGTGCGGGATGGTCCGATCATCGTCGAAACGAATGAGGGCGAGACCCCAGAGCACCGCGCCATAGCTCAAGGCATTCACACCGAAACACCACGCAAGCCCCAGCTTGTTGATGATCAGACCTCCGATGGAGGGCCCGATGATCTTGGCGAGATTGAAACCACTGGAATTGAGGGCAATGGCCGGCTGCAGATCCTCGCGCCCCACCAGCTTGATGAACAGGCTCTGGCGCGCCGGAATCTCGATGGCGCTGCAGCAGCCCTGAATGAATGAAAGCGCCAGCAGCCAGCCTACGGTCACGTGCCCCGTGAGCGTGATGAGCCAGAGCGTGGTGGCCTGTAGCAGGAAGACCGTCTGCGCTCCACGCACAATGCGCAGGCGGTTGCCGTGATCGACCAGTGCGCCGCCGTGCATGCTCAGGAATACCACCGGCAGTGCAGACACCGACGCCACGAGTCCCACCACGAACGCACTGTTGGAGAGCTGCAGCGCCAGCCAGCCTGTGGCCATGGTCTGCATCCAGGTGCCGATCAGGGAGAGCGTCTGCCCGGTCCAGAACAGCCGGAAGTTCCGGTGCTGGCGAAGCACACGGAACGGATTGCTCGACGGTCGTTCGGCC
>CAZPJX010000238.1:0-2618 GCA_964586985.1 uncultured Gemmatimonas sp. | reverse complement strand
TCGTGAACCTCGCACCACGACGGCCTTTGGCCGTCTGTCGTATGCCATCGAGCGCCCTTCCCAGGTCATATACCCGCCTCGATGTGCGGGATCTGTGCGCCGCCCTCTTGGCCTGCAGACTTGCCTCCACCGCCTCTGCCGCTACAGGGATTGCACCCGCAGCCCTGTTCGGCAGCTTCCCAGGTACTACGCCGCAGCCCGACTTCCCGCCCCGTTGACTCATCGTCGTACGCCCAAAGGCTTCACGATGCGCGCTGCACCGCACGCTTCCCAGCGTCGGGCAGCAGGCCGCGGGATCCCCCGGTTCCCATACGAGTTGCATCCGCACGTGCCCTGGGACCGTGACAGCGTACGGCCGATGCGCTCTCGCCAAAGCGAGCGCACCGGTGTCGCCTTCGGCTTACCTCCACAGCTCCGGCACCCCGTACCTTCCGCACCTCTCGGCGCAGAGCATGCATTTCGCGGCTCAATACCCGGTCCGCGCGTATCCCTGTCAACGCTTCGCCTCCACCGTCACCAGTGCACACGCATGACTCGGAGCCGCTGTGGCTGGCTAAACCTTCGACGTATGATACTTTCATTCACAACAACTCGCCGATTTGACCGGCGCACGGAGACAACGCATGAACCTGCTTCAACTGAGAAGCGTCTGCCGAATCGCGGACAACCGCCTGAACATTTCGGAGGCGGCGAGCGCGCTGTGCAGGACGCAGTCGACGATCACGCGACAGATCCAGGAACTGGAGGAAGAACTCGGCATCAAGATCTTCGACCGCCGAAAAAACAGGGTGCTGGGCATCACGCCGCGTGGCAAGGAAGTGATCGAGGTCGCGCGCCGGATCGTCAGGGACGCGGACATGCTCACGGAGCTCAATAGACGAGGCACTGCCGACTCCCAGGCCCAGCTCACGATCGCCACGACCCATACGACGGCTCGTTACTACCTGCCGGCCGTTGTCAGTGCATTCACGGCGCTGCATCCCAACGCGTGTTTCAAGATCCTGCAGACGACACCGCCGAAGTGCTACCAGTTCCTCCAGTCGAGGCAGGTAGACCTCGCGGTCTGCTCCGCGTCAGAGGGGTTCGAGGACCTGCTCGTCGAGATTCCGTGTTTTCGCTGCGGCGTGGTCGCGGTCGCGCCGCTGGGGCATCCCCTCGCCAAGTGCAAGCAACCGGTGACCAGCGAGGACATCGCCGCGTTCCCCCTCATCGTGATCGAACGCCAGGAAGGAGAGAAGTACAACTTGAGCCGCGCACTGTTGGTCGGCATGGATATCCAGCCGGCTATCGTGCTGGCTTCGGGCAATGTCGAGGTTTGCAAGTCCTACGTCAAACGCGGGATGGGCGTCGCCATCATCCCCCAGATCGCCTTCGAGGAGTCCGACCGGGACCAACTGGTAGCCGTCGACTTGGGCCACCTGTGTGCACCGGTGATGGTCAATCTCGTGGCAAGGAGGGATTTCGAGTATGGCGATCTCGTAACCGATTTCGCGCGCATGCTGATCCCCGCGACAGAGGAGCAAAACATGCGAAAGCTGTTGCGGGGTAACACAGTTCCTTACCACGCGAGCGCTCGAGTGCATTGATCCGACTGCTGCCCCACCTGGGTCATTCGATCACATGTAATTCTCGTAACGCCTGGACTTCGTGCTCGCTCATGCCGAGCCAGTCTCGGAACACTTCTTCGTTGTGCTCCCCCAGTCGAGGACCGCGTGCCGGTCGGGGCAGCGCGCGCCGTTGCATCTTCCAGGGCAGTCCTCCCATCAGGATCGCGCCAAGCAGTTCATCGCTGACCTCGACGAAATTCTTGCGGGCGGCGAAGTGCGCGTGACGAACATCATCGTCTACATCCAACACCGGACTTGCCGCGACCCCGCACGCCTGTAGCTGCGAGACGATTTCGTCCGCCGTGCGCGTGAGTGTCCATGCGCGCAAGTTGCGTTCGAGATCGTTCACGTGTGCGATCCGTCCAGCGCGTGTGACGAATCGGTCGGCCAGTGCCCAGGCCGGCCGGCCGAGGCCGTCGATCAATGCTATCCATTCCGCGTCGCTGGCGCAGACGATCGCCACCCACTTCGCATCCCTGGTTTGGAAAAGGTTGTGGGGGGCGACCGAAAGGTCCCGGTTGGCCATGGGCACCGGGACGATGCCAGCCGCCGTCCAAGTCAGGAAGTCCCGTCCCATGCAAGCCGACGCCACCTCCCACTGCGACAGGTTGATGTACTGGCCCTGTCCTGTCAGGTCCCGGTGGCGCAGGGCCGCCATTACCGCGACAAGACCATGGGCGGCGCTGTTCCAGTCGCTGTAGAGACCTGGGGCGAACACCAAGTCATCCTCTGCATATCCGCACAAGGATGCCATGCCAGACAGACCGGCTGTGACGTTGCCGTAACCGACGATGTCCTGCAACGGACCACTGTCTCCCGCCGCCGGCATGGCCAGCATGATGATGCCCCGGTTCACCGCAGCGAAGCTTCCATAGTCCAAACCATACTTGGGGAGCACTCTCGGCGCGAAATTCTCCAAGACGACATCGCAGCGCGAAGCCAGCTTCAGCAGCAGTTGTCTGCCGCTGGGCATGGTGAAATCGAGTGTGATGCCCTTCTTGCCACGGTTCA
>CAZPJX010000237.1:0-2646 GCA_964586985.1 uncultured Gemmatimonas sp. | reverse complement strand
CTTTCGGGCCGACGACCGATTCTCGCAGATGTTCGAGCAGTCGTTCGATGTGTCCATTTTTGACTTGTTCGTGGCCTGGTCGAGTGGGGCCTGCGTTTGCACGCTCGAAGCAAAGCAGTTGCTGGCGCCGGCCAGCTATCTGGAGCAGGAGGGAATCACCGTGTTTTCGGCGGTGCCCTCGGTGCTCGCGCTCCTGATGCAGCGCCGCGCGCTCCGGCCAGGCCGATACCCGCACATCCGCTACAGCATGTTCGCCGGCGAGGCACTCACCGTGCCCAGCGTGCGTGCCTGGGCGGCGGCGGCCCCCAACTCGGTGATCGAAAACCAGTATGGGCCCACCGAAACCACGGTGGTGGTCACCGCCTGCCGCTGGTCACCTGATGACCCCGCTACTGAGGTGCAGGGCTACGTGCCCATCGGGAAGCCCTTCGCGGGCGTTGATGCGCGCGTGGTGGATGCGGCCGGGAACGACGTCGCGCCGGGCGAGCCGGGTGAGCTCTGGATCGGGGGATTGCAGACCTTCGCCGGGTACTGGAAGAATGAGGAGCAGACGCGGGAACGCCTTGTGCCGTATGCTCCGGCCGAGGGTGGGGCCATTGGTGGGATGGCCAGCGTAACCGACGGCTCCACAACGAGATACTACCGCACCGGCGACCTGGTTCGAGAATTGGCCACGGGAGACCTGGTCTTCCTCTCGCGCGTCGACCATCAACTGAAAGTGATGGGGCGGCGGATCGAGCCAGGGGAAATCGAGGCCATCGCACGGCAGGTACCTGGTGTCAGTGACGCGGTGGCCCTGGGCTGGCCCATTGAGGAGGGGCGAGTGACGGCCCTCACAATGTTCATCCTGGCGTCAGATATCACAGTTGATATTTCCGAACGGGTGCGAAAGGCTATCGCTGCGCGGGTTGAGCCGTTCCTGGTCCCTCGGGAGGTTCGCGTGTGTGAAGAGTTTCCCCGGAATGCCAACGGTAAGGTCAATCGGACTGAGCTTTTGGCTATCTTGCAGCAGACTTCGGTTCCCGCGTCCTGATGCGTTCGCCATTCGAGATGTCTGCCTCACTTGAAGAAGTCATAGCGCAGGCGCTGCGCCTGCCGGTGGAGTCGGTCACCGATTCCATTGGGTATCAGCAGATTCCCCAATGGGATTCGGCAAATCATGTGGCGCTCATTGGAGCGCTCGAGGACGCCTACGGCATCATGATCGACGATGTCGATATCCCGGACCTCACGTCCCTGACTGCCATACGGGCCTATGTCGAGCAACGTCGCGAGGGCTGAGGAGACTCCGGCCGCACGCATCTCACTGCTGCGGCCGTTGGAGCATCCCAGGTTGGCAAAGCGCGCCCTTTTGGAGCCCCGACACGCGCTTCGCGTGCTGCTTGCTGTGGTACACGGCACCCTGTTCACGCAGTGGGTGCGCTGGTTTCGGCCGCGGGTGAGCGTGGGGCCTGGTCTCAGGATCTACGGTTGGCTGACCATTCGAGGACCTGGGCGCGTTGTGCTCGGTGCTGATGTCCAGATTCATGGGCGGGTCTCGCCCTGGACGAATCGCCGCGAGGCCTGCATCGAGGTAGGAGATCGCACCAAGCTCGATGGTACACGGTTCAGTTGTGTACAATCGGTGCGCATCGGCCAGGATTGCCTGATCGCCAACGCCCGCATTCTCGACACCTCATTCCACAGCGTGAACCGTACCATCGACCAGGGCTCGGCGCGCGTGTTGGAGCAGCCGGTGGTGGTGGGCAACAATGTCTGGGTGTCCATGGACGCGGGTCTCCTGCCGGGGACGCACATCGGTGACAACTCGGTGGTGTCCCTGGGCGCGATCTGCAAAGGCGAGTACCCCTCGGGGGTCATTATTCTTGGCAACCCTGCGCGCGTAGCGGGGCGGGTTGCGGCCTGAGCTTGGGCGCCTTGCACTCCTAATTGACGTGCTGGCCTGAGTACGTCTGGGTGGGTGTCGCGCGGCCGAGCTGGCGAGAGAGCGGGTTACACGGTCGGTTCGGGCTTCACTGCCAGCGCACTCTGCAGCACAGCCCTTCCCAACAGGGGGCCATGGCGGAAGAACCAGCCCGAATGACTGCTGCGCGTGCCGCACATGGCCCAGCTCACGCCCGTGGCGGGGTCGTGCCAGGCCAATGTCCCGCTGATGCCCACGTGCCCGAATGAGTTGGACGGCGCCTCGCGCGGAGTCCAGTGCGGGGTCTTTTCGCCCTTGATTTCCACGCCGAGTCCCCAGGGGCAGGGTGACCAGCTCGTGGAGGGAATGGGGTCGATTCCCATCTGGCCAGTATTCGCGGGAATACCGCCGGTGAGCATGCCTCCATCCGGGTCTGTGATGGCCTGACGCCGCAGGCCATCCGAGAGTACGGCGCCAGAGGCGAACGCGCGGACCAGCGTGAGACCGTCCTCCGGTGCCCCGCATATCCCCGCCCAGGGAAGTGCCAGTCGGTGCCAGAAGGCGGAATTGAGGGGCTCTACCTCGGTACCCACGTGCACCGATGGCACGCCGCCGACCCGCACATAACCCGGACCGGGTGCTGCGCCGATACCGAGGCGCGTACCCAATGCGCCGTTCAGTTCCGCGAGGCAGTCGTTGAGCGGCTGTCCAGCAAGATGTTCGATCACATCGGTGAGCAGTGC
>CAZPJX010000236.1:0-2661 GCA_964586985.1 uncultured Gemmatimonas sp. | reverse complement strand
CGGGAGAGTCCGGCGCTCGATGTCATCCGGCTGCTGGAGGACCGCGGCGCCAACGTGCTGTATCACGATCCCTTTGTACGGCAGTTTCGCGAGAATGGGCATCTGCGCCAGTCCTCCGCTCTGACCTCGGAATTGCTGCGCGGTGTGGATGCGGTGGTGATCATCACCGATCACCGCGTGACCGATTATCAGTTCGTTGTGGATCATGCGCCGCTTATTCTCGACACGCGCAACATCACGGCGGGACTTCGCCCGGGTCGAGCGCGGATACGCTCATTGGCCGATGTGCCTGATGGGCGGTATGAGCGCCGGCGGGCGCCACGGATTTAGGACAGGACTCCACGGGAAATGTGTCTCACTGCACGCTCACGTCACCATGTTGCCATGGGTGCGAGAACCAATATCACCTGTTGCAATTCCGCAACAGGTGTTGCGACGATGGCGCGGCGTTCTGGTCCGCATCGGTGGCTCGCTCTGGAGCAAAGGCGGCCATTCTGCAGAGAGGCGTGTGGAATTCGTCGTTGCCGCACACTTACGCCGTGGCCGGTTTCTTGCCAGACTGGGGAGGCGACGCAGCCGGCTCCCGTAGCCGGAGTTGCTTTGTCTGAATCTGTAAGGACAGGACCCCGTTCATGTCTGTTTCCACCGTATACAGTGATTTTGTGACGGATATCAGCGTGGCGCGACGTAGCGCCGCTCCCGTCGATCGCACCCGTGTGGCTGGCGCTGAGGTCGGGGCCGTTGCCCGGACTGTCAGTCCTCCTGACGAGTTTGAGCCTCGTCCGCGCAGTGAAGCGGCAGCCCGATTCTTCAATGTCGTCCTGGCTGTGGTGATGCTGGTGATCGCGGCGCCGGTCATGCTGTTGACGGCTCTGCTGGTGCGCCTGACTTCCCGTGGGCCGGTGTTCTACACGCAGGTGCGGGTGGGGCTTGATCGACGTTGGACACGCAGCCGGGCGCTGAACGAACGCCGGCGAGAGGACCTGGGTGGGGCGCCGTTCACCATCTACAAGTTCCGCTCCATGCGGGTGGATGCCGAGGTGAATGGCCAGGCCGTGTGGGCGAAGCAGGACGATGATCGGGTGACGAGCATCGGGCGCATCATGCGCAAGACACGCCTCGACGAGCTGCCACAGCTCTTCAACGTGCTGCGCGGCGATATGAACATCGTCGGCCCGCGTCCCGAGCGGCCCAGCATATTCGTGCGCCTGCGCGAGCAGGTCGACGAATATTCCGTGCGTCAGCGCGTCAAGCCCGGGATCACCGGTCTCGCGCAGATCTCCAACCCCTACGACCAGTGCCTCGACGATGTGCGCCGCAAGGTGGCCTTCGACATTGAGTATATGCGCCGGCAGTCGGTGTCCGAGGACCTGCGCATCATGGCGCGGACGGTGCCAGTCATGCTGATGCGCATCGGGGGTTGGTGAGCGTTCGTGGGCAGATAATCCAGTAGCAGGAAGGTGAGCTCCCCGGCCGGGTCAGCTCGCCTTTCGCGTTTCTGGAGGCAACGGGACAAGAGGCGCGATCGACCGACGCCGGGATTTGTGTGGCGTATCTGCGACAGCGGCTGGTGAAAAGCCACTACAGCCTGGGGTGTGAAGAGAGTTGGCATTTTGTAAGTGCACGAATGGCATATGTTTACGTATGTGATAACGGCACAGTCTGGTGGCATGAAAACTGCTTTGTTTCAGCCTTAGACTCGACGCGCTACCCTCATTCCCTCGCTCCGTATGCTGAAGCCCATCTCTCGTCTCGCCGCTGCGTTATCCCTGGTCGCTGCTGCTGCCATGCCGGCGCAGGCGCAGATCATGAATACCGGCATTGGCGTCGGTTCCATGGATCCCTACTGGACCGTGAGGGCGTTCTCCGGAGCCAGCACGTTCTACTCCGGTACGGCCTTCGCTCTGACGTCGATTCCGTCGCCGCCATGGCAGGCGAATAACGGCCCGGTGTCGCGCTGGATCGGTGCCGCCGCGAACGGCAGCATCGGCCATAATCCCACGACGTACCACTTCGAGACTTCGGTGCTCGGCAGTACGGTCACGGGCAAGATCGGCTGGGATAACCGCCTGCTCGGCTATCAGGTGTACGACGGTTCCGCCTGGTCCGCACTGACGGTGCCCGGTGCCTGGGTCAGTCCCACGCCCCTGCCTTCAGGCAACGTGGGTGTGTACGGGTTCTGCCGCACCAGTGATGGTGTGTTCCCCACGGGCAACCCTGGTGGCTGCCTGGCGAACCTGAACATCAATCTGTCGAGCACCCCAGGGGCCTCAAAAATTCGCTTCGTGCTCCAGGGCGATGGCGGCACCGACGGCCTGCGGATCGACAATGCAGCAACCCGTGTACCCGAGCCCGGTAGCATGGTGCTTCTGGCCGCTGGACTCGCTGCACTGGGTCTGGTCTCGCGCCGCCGTCGCGCCTGATCCGTTCGCTGCTGTGGCGGTCGTCAACGAGGGGCCTGCGGGAACGCGGGCCCCTCGCTGCGTTTGGACTCACCTGTTGTAATCGCCTCTGCGAACGCATCTCCTGACCTCTCCGGAGGCGTGACCAGGCATCGCACCGCCTCGGGCGATCGGTTACACTGACTGCGTGAGCAGCACCGTGGTGGCCGAACGACCGTCGAGCAATCCGTTCCGTGTGCTTCGCCAGCACCGGAACTTC
>CAZPJX010000235.1:1279-2705 GCA_964586985.1 uncultured Gemmatimonas sp. | reverse complement strand
CTCCTGCGGTTCTGGCGCCGCGCGGCCATGGACCAGCGCGCCGATCAGGGGCGCCATCCGGAAGGCGGGATATTGGTACGTATACTCGAAATAGTGGCGCAGGCTGTGGCGTCCACCTGTCGACGGGTCGAGTACCAGCACCATGCCGTCGACGTGCGGCAACACCAGGGCGACCTCCGGGCGCATCCCATCCGGGAGCGCCACCAACGTCAGGTCGAACCCCTGCCCGGCGGCTGTGATCTGCTCGGGTAGGGCCATCTCGGCCAGCCGATCCTCCCGCCTGCCGTCGTATCGCAGCGCCTCCTCGGTCGTGCCGCCTCGCAGGATATGCAGTCCCGTGCTCGGACAGCGCACGATGGCTTCAGACACCGTGCAGGTCCCGCGCACGACGTCGCCGTAGCAGGGCGTCGGCACCGCCGGGGACAGGCGGTCCTCCAGGAGCACCGTCGGCGCGGTCGGGTCGATGGTGAGATCGAGGAGGAGCGTGCGGAACCCGCGGTCCGCCAACGAGAGTGCAATCAGCACCACCGCCTCGACGGACGTGCTCTGTGAATGGCTGCTGTGAAAGGCGATGAGCATGATGGTGGGGTAAGGGCCATGGTGGGCGAGAGCGCGGCCAGTATAGGTGCGTCGTATCGATCCACAAAATCGAACAGCCGTGGCCCGCGCCGGCTCCGACCACGGGGCGAAGCCGGCGGGTACCGGGCGGGTACCGGCACGGCCATCACAGCGATTCGTACATCCTCCCACATCCGTGACACTGCGTGTGGCGCGGGTGACCGAGGTAGTCACAGTACCGGCATTCTCGCGTGGGCCGCCGACCACGATTGCCGTGGGACTGTTTCGCGTCGTAGTCACCGCGCAGTGTGGTCACGGCTTCCGCTCGCACCTGAATGCGGCCCCGGTCGTCCTTGCGCAGGCCGAGGATCTCCCGATAGGCCGCGTTGTTCTTGTAGTGCCGGTAGAACACGCCGCGCTTCATTCCAGCCCGCTTCAGGAATTCCTCGAGAAGGCAGTAAGCGTCGGTGCACTCCTGGTCCATATCCGCTCCCGTGAGAAGGTCTGGGGAGCGGTGCAGTGGGCCCGCTCCCGTCGGGAGCGTGTGGATCAAGGTGTGCGCGCACCGATTTGCGGACCGGGCATTGGGCAAGCGGTGGCGCCACATTCCGAGCCACAGCTTGTTGTCTGCGGCTACGGCGAAACCTGCGGTGTCTGTGGCATCAGACAGTCGGCCACAGCCTCTTGTCCGCGGCCGTATCGTCTCACTCGAAGAGTGAGTGGACCCGTCCCGAGTGGGTTCTGTTGTACGCCCAGGGAGGATCGTTACTATTCAATCGTCCGGGCGACCGGACAGATCCTTTCGACGGACAGGGAGGGGGGAGTCACAGCCGACGGCCGCTGTCACAGGGTCTGACGCTGGCCGGTT
>CAZPJX010000235.1:0-1269 GCA_964586985.1 uncultured Gemmatimonas sp. | reverse complement strand
GGTCCGCGGACAGTCTGTGGCTGGCCGGGGGGCCGACGTGGCACCGGGAGTGTGCGCGCCTGCTCACGCGAGCGTGCGCCCGACCGATGCACGCCGAGTACGGGTGAGTAGGTCGCTCGCACGGGCTCGTGACGCTGGTGACGATTGCAGGATCACGTGTGATCGTCTCAGCTGGCATCCGTCAGGGGGTAGGCCTGCCCCTGATGGCGGGAATCGAAAGTCGATTCCCCACGCTGCCGGCATCACCCTCTTACGCAGGAGCGTAATTGGCCAAGCCATCGCAGTCCTCCTTGTCCACGACGAAGGCGAACCGTTTTCGGATCAAGTATGATCGCGAACAACGGCTCCACCGACGTCGGCGTACCTCCCGCAGTCCCGCACCGGAACACCTGAAACTGTGGTGGAATCCGGTGGTATGGCGGGCCGTCTACGATGGGGTGAAATATCTGTTTGCCCATCGCGACGAGATCTGTGCATTCTGGGATTCGATGCTTCGACATCGCTCACGACGAGTCGACTCGTCGTTGCTCCATATTCGGGCACAACGCGCCTTCCGCTGGGGGGCGCGTTGCCATTTTCCCCATGTCACTTTCGCCTTCGCTTGAAGCGGCCGTATGTGCCTGGCGTCGGCGCATTCGCACCGAATCGAACTGCTGGACCCACGCGACCATCACCCGAAACGGGAAAGAGCGGAGGTTGCGGGTACCGTGCGGTGGCTTGAAGAAGCTCCAGCGTCGGCTGAATCAGGAAGTGCTCGCCGTCTTGGATCGCGAGCGCGCATCCTACTGCCGCGCGGGGCGCGGTGTCCTGAAGGCTGTCGCGGCACATGAGCACCGTCCGGTCCTGCTCCATCGCGACATCACTAGGTTCTTTCCCTCCGTGACCAGACGGCGCGTGGTGAAGGCGCTCATCGACGTGGGCTTCTCCGAGCGGCATGCACGTCTCATTGCCGACATCTGCACGGCGGACAACGAACTGCCCCAAGGCGCGCCAACGAGCGTCACTTTGGGCAACCTGGTGCTCAGAAACCTTGATCGAAGACTTTCGGCGCTCTGTCGCCAACACGGGCTGACGTACACACGCTATGTCGATGACTTGGCCATCTCCGGTGGCGAGCGGCGTCTCACTTCGCTGACGCCGCATATCGACCGCATCATCGCCGAGGAAGGCTGGACCATTGGGGTGGACAAGGGCGGCCTCTACCTCAAGGGAGCCTATCGCGAGTACCTCGGCGTCAGCGTTGGTGGCCTCCTGGACGTGGGGAAGACG
>CAZPJX010000234.1:0-2708 GCA_964586985.1 uncultured Gemmatimonas sp. | reverse complement strand
CGGCCTCTACGCAATGGCCTTTGCGCTCCCCGTTTTTCTGCAAGGCAACCTGCGCATGACCGCCGAGCAGACGGGGATCATCATGCTGCCCGGAGCGGCCGCCACAGCCGTGTCGATGGCGCTGGCCGGACGGCTCACCGGGCGCATAGATCCACGCCTGTTGATCACGGCGGGCGCGCTGATGTTCGCCGCAGCCGCGTGGCAGCTGTCACTGATCACCGGTGATAGTGGCGCACACGATTTCTTCTGGCCTCTCGTGCTGCGCGGCATGGGGCTTGGGCTCATGTTTGTGCCGCTCACCACGATCACCCTGGCCGAGCTCAGTATCGCCGAACTCCCACAGGGGACCGGGTTGTACAACTTCTTTCGGCAACTTGGCGGCTCGTTCGGGATTGCCGGCATCTCCACGCTCGTGGTGCGATTCACCGCGCAGAACCGCAGTAGTCTGGTGGAGCATCTCGACACCACCTCGCCAATAGTGGTGAACCGTGTGCACATGCTGACGCAGGGCATGATGGCGAAGGGTGCCGATCCAACGACGGCTCATCAGCAGGCGCTCATCCTGCTGGACCGTCAGGTCACCGGCCAGGCCAGCGTGATTGCCTACGGAAAGATCTATGTGATCAGCGCGGTGATCATCCTGAGTCTGATCCCCTTGTTACTGCTGGTGCGCCGAACGAAAGGGGCTGGGACGGGGCATGCTGTGCTGGAATAGGGCGCGTGCTGCCCCACCTTCTGCGCATGACGCAGGGGCGCCAATTCCTCCTGGAACACCTTCAATAGGGATCGAGAGGGAACATCGGGCCGGTTGAAGAAAGCTTCATCCGCTTCGTTGCGGCCAGCTGCGTGGCGAGCTCAGTTCTTTTCGGCGTTCTCGCCATCCCAATCAAAGCCGGCGAGCTGCCAAGTCAGTTCGACGAAGTCGGTCACGTCATGGCGTATGTTACGACAATGTACATGCCGTGACTCCTTTAGCGGCCGACGCTCCGACGCCGCCGGATGCGGCAGCCTGTCTGCTGCAACGCTTCGTTAGACGCCCACCACACGCAACTCTCCTGGCCTCATCTCTCCAAGAACCTCAAGCACACGTGGCGCGAGGGCAGCTAGGACCGGGAGACTGTTGCGATGTGCCGAGAGCAGCACGATTCGGAGCTGGCGACCGCGGAGATTCTGCTGATAGCGTAGATTCTGATCTGCAGTGAGGAACGCGTCGTACTCCCCCTCGGCCGCGTCCAGGAGCGGCCCATCATCAAGATCCGACCACCGCCGCTGATGAATTGTCTCGACCCGGTGGCCAGGCAGCAAAGCGGCCAGTGTCCGTGGGAGGTTCCCATCGAGGAGGATGCGCACGACCCGCGCTACGCCGCTGGCGTGACAAGTGCTTGCTTGGCCAACTCAAGGACTCCAACCGCCTGCTCGCGCGTGACGCTCGGGTAGTCCTCGATGAACTGATCAAGCGGGTGGCCCGCCTCGAGGTATTCGATAAGCGTCCGGACCGGAACCCGGGTACCGGCGAACACTGGCGTGCCACCGAGTCGTTCAGGGCTGCTAGTGATGAGGGGACTCGAACGCTCCGACATGGGTCACTCCGGCGAGAGATTCCCCAATATACCCCTCCCGCTCAAGTGCGTCTAACCGCTCAGGTCTAGCTGCAAGAGCTCCAACGAATCAGCGGCGATCACAGCGAGGTGCAAGCCTCGCGCAGCTACACAGCGTACCGAAATGCCGTTGTCTGCAGCGACTCTCGTTAGACAACGTTGGGTACAGCCCGGCTACATGCTTAACGGGTCAGTCCGGCAGCATGGTTTACACTCCTTCTACACTGCATGGCGACTCTTCAACTACGAGAACGCCATGCCTTGATTGGAGACCGACCTCATGGCCGAACGCCTCAAGTTCGTGCAGGATGCCTTGAGCGATCGCTTCACGATGCGCGAGCTCTGTGCGCGCTACGGCGTCAACCGACGGATCGGCTCCAAGTGCCTGGCGTGCGATGAGGCGGAGGGGCGGCCCGGGCTGCGGGCTCGCCGTCGCGCGCCGCATCAGTCCTCACACCGGATTCTCAAGGCCGACGAGGCCCTGCTCGTGCGGGAGCGGCAAGCGCATCCGTTCTGGGGCGCGCGCACGCTGCTCACGGTGCTGGAGACTCGAGATCCGAAGAGTGCACGATGGCCGGCTGCCAGCACCGTCGGTCATCGCGCACTCAAACGCCAAGCGATCCAACCGGTGCGCACCATCGGTGCCGCCCAGCCGCGCAATTTCGATACGTTTCTACGCGAGTACAGTACCGAAGGGCCTCATGAACGGCTCGGGCAGGCCTCTTCCGCCTCGCAGGACCGCACCTCACCGCGCCCGTATCCAGACCGCCTGCCAATCCCCGAGTATCCAGGGCACTTCCTCGCGAAGAAAATCACGACCGGTGAGACGCTTCGCCTTCGAGATCGCGTACGGTATTTCGCCAATGCGATGGTCAATCAACACATTGGCCGAGAAGAGACGGATGATGGTATCTGGGCGATCCACCTCAATACGGTCTTGCTCGCCACCTTCGTTGGGCGAGGCTATCGCATCACGGGGGAACTGACCGTGTTACCCATGTTGCGGGGCCTTCGTGATTCTCATCATCCCGACTGTTCAAGACCGCAATAGTGCGGTGAGCGTACCCAACCAGGCAACAAGCACGAGGGCAACCGGGACGAGATTGCCAG
>CAZPJX010000233.1:0-2732 GCA_964586985.1 uncultured Gemmatimonas sp. | reverse complement strand
GGTACCGGAAAGACATTCACGATTGCGATGAGTGTCGTGCGCTTGCTGCTGGAAACGGACGGCGAGCATCCGGTCGTTGACGGGCTTGGCAGTATCCTCGTGGTCACCTATACGAAGGCGGCGACTGAGGAGTTGGTGACCCGTATTCGGAGCATTCTGCACTTGGCGCGTGAGGTCTGGTCGGGTGAGCGCGATGGCGAGAGCTCACCGCAGATCGAGATGCTGCGTCGTATGGCCGATGCACGTGAGGCCTGGGCATTGAAGAGGGCCGAGCAGGCAGTGGCCGCACTCGACGCGCTCTCCGTGTTCACGATCCATGGCTTCTGTCATCGAGTGCTCGACGAGTTCGCGTTGGAGAGCGGAGCATCGTTCGGGGCGGCACTACTGGAAGACGGTGAGTCGTTTCTCGAAGAGGCGATGGAAGACTGGTGGCGCCGACGCTTCTACACCGATGCCGCCCTGGCAGCGTGGTCTGTCGCGAATGAATGGACGCCAAAGACGTTTGCAGCGGACTACCGGATCTGGCAGCGTTGGCCCGGTGCCGAGATAGATCCGGCGGTGACAGTGTGCGAGGCGAGGGAGGCGGTACGGGGTGCACTCGAAGGCTTCGGGGGGGTCTGGTCGGTTGAGGATGTGCGTGAGACGCTCGGATCGATACGCTGGAACAATGGCGCCAGGATAGAAGCGGCGATTGCCGACCCGGAAGCACTGACAGATCTCGATCGACTGGTGACGCAGGCACTTGAAGGCAACCTCTCCGCCGCCCAGGAGGTTGTGGAGATGCTGCGCGCGGACAAACTACGCGAATACGCCAACAAGAGAGGAGCACAGGATCGCGCGGCGGCTGATGCCCTTCTGCACTGGCCTGTCGCGCAGCGGGCTTCGGATCTACATCAGGCGCTCAGCGTTCTGGAGCAGAGCCTCCGCGTGGACTGCCTGCAGGCATCCGCCGAACGAGTTCGTGGACTGAAGGAAGAACGGCAGGTTCTCGACTTCGACGACCTGCTTGGGCAGTTGCACAGCGTGCTGACTTCACAGGGGTCTGATGGACTCCTGGCCACAGCCATTCGTCGACGATACCAGGCCGCCCTGATCGACGAGTTTCAGGATACGGACTACCATCAGTTTCATATCTTTCAGACGATCTTCGCGCGACAGCCCTTGTTTCTCATCGGCGATCCAAAGCAGGCGATCTACGGTTTTCGGGGTGCCGATGTGCGTGCCTACATCGCATCGGGCGATGCCGCCGAATATCGGTACACTCTGGGGAACAATTTTCGCAGTACTCCGGATATGGTGGAGTCGGTCAACGCGCTGTTCTCCTGGCGTCCGGCCCCATTTGCGGACCCAGTCATTCAGTTCCACCCCGCCAAGGCGGCCGGACATCCGGCGCCTGACACCAAGTTGAAGGGTGAACATGCACTGCAGTGGCTGTTTCTGCCGCCAGATCAGCAGAAGGGAAAGCCGTCGTTCAATGGTGCTGAAAGAGCCCGGACCATTTTTCTGTCGGCCTGCGCCGAGATCGTGGGGTCCCATGTAGCAGACGGTTGGGATCCACGTCACATAGCCGTACTCGTGAGAGCGCGTCACGAGGGCGTGACCATGGTGCGTCTGCTTGCCGATATTGGGGTGCCGGCGGTGCTGACGGGGGTTGGTGATGTGATGCATTCCGAGGAGATGACGGAATTGCGGCAGGTCCTCGAAGCCATCGCAACGCCGGGAGACACCAGGCGGGTACGGGCAGCGCTCGGTACTCGGCTCTGGGGGTTCAGGTATACGGATCTGGTTCGGTTGAACTCGCCCGTGGGAGAGTTCGAATGGGAGGAGATTTCCACGCAGTTCGCCGAGCTGCGCGAGCTCTGGCTGGCGCGGGGGGTGCTGCAGTTGCTCGGTCATATCTTCGAGGTCCGCCAGGTCGTCGCGCGCTTTCTGACGGAGTTGGATGGAGAGCGGAGACTCACGAATCTTCGACATCTCCAGGAGCTTCTGCATGACGCGTCTGAGAGCGAAGCACCCGGAATGGAAGGGTTGCTGCGCTGGCTTGCCTCCGTCCAGGCGGACGGTGCTGATGCCAGGGGGGTTCGAGAACTGCGCCTCGAGCGCGATTCTGACGCGGTGCGGGTGATGACCGTACATGCCAGCAAGGGACTCGAATTCGAAATTGTCCTGTGTCCGACCCTCTGGAGTGTGCGTCGTGCAGAATCCAGCACGCCGGTGCTCGTGCATGAAGGTGAGCGGGTGATCTTCGACCATGGCTCGACGCAGCACGCCAGGCGCGCAGCAGAGGTGGAGCGTGAGCGGCTCGCGGAGGACTGCCGACTGTTATACGTCGCGCTCACCAGAGCGCGATACCGTACGTATGTGTCCTGGGGGCCAATCGGCAGGGCGCCGAACGGTTCTGAGCATTCGGCTCTGTCGTGGTTGCTCTACCGGGGGGGAACCCCTGCGGACTCACCCGATGTGGTTGCCGAGAACTTGAGAAGCGCGGTCGGCACCTGGGAATCCATGCTCCAGGAACTCGTGCACGCCAATCCGTCGCTCATGTCACTGGATGTCCTCGATACGTGGCGGCCGGGACGACGTGTTCCAAGCCTGGTCCAGGATGGCGAGACCCCACTCGCTGCGCGGGCTCTCCCCGTCCCGCCGTCGTTGCCAGAGCGGCTTTCGACGTTTTCCATCTCGAGCTTCACGTCCCTCACGGCCGGGAGTTACGAAGCGCTGCGTGCCGAGGC
>CAZPJX010000232.1:0-2742 GCA_964586985.1 uncultured Gemmatimonas sp. | reverse complement strand
GCCCGGCCTTCGCCAGGGCTTCGGTACAGTGTCACAGCAACCTCGCTACGACCTGACCACCTCCGGGCGAGTCGCCTGCGTGACCGTCACGCTGACCCCAGCCTGCCGAAGCCGGCCGATCGCCCGTTCATCGAGCCGAGCGCGAATCACGATGAGCTCCTCGTCGGTGCGCTGATCGAGGACTTCGCCCTCTCGGTGGACCTCGGCAATGAGTCGCCCGTTGGCGGCCGGAATGCGGACCTCGAGAACGGGACGCAGCCGGCGCATACTGTTTCGCAGCATGGTGCGCAGCGATTCCAGACCACCCGGCGCGATCGCCGATACGAAGAGGGACTCCGGCATCAGGTTGGCCACTCGTTCACGCAGACCGCTCCGCAGCTCCGGTGCCACGGCATCCATCTTGTTCAGCACGTACCGGGTCGGTCGCGTTGCCAGCCCCAGCTCGGCCAGCACCCCATCAACGACATCGCGATGCTCTTCCCACGCCGGGTGACTCGCATCGATCACATGCAGCAGCAGATCCGCCTCTCTGGCTTCAGCTAACGTGGCCCGAAAGGACGCCACGAGATGGTGCGGGAGTTTCCGAATGAATCCCACCGTATCGGTGAGCAGCATCGTGTAGCCATCACCAATCTCCACCTCTCGTGTCAGAGGATCCAGCGTCGCAAAGAGACGATCCTCCACGAACACGTCACCATCCGATGCCAGGGCGCGCAGCACGGAAGACTTGCCAGCATTTGTGTATCCCACCAAAGCCACCCGAAACTGGGTGCGCCGCCCCTGACGCTGGATCTCGCGCGCCCGTTCGACATCCGCGAGTCGCTCCTTCAGCACCCGGATCCGATGCTGAATCAGTCGTCTGTCAGTTTCCAACTGCGTTTCACCCGGGCCACGCATGCCGATACCACCCCGCATCTTCTCGAGGTGCGTCCACATGCGTGTCAGTCGGGGGAGTAGGTACTCGAGCTGCGCCAGCTCTACCTGCATGCGCGCCTCACTGGACCGTGCACGGGTGGCGAAGATATCCAGGATGAGTTCCGCACGGTCCATCACCCGCGTGCGGACGACTTCCTCGATGTTCTTGCCCTGCGCCGGTGTGAGTTCGTCATCGAAGATGACCAGCGACGCATCCAGGTCCTGAATGAGCTGCTTCAGCTCTTCGACCTTGCCCGTGCCGAGGTATGTTGCCGGATGAGGACGGTCGAGCTGCTGCGTGAGCGTACCCACGACCTGCGCGCCGGCGGTATCGGTCAACCGCGCCAGTTCCTCGAGGTGCTCGTCGACGAAATGCTTGGCCATGCCGCGCTTGAACGGCGCGCTGATCAGAATCGCCCGTTCGATCGGAGGCGTAAGGGAAATCGGCTCGCGACTCATAAGGAGTTACCTGCTGGAGTTCCGTGGGAAACGCGCCGCCATGGCGCAGTTACTGCGTCGTTTGGACCGGATTCGCGCCTGTTCAGCGCCTGCCGCCGGCCATCGAAGAATAGCTGCCACGGCGATCGTATGGGCGGGTGAAGTTGCCGATCGGTGTCGCGACGGTGAAATCCCCGCGGACCCGATAATTGACGGTGCCGGCGTTCAGCAACGAGCGACCGGCCACACCCAGCCCGGCATAGGTGAAACGCACGGGCAACCGCACGAGCGAGGAATCCCTCTCGGGAACCACGAACCGACCGTCAAGCTCTCCTTCACCAAGCTTGATGGAATCCACATCCACCTGATAGGTCATCTTGAGCGCATCAAGCTTGTACCCATTGGGGTTGTATACCTGCAGCACGATGTCGACGCTCCCCCCGGTGAGGCCGAGCCCGGTCACCGTGAACTCCCGCAGCGTCACATCGGGTTCCTTGAAGCTCGCACGCCCAAGCGTCGAGCAGGCGGCCAGGCCCAATATGCCCGCGCTCAGTGCCAACAACCGTATTGGCCGGGACAACAGCTGTCGCATGGCGCGCGAACCCCGGCGCTGGGTGGCATGCAGCGTCTTCACGTAGAATCTCCTGACTGTCCGCTTGATAAAGGTCCTGCGTCGGCCTGTACCGACGCATGGTCTGAGGTCCTGCGATCGCGATCGTCTGGCCCATCCCCAGGGTCAGAGCGCTCATCGGTCCTGGCGCGGAGTGATGCCCACCAGGCTAGTCGCTTCCCGATATCCTTCTCGAATCCGTACGGCCCGGGCTCGTAGAACACCCGATCGCCGACCTGGGCCGGCAGATACGATTGGGGCAGATATGCCTCCGGTACGCTGTGCGCATACTGGTACCCTGCCCCATACCCGAGTTCCTTCATGAGTGCGGTGGGCGCATTGCGCAGATGCAGAGGCACCGGAGCAGCGGGCGTCTCGTGCGCGGCCTCCTGCGCGGCCTTCCACGCCTCGTACAATCGTGCCGACTTTGGCGCGGTCGCCAGGTAGACGGCCGCCTCCGCCAGCGCAAGTTCCCCTTCGGGTGACCCCAGACGCTCATAGGTCTGCGCCGCCGTCATGGCCATCGTGAGAGCCTGCGGATCGGCAAGACCGATATCCTCTGTGGCCATCCGTACCATGCGGCGTGCGATATACCGCGGATCCTCGCCACCCTGGATCATGCGCGCCAGCCAATACAAGGCGCCATGCGGGTCGCTCCCGCGCAACGCCTTGTGCAGCGCGGAGATGAGATTGTAATGCTCCTCGCCCGACCGGTCGTACCGCGGCGGGCGGTACTGCATGGCGGCTTCAGCAATCGATCGCGTGATGACGCCTTCATC
>CAZPJX010000231.1:237-2796 GCA_964586985.1 uncultured Gemmatimonas sp. | reverse complement strand
TATTCCGTGTCGATCTCGGGGTATCACATCGCGGAAGCCGGCGCCACCCCCATCTCGCAGTTGGCCTTCACCCTGGCCAACGGCTTCACGTACGTGGAATACTATCTGGCGCGCGGGCTGCCCATCGATAGCTTCGCGCCGAACCTCTCGTTCTTCTTCTCCAACGGCACGGATCCCGAGTATGCGGTGATTGGCCGCGTGGCACGCCGCATCTGGTCGAAGGCGCTCAAGCTTCGCTACGACGCCGCGCCGCGCTCGCAGATGCTCAAGTACCATGTGCAAACCAGTGGCCGATCGTTGCACGCCCAGGAAATTTCGTTCAACGATATCCGTACCACGCTGCAGGCGCTGTACGCGATATTCGACAACTGCAATTCACTGCATACCAACGCCTACGATGAAGCCATCACGACGCCCACGGAAGAGAGTGTGCGCCGGGCGATGGCGATTCAGCTGATCATCAATCATGAGTTCGGGCTGGCCAAGAACCAGAATCCGATCCAGGGCTCCTTCATCATCGAACGGCTCACCGATCTGGTGGAGGAAGCGGTACTGCAGGAGTTCGACCGCATCAGTGAGCGCGGTGGGGTACTGGGGGCGATGGAAACCATGTACCAGCGCGGCAAGATCCAGGAAGAGTCGCTGTACTACGAGCAGCGCAAGCACACCGGGCAGCTCCCGGTGATCGGTGTGAATACGTTCCTTTCTGCGGACGGCTCACCCACCGTGCTGCCACGAGAGGTGATCCGCTCCACTACGGATGAGAAGGAGCTGCAGATCGCCACGGTGGCGGCTGTGCAGCGCCGGAACGCCACGCAGGGTGCGGCAGCGCTCGAACGCCTCCAGCAGGTTGCCCTCCGTAACGGCAATCTGTTTGCCGAGCTGATGGAAACCACGAAGGTGTGTACACTCGGCCAGATCAGTCAGGCGCTCTTCGCAGTGGGCGGCCAGTATCGGCGGAACATGTAGGAGTCCCGCTTCAGGGGAAGCCGTCCGCCTGCTGCCGAAAATCGGCGTCTTCGCGTGAGACCGGACGAGGCGCCGCGTGAGGCGCGGATTCCACGAATGGCCACGGTGCGTGCGGTGTGATCTGCGTCGAGTTGTGACGAGTGGTTGGCTGACGGGTGTGATCGAAGGGCATGAACATCGAAACCTCCTGCGGCAGATACGAAGAAGGCCCCTCCTGGGAGGGGCCTTGTCGTATAGCTCTCGACCGGCTGCCCCTCCCGAAGATGTCGGGAGAGGCGGCGGTTAGGTCACATGACGACGGCGCGGCTTCTCTCCCTGTTGTCGCGTACGACAATAATCGTCGCAGCCGAAATGGCTACGACGATTGGAATAAGGAGGGAAAGGCTGGGGGCCGTCATGCGCTGGGCGTGCATGGTTTTCAGTGTCGGTGTCTGCTTTAGAAAAGTCAAGGGCCGCGTTACTTCTTGGTCTGTACGAGAATCACGCCCTTGGTGGCAAGCTGCCCGTAGCGCTTTACGGCTGCCTCGCCCTTCACGATCTCTATGCTCACGATCGCGTTGGGGCTGAGCTTTGAGAGTGCGTCTGAGGTAGAATGGAGCCCGTCGATGAAGATGAGGCCGTCGAAGGCCTTGGGGTTGGGGCTGCCTACGACCATGCGTTCGCCAATGCCCTCGCGGATCCCGTCAATGGCCACGCCGCGCACGACCTCGCGATTGGCGTCGCGTTCGCGGAGAATGACTGGCAGGGAATCGCCACGCGCCCTCGTGAAGACGATGGTGTCCGCTTGCAGACGAAGCGTGTCGGACGAAGCGTTGAGGGGACGGCCGGTCACAACAAAGACCTGATGAATGCCGCCATCGACCTTCCGTACGTCGATTGAGGCAATGCGATCGGCGGAAAGGCTCGTGGCGACTGCGCGTTCGACCTGTGTACCATTTACGAAGTACACGGTGTTCGTGTCTCCCAGGCGTACGACACGCCCTACTCGTCTCTCCGCCGACGCGACATCCATGGCCTGAAGTTCGGCCGACGTAGGCAACTCCGCACGACAGGCAGCGAGCAACCCCACACTGCCGAATATGGCGACCGCCATGCGACGAAGCATGAGAAATCTGGAGTTTGGTGCCGTCATGGTGCGAAGTCTCCGTTCAAGGTGGGAAGTGCGGTAGGAGAAGGCCGTTGCGGACATGGGCATGCGAGGGACCGCGCCGATCCGTGCGGGTTCTGCAGAGAGGGCGATGAGCAACTCGCCGTATCGTCGTGTCGAGGTACCATGCGCCAGCACACGGGCGTCGCAGTCGAGTTCGATGGCCAGACGCAGTCTTGCCAGCATGAACCAGGCTGCCGCGTTCCAGGGCAGCAGCATCGCCGCGATGCAGGCCGTTAACAGCAGGTGCGGATCGTGCGCTGCGATGTGCGCCTGTTCATGCTGCACGACCAGTCGCTGCTCCTCCGGTTCACGGGATAGCAGCCAGGCCGGTACCATGATGCGTGGGGTGCGCAGTCCAAGCACCACGGGGCCGTTCACAGCGGCCACGTAGACGCTGACCTGCTGGAGCGTCGCCTGCGTGGCCTGGGAGAGCACCCGCA
>CAZPJX010000231.1:0-227 GCA_964586985.1 uncultured Gemmatimonas sp. | reverse complement strand
AGAGCGAACAGTGCGAGCAGTGCCACGGTCGCCGCTGGCCAGCCGAGCACTACAACCCACTGCACGGCCCGTGGTGCCGTCGCGATCTGGTCAGCGCTCCATGTCGCCATGCTGCGAATAATTCCCTCGGCAGGGGTCAAGGCGGCCTGCGCGAGGAAGCCCACACGTTCCAGCGCACTGATCGCCACCCAACCCTCTTCACCCACGCGGACCTCAGTGAACGAAGT
>CAZPJX010000230.1:0-2806 GCA_964586985.1 uncultured Gemmatimonas sp. | reverse complement strand
TGGCGCGGCCGGAACACCGGATCCCGCTCAGCTACGCCTGGCGCAAGAGCGACCGCCCCGAGAGAGGTCGCGCGCTGCAGTGGTGGCTGGCGCAGCTGCAGCGGCCGGTCACGCGGGCGGCGCTGCTCGGGGAGCGGCGGGTGGGTCCGGCCTGAACAGAGGCTTTCCAACGTCTTCGCGCAGGATCCGTCGAATCTCCAGGATCGAGGCAGAAGACTCCTGCACGCTGTGCCCTGACACGATGATCTTTTCCGAGGCCGCGCCGTCCAGGTGGGCGCTGCGGTATGGCACCAGCCCGTCGTTCGAGTCCGCAAGCGGACCGTTGGCGTCGAGCCTGGCGATGATCGAGTGATACGTCACGCGATCCGGGATCGGCAGCTCGCTCGCTGCCATGACAAAGGGGTCATTCTCATCCAGCTGGTCGATGCCATTGGGAATTCGCTCCAGAAGCCGGTGAAGGCGTGCAGCGCTTGCCTCGGTACGAGCCTGAAACGCTTCACCGAAAGCCTCCAGCAGTGTCAGGGGCAAGCGGATCAACCCCGAGACCCAACGTGCAAGCCCATGACCGGCCACCGCGGTTCCGCGGTGAGGCGCCGCGATGAAGATCGCGCGCTCCACGCCCTGGAACGGCTGAAAGCGCAGCAGCGGCTCGAGTTCGGAGCGGACGTCAGCCAGACGATCGAGGTCGATCCGGGGATCCGTGGAAGCCCAGGCCCATAGCTGCTCGTCGGCCGTGGAGACCATCAGGCGGGCGATCATCCCTCCCATGCTGTGGCCGATCAGCACCAGACCGCGAGACGCCGGAGTCTCATGATTCGGATCGAAATGACGCAAGGCGGCAAGAAGCAGTTGCCGTATCGCAGCGTGACTGGCCGACACCGGCATGTTCGTAGGGTAGTGGACCTGCCAGATCTGGAAATTGCGCCGCACTTGTTCGTCGCCAAGAAGCTCGTTGGCCACGTTGACCCAGGCCTCGGGGCTGCTGGCCAACCCGTGGAGCATCACGATGACACGCCGCTGCGGGTCGAAAGGCTGCATCAGGTACAGGTGCGGATGCTCGATGCCACGTTCGCGGCCAAACAGGCTGCGTAGCGACTGTTCGTTGAACCCTGAATGTGCCAACCACAGGCCGTAGCCGGCAGTGAAATTCCCGGCCAGCGGCACGCGCCGGCCGTGCAGCGTCAGATGGTCTTCCGTCAGCGGGTCATGCACGCCGACGACGAGCTCGCGTGCGCCAAGCAGCCCATCCAGAGTCTGCGCATCGAAGCGAAACACAGCGGTTACATTGGGGGTGGGCATTTCAGTCCACCCGGTCACCGGCGGTGAATTCCGACGGATTGTTTGCCGACCGAAATTCGAATGCGCCTCGGGAGCCATGGCCGGCGTCTCCGGGTGGTCATCCGTCACGGCGACGAATTCGGCGCCGAACCCATCGCGCCGGTAGGCGCTGCGCAGCCCCTGAAACGCCAGCGAGGGTGCCGGCACCAGATCGCGCGGCATGGCCCCCCCAGGCAACTGCGCCCGCAGCTCGAAGCGCAGTGTCCAGTCTTCGAGACGCAGCGCCCACGCGGATTCGCCTGCGACCGCGCTCGCCTGCCTGACCCGTGCACGGAAGATATGCATGAGCGACTGCTGCACAGCGAAGTTGTACCAGTCGCGTACCTGCGTCTGCCGCTCCTCGAATGCGCGCTCGCCCGGCGAGCGCCGACCAAAGAAGAGATAGGCATAGGCATGGCGCGCCGCCTCCAGCCAGGCCGAGACGGCCGCCGCGTCATCCGGGCCGATCGCTGCCGGTGGCGAGACGGCGCGTTGCAGCCAGAGCTCGGCCAGCGTCGACAGTCGGGGCTCGTCCGCAATGCCCTCGGCAGCGGCCAGGGCTCCGATGCAGGCGGTTGAAGTGGTCGGAGCGCAAGCCTGTTCATCCAGACCGGCCCCGTGAATGGTCTGCAGGCTTGCGACGCTGAGCCTTCCCGTGCCGAGAATGTCGCCACGTCGCAGCGCGACGTATTCGTTCGGTGCCATTGATCGCACGGCCACCGATGGCTGGAGTTCGCGCACGACCGCACAGCCGGCCAGCATCGACACCGCTATGGCCGCGATTATGTGGCGCCCTAACGCCTTGTAGAGACGAAGTGTCCTCGAGCCTGCCAACGCAAGTCCTCGCTGCCATCTGCTCCGCGATGCCGACGGCCTGGGCGCCAGGGAGGGCGAGAATCGGTCGCGTGCCCGTCAGGCGACCTCATCCGGCGCAAACCCGGGTTGCCGGTGTCCGGGCTCCTGGCGAACATCGCCGCTGCGCGCATTCGTGAAGGTTCAGGCCGCCGTGTACCCGCCATCGGCCACGAGCGTGCCGCCGGTCATGGCGCTGATTGCATTGCGTAATCTACCGTCGCTCAATACATGTGCTGTCCGCCGTTCATGGCAACGTTGCTGCCGGTCATGAAGGCGGCGGCGTCGCTGGCAATGAAGGCCACCAGCGCCGCGATCTCGTCCGGCTGACCGAGACGACCTACTGGAATCGCGTCGATGATCCTCTGGCGCACGTCCTCGCGCACCGCCATCACCATTTCGGTGGCCAGATAACCGGGCGATACGGTGTTGACCGTCACGCCCTTTCGCGCCACCTCCTGTGCCAACGCCTTGGTGAAGCCGTGCACGCCGGCCTTGGACGCCGAGTAGTTGGTCTGACCGAACTGACCCTTGCTGCCGTTGATCGATGAAATGTTGATGATGCGACCCCATCCGCGCTCGATCATCGGGTCGATGAACGGCTTGGTGACGTTGAACATGGAGTCCAGGTTGGTGC
>CAZPJX010000229.1:0-2822 GCA_964586985.1 uncultured Gemmatimonas sp. | reverse complement strand
GTCACCGGCTCCCTTGGTTTCACGGTGAGAGACGCAGGGGGATCCACCGATCCGCTTCTCGTCCAGCGCCTCGTGGCTCAACAGGGGCTCGCCATCGCCCTGATTTCCACCGTGCTTCAATCGCAAATGGCTGTTTCAACCTTCGCCCGCACCACCGACTTCAGTTGCCAGACGCAGTACGGCGGGATCAGTATCCGGAAAACCGCTGGCGACACGCTTCCGCCGTTCGACCTGTCGGTCTACTACGACAGCGGCTGCACGCGTCGATACATGTCGGAGCACGTCACGACCTAAGACCTGGGCGAGACTGGCGTCCACATGATCGCGACCGCTTCGTACTACGGCCCGACCGGTACATTCCTCGGGACCACGGCTTACGACGAAAGGGCCATGTTCCCGACTTCCACCACCGGACTCGCGCTCTATGGGCTCGGCACGTTCACTCCGGCGAGTGGTGGCCCCGGAGTCTCGCTCGGCCTCAGTTGCTCGCTGGGGGGCGGCCCGGGTGTGTTGTTGTCCCTCCCCTGTCAGGCGGGGGTTGCCCAGAATCTGCCGGCCTTTGCGATCGCCATCGGCTCGGTTACAACGGCCAAACTGATCGTGGACACCCTGGGAGTCGTGTCATTCAACGGGGCCTCGACCCTGAAAAATGCGGCACTCAATGGGCTGGCGTTGGCGGTGCCGCAACCGTTCGCCCTGACGATTCTTGGCGGGGCCACTCTGGGGACAACAACGGCGAGCGGCAGTGAAGCGGTCTTCACGCTCTTCCCGCCGATGCCAACCGGCTGGAGTGCTGCCGACTCTGCCCACGACCAGCGGTTCACGATCAATCTGGTGAGCAACGAAGTGCGAAACCTGATCGGGACGATTTCCCGGATCAGCACCGGCGCAACACTTGCTACGATCGGAGTGGATCAGTCGGGAACGGGCAGCATCACCTATTCCGACGGCTCGGTGGCAGCCGTGACCAGCTGGACGCTGTCGAAGTAGGCACGGAATTCCGATGTATAAGTGGAGTGGTCTGCCCCCAAAGTTGCGCGCCCCCGCCGCATCACTGGCTTCCGACCGTCTCCTCCAACGCCGCATGCGCTGCCGCCAGTCGTGCTACAGGCACACGGTACGGAGAGCACGACACATAGTCGAGTCCTGCACCGTGGCAGAAGGCGACACTGCGCGGGTCACCTCCATGCTCGCCGCAGATCCCAACCTTGAGCTGGCTGCGTACCTCTCGGCCGTCGCGGACAGCCCACTTCACCAGCTTCCCCACACCCTTGGGGTCGAGTGTCTGGAATGGGTCATCCGCCAGAAGGCCCGCTTCGAGATAATGCGGCAGGAAGCGGCCGGCATCATCGCGTGAGAGACCGAACGTGGTCTGGGTGAGATCGTTGGTGCCAAAGGAGAAGAACTCCGCTTCCTGCGCCAGCTCGTCGGCCGTCAGGGCGGCGCGGGGGAGTTCGATCATGGTACCCACGAGATAGGGTACCTCGACTCCCATCACACCCATGACCTGTTCGGCCGCATGTTCGATGATTGCGCGCTGATGCCGGAGTTCCGCCACATCGGCGACCAGGGGCACCATGATCTCCGGGCGCACGTCGATCCCGCGCCGAAAGACTCGCACGGCCGCCTGGAAGATGGCTCGCGCCTGCATCTCGGTGATCTCGGGATAGACGATGCCCAAACGGCATCCCCGGTGCCCCAGCATGGGGTTGGTTTCCCGCAGTGCGGCGACGATGCGCGAGAGTTCCGGGCGCGACAGGCCGAGCGATGCCGCCAACAGCGAGGACTCCTCACCGCCATGTGGAAGGAACTCATGCAGCGGCGGGTCCAGCAGGCGAATGGTGACCGGAAACCCGTCCATGACTTCAAAGATCCCCTCGAAGTCCGCTCACTGCATTGGAAGCAGTCGGTCCAGCGCCCGTCGCCGTCCGCCCTCATCACGCGCAACAATCATTTCGCGCATGGCGGTGATGCGGTCTCCTTCGAAGAACATGTGCTCGGTGCGGCAGAGGCCGATGCCCTCCGCGCCAAAATTGCGTGCCACGCGTGCGTCTCGCGGAGTATCGGCATTCGCCCGCACGCGAAGGCGCCGATGGGTATCCGCCCAACCCATCAATGTCGCGAAGCCCTGATAGGTCGGCGCATCGGAGGCGGGCAGTGCCCCATTGATGACCCGCATGACTTCACTGGGCTGTGTCGGCAGGTCTCCAAGAAACACACGCCCCGTCCCGCCATCGAGCGTCAGCCAATCCCCCTCAGAGATCACCTGTTCCCCGATGCGCATCTGACGCTGCTCGTGCGAGACGTCGATGGCCGAACAGCCCACGATGGCGCATTTGCCCATACCCCGGGCAACCACTGCGGCATGACTGGTCATGCCGCCTCGCGCGGTGAGCACGGCACGAGCCGCCACGATTCCGTGAAAATCCTCGGGCGTCGTTTCCTCGCGAACCAGGATGACCTGCTCACCCTTCGCGTGTCGCTGCTCGGCCACGTCGGGATCAAAGACCACCATCCCACTCGCCGCGCCAGGACTGGCAGGCAGGCCAACGGCAATCGGCGTGGCGTGCGCGGTGGCCGCGATCACGCGATGCAACAACTGATCGAGCTGGGCGGGCTGCACGCGTTTCACCGCGTCGCGCTGACTGATCAGTCCTTCTGCCACCATATCGAGCGCGATTCGAAGGGCCGCAGCGGTGGTACGCTTTCCCGTGCGAGTCTGCAGGAGATACAGCGTACCGCGCTCGACCGTGAACTCGATATCCTGCATGTCCCGAAAGTGCTGCTCGAGCCGTGCCTGGGTGTCGAGCAGCTGCTGATAC
>CAZPJX010000228.1:0-2862 GCA_964586985.1 uncultured Gemmatimonas sp. | reverse complement strand
GCGGCGTTGGCCACGACGATGCTCCACCACGGCAGCACTTCGCGGAATGGCTCGGTGATGCGGCCTACCACGGCGATGGTGATCGCGAAGCCGGTCAGAATGAGCCCTGTCATCAGGCCCGCACGCCCCGGTGTCCGTTCGGCCTGCTCTACGAGGCGCAATACGAAGAGCCCGATGCAGAGCGAGAGCACGAGGTGCACGGCGTTGTACCAGAACACCGCCTGCATGTCGACGGTTATGGGAAACTGCAGAACCGTCGGATCGCGGAGGCCCTTGAAAAGTCCTTCACCCAGAAGGTTCACGGTGAACAGCAATCCACGGCTCGCGAGCAGATCGAAGGTGCCATAGAACGCGATCACCGCGGCATAGGCAATGAACCCTGCGATCAGTCCGTCCCGCACCCAACGGTTATCACCCCGGTTGCTCCTGCTGTTCATGCTGCGGCTCCTGAAGTTCACAAAGTTTTCAGCAACGCGGCGGCGCGCTGCCAGTCGCCCGACATCCGGTACGACATCCGTCCCTCGCGATCAAGCAGCACGACCGCGGAGGCATGCAGCACCTCCCCGGTGCGAGTATCACGCGAATGGGACACTTCCCATTCCTCAAGCACCCGGAGCACATCAGCCACCGACCCGCTGAGCAGGCGATCCTGTGCGCCCAGCTGCCACTGCTCGGCGATGGTCGGTAGACGACTGGGAACATCGCGCCAGGGATCGAGTGTCACAATCACCAGGGGGGTATCATCCGCCCCAGCCGTGCGGCGTGCCGTCTTGAGATCCTGCACGATGGTGGGGCATACCGTCTCGCAGTGCGCGTAGGCAAAGGTGACGATGACCGGCTGCCCCCGGAGGGCGTCGAGAGAGAATGCCCCGCCATGCTGGTCGGTGAGGGTGAACGATGGTGGAGGCGTGAGGGTGGTGTAGCGCTGCTCCATCATCGCATCCGAAAACGGCTGTGGAGTGAACAAGGTCGCGTCGGCCACACGCCCTGCATTCCGAGCACTCCGTACGCGCCACGTTGCCGCCCCAAGCCCCGTTACCACGAGCGCAATGACCCCCATGAGAGCCAGTTGCCCCGTGAACGATGCCCGGAGACGCCGAAGATCGTTACGCAGGGCATCACCCCACACGGCAATCAGCACACCGATCATGCCGATCGGTTCGCCGATGAGCAGGATCCATCCGCCTGGCCCCGGCAGTCCGGTGGCTGATGTACCGAAGCAGGCTGCGCGCGTACGCAGGACCCACTCCGGTACACTGGCCGGTACCGGCCATAAGGCCAGGGCCCACCACCCCGCCGTGATGACCAAGAGCGTCATCAGGGCGGGGAAGGCGACACCATTGCGCGCTTTCACGTCTGTCATGCCGACACCGCAGGTTAGCCAACCTTCCACAGGAAGCTCAGCAGCTTCCAGTTGGTGAAGTAGTACACCACGAACGCCAGCAGGAAGACGGCAACGAGGGCCATGGTTCCTGGGGTGGGTCCGATGATGCTATGGGATTTCGCGTGCAGCGCTTCGTTGATTTCATCCACGTTGGCGGCGTGCACCGGGGGATTGGTCAGCCCCTGCGGGATGCCCGCGATGGCTTTCCCCGTCGGTATCGTGGTGATGGCTTCCCCGAAGAATACGGACTTGACCGCGATGGCGATGAAGGCAAACGCGCCGGTCACCGCCATGATGCCGCCAATGCCCATCACGGCCAGCGTAATATCCACGGCCGGGTTGAACTGCACGTCGAACAACGCCTGGGAAAACGAGGCATCCCAGTGACGCCGCGGTACACCGAAGCTCCCCGCGAAGGTCATGCCCATCGACAGGAGCAGCATGCCGAGTGAGAACAGGTATGGCTGGGCCTGAGCCAGTCCCCAGAATGCGACCTTCCGGCGGAAGACGAGCGGCAGCAGGTAGTACGTTGCGCCCATGAAGGCCATTGCCGTGCCGCTCACCACCGTGGCATGGAAGTGCCCGGGGATGCGCATGGTGTTGTGGGCGATGATGTTGATCTGCTCGGTGCCGATGGTCACGCCGGTGATTCCCCCAACGAACCCGAACACGACCACACTGAAGACCATCGCGCTGAAGCCCGGATCACCCCAGGGGGCGCGTCGGAGCCAGCCGAAGAGTCCATCCGTGAACCCGCGAAGCCGCATCCCCAGCTCCATACCGGCCGGCACGGTGAATCCGTGGATCATCGAGGCCAACACCGCCATGTACATGAAGTACGAGGTGTTCACGATCTTCCAGGCCGGCCCGAAGCCGGGGTCCACCAGGAGATGGTGCGCCGAGGCCATCGAGATGAACAGGATGTAGAGCACGAAGGCCGAGCGGCTCACCTTCTCGTTCAACACGACCCCGCCCACCGTGAGCGCGGCGAGGAGGTACCAGATAGCCACCATGGCGGCCACGTTGATCTGCTGCGACGAGTGGCCCAGGGCCCACCACAGCATGCGGTAGATCTCAGGGTCGACGCTCTTGATCAGCCCGAGGCTCCACAGGAAGGTGGGGATGTAGATCATGGCGCCGTGCAGCAGGGTGATCACGGCGATGATGGCGGCCGTCATCGCGCCGTAGACCACCAAGGGCATGGATCCTTCGTACGTTTTCTCGCGCTTGGCGATGACGAGCGTGGCGAAAAATTGGCCGCACACGATCAGCGCGCCTACCGCGAAGAGAATCACGCCGAGATAGAGTCCGGGATGTGCCTTGAGGGGTGGATACGACGTGAACAGCACGTCGGCCCGTCCGGACCACTGCACCCACTCCACCAACAGCGTGCCACTCAACATCAGGCCAAAACTGAACCAGCCGAGCTTGGGTGCGGCTGGGCGACTATTGAGCAGAATTGTCGCCGCAAACCACAG
>CAZPJX010000227.1:0-2879 GCA_964586985.1 uncultured Gemmatimonas sp. | reverse complement strand
CGCACAATTTGTTTCGCGAACCGGATATCCGGGTGCGTTGTGCCCTGCGGCCTACTTGAGCGAATCCGCAAATGCGAGAATGGAGTCGCTGAACACCTTGGCGGACCCGTCGACATAACGACGGACGCCCTGCCATTGCCGGATGAGCGACGAGCGGCGATCGAGGCTCGTCTCGATCACACGGCGTTTGGATGTCGATGCGTGGATCATCTTGCCATTGCCCACGTAGATGCCCACGTGGGAGATGCGCTTGCCACGCCCGAAGGTGAGTACGTCACCGGGCTTGAGGGCAGCGACGTCCCTGGGGACTTCCACACCGACCTTGGACTGCTCCTGGGCCGTACGGGGGAGCGAGATGTCGAGCACGCCCATGACATAGCGTACGAGGCCACTGCAATCGAAGGCAACGCCGGCCTTGGAAGCCCCGAGCTTGTACTTGGCGCCCAGCGATTCACGGGCTCGTTCGACAATGCCCTCACGCAGGCGTTCAGCGGAGGCGCTGAAGGCCGCAAACGGCTTGCGGGACTCCAACCCCGACTCGGTCCGGGCTGCACCCGTGGCCCCAGAGACCTCCTGCGCCTGCATGGGTGACGGGCTGGCCACGAGAGCCAGGGTCACAGCAGCGACGAGGAGTGAGGCGCGGGAATGCACGATAAGGACGGAGGCGCGACGGCCGGGTATGGGGTGCCGAGTTGGTGACAGAACGACAAGGCGCAAGCTAGCCCTGGGGCACGGGCCTGACCAGAGGGTCGTGTCACCATGCGGGAAACATTCGGTACGCTCCGGGCGGGCAGATACTGAAACGGTGGAGCGCAGGCGGCTTACGCAGGGAGATGGATCCACGTGGTGATGTCTATGCAACGTGGACCCACTCCCTCTCCTGCGTCTACCTCAGCAGGGCGTTGAATACCAGCTTGTACGTCCCGTGTGTCTGTGCCCGGTGTTGCGCCCGGAACCCGATGAGCACGACCCGACCGGCCCCGAAGGGTACCGAAAGCATCGCGGCCTTGCCATTGAGCAACGGTTCGCCGTTCAGCCAGCCACTTTGCAACAATCCCTTGTCCACATAGGACACGATGGTCTCAGTCTTGAGGTTCGGATCGGTCACCTCATAGGCCTGACACCCCATCAGCCACACGGCCAGTGCCTCCGATGGCATGCCATACGCGAGGGGATTCGCGTTCGCGACGTTCACATGAAACGTCGAACCCGGTGACCAGAACTCCCTGGTGTTCTTGCCGGCAACCACATTGCGGACGGGCAATCCGAACCGCTCGATGGGCAGCGAGCCCGCTTCGCCGAATGTGACCAGGGTGCCGCCTCCCTGCACGAAGGCCTTGAGTGCTGCCACGCCTTCCTCACCCATCCCGCTGCGATATTCCGGCGGAACCTGCGGGCCACCGAAGCCGCCGCCTCTGCCACCCCGCCCTTCACCTGCTGCCGCATTCTCCGTGCGCCCGATCAGTGTGTTGAGATTGTCGTAGGGGAGGATCAGCACGTCATAGCGCGCGTTGAGATTTCCCGCCTTCACCTCGGCGTCCATGATGTTGGTGTGCGGGAAACCGAATTGTTCCAGTGTGAACTGTGTCCAGCCCTGGTCCATGTTGCCACCGCCGAAGCGATCGTACATGGCAACCCGCTGTCGCACCATGGCATGACTGCTGCTGCTCACGTCGGCGTCGAGTGCTGTGAAATCCACACCGGTTGTCTTCGCGATGTCGGCAATGGTGGCTGCAGGAGCTGCGGCATCCACAACGAAGTCACCAACCGCAACCCCATTCGTGGCCCTGTCGACGCGCCGAACGGCCACGCGCTTGTCGAAGAGCAGATTCACGGCGTGGGCTGCGTCGTTCAGTTTCCCGTCAAGGCGGTAGCCATAGCTTCCCTTGGCGACCGTTCCTGCCGGTGCGAGGTTGGCCTTCACCACGGCCATCGTCACGGTTGGCATCGAAGCGGCGGGTTCTGCAGTGACACCCATGAATTCATTCATGGTGTCGGTACTCATGTCATACGGGCGGATCGGTGTGCCGTTCTGCTCGCGCGTCCAGGAGTTGTCGGGATAGAACGTTTGCCCCAGTAGCCAGCGCACCAAGCCCATCTTGGGCTGGGCCATGGACACGATGAAACTGCCGGCCGCGTACTGCTTGCCATCGTGTGTGAACGCCTGCGACGCGCGCTGTACCTCGATGCCCTGTCCCAGCAGCTTGTTGACCAGCTTCTGCGTCGTTAGCGGATCGTGCTGGTTGAGGGGAATGAGATAGGCCCGCACCGCACCGGCCGCGCCACGCTCCGTCTGGCGCTTCGCCTTGAGATAGGCATTGTCGAGTACCATTTCCTTGTTGCGCGCCACGAGGTCGAGGGCAGCCCATGCGGACACCTTCTGACGATCGACGATGTCCCGGAGTCGCCAGGTCCCACCCGGCCATGGGTTCGGGAAGGAGGTTTGCTCCTCGTATTTCGGCAGGTTGCGCGCGCCGCCAGTCAGGCGCTCCTTGGGGATTTCGATGGGCGTGGCCAGATACGCTCCGGCCGATTCCGTAAGCATGCCGGCGATGTTGTGAAAGGGCGTGATCCAGTGGAACCCGAAATGTCCCCATCCGGAATAGATCGCGTCGTTGATGACGCCCGAGAGATCCGCCTCTTCCTCCTTGGCCGCCATGTGCGCGCCATACCAGGCGAGTTCACGCCAGACAATTGGATCCGCATTGGGGCGTACAGGCTCCGCATACGGCGGTAGGTAGATCCGTGCGCCGTAACTTCCCATGTGGTGGTGGTCCACGTAGGCCTGCGGTTTCCATTCGCGGAATAGCAGTTTCGCCATGTATTGCGATTCCACCATGTTGGCCATCATCGCATCGCGGTTGTTGTCATGACCCACG
>CAZPJX010000226.1:0-2896 GCA_964586985.1 uncultured Gemmatimonas sp. | reverse complement strand
TCCAGACGAGCCGCCGCCTCCATTTCACGGAGCGCCTCCTGGTGGCGGCTTGCCAATCCCAGCCACACTCCATAAAAGCGGCGCCCCTCCGCGTACTCGGGCTCTTTGAACGCGGCGGTCGCAAACTCCCGGCCCGCAACCTCCCAGGCGTCGTTGAGATAGAGTGCCTGTACGCCGAAGTGGACATGAGGGATTGCGAGGGATGGATCAAGCAACGCGGCGCGTTCGCTGTAGGCGATGGCGCGATCGAAATCCGTGCGGAAGTCCGCGAAGCTCCCTCGGCGCGCCGTGACCGCATGGAAATTCGCAAGCCCGGCGAGCGCTGGAGCAAAATCAGGATCCTGCTCGAGCGCCCGCTCAAAACAGACTCGGCTCTGTTCCAACTCCCCCGGCGATCCACCATGCGAGCCCCGCAGAAAGAGATAGTGCCCTCGGAGGTACGAGGTCACGGGCTCCCGCGCATGTGCGTGGCCAGCCAGATCTCCAGCCCCCCTCGTGTCGAACCCGTTGCGAACGACACTGCTCCCGACCCGAGCCTGGCCGGGTCGCTTGTTCGCACCGCTTGGAAGGTGTCGCCGTACTTCCTGAATCCGCTTCCGTTCTCCTTCCACCCACTGCATGAATGCAGGTGCGTCATCAAGGACAAGACCACCGAACGGGAGCGTGCCCGGATCCCAGCCCTCGTCGCGAAACCCGCTGGCAGGGGCAGGCTCCGCGGCCTCCAGCAGCAGCGCATCGCAGGTGACCGTGAGGCGATTCACGCCGACGAGGTGCTCTCCCAGCGAGATGACACCGTCGCGCCCAATCACCTGACGCAGGAGATAGAGCGCATTGCGGAGACCGCGCCTTCCTTGCGCCGGCGATTCGTTGGGCCAGAGCAACTGGATGAGTGATTCGCGTGTGCATGCGCCGCGCGGTCTGGCGAGCAGCAGATAGGCAAGTACCGCAAGCGGCCGTGGCTGTGTCAGCCGCGTCGTGTGGGCAGGGTCCTGCTCCGCACGCAGCAGGACCGGCCCAATGACATGCAGGCAAAACCGGGAAACGGAGGACAGTGAATGACACCCCGAAAGGGAGACAGACCCACCTACCCTACGGACAGACGCGAGTGGGAGAGTAGCCCTGCTGAATGCCGTTGGCCATGGTGTGTTCGTTGATGACAAGAACGTTGTCGTAGCCGGCAGGGTTTGCATACCAGAGCGTACCGGCGGTATCCAGTTTCACGCGGTAGGAGGAACCGTGCAGGTACGGTGCCTTGGAAAGGCCCAGGCCGGTCGTGTGACGTGCGAAAGAGAGATAGAGATCGGCCTGGCAGTTCTGGGCGAAGCTGTTGTTGGCGATGTCTACGATCGCATCCCCCCGCAGGGGGGAGCCAGCGGTGGGGAAACCCGCTTCGACGATAATGCCGAATCGATTGTGACTGAGCACGTTGCCGGCAATACGCGCGTTGGTGAGCCCGATGACGCTCGACGCATTGATACCCACCGTCGCGACCCGAATGCCGACCCCAACCGGTACCCGCTGGTGGCCGGCGATTATGTTCTGGGTCACGTCCACCTTCACGGTGGCGTTGGCCGGCAGGGGGGACTGTGTGACACCCTCCGGCACAGGGAGCTGAGCCGCCGGCACGATGAGCACCCCTGGAATGCCGCCTTGCACCAGCCGGTTTTTCGCAACGGTGAAAGTGCCGGGACCAGCCACGCAGATGTCACAGGTGTCGCCTGGCCCACTCAGATAGTTCTGCGTGACGATCGCTGAGCCCCCTCGTAGGTCGATACGTTCCGTGAAATTGCCTTCGAACTGATTGCCGAAAATGTTCACATCACGGGCACGCATCACCAGAATGCCCTTGCCGCCAAGGACCGTATCGGCTTGGGCATGACCAGAGCGAAAGACGAAACCGGCGATGATGGCTCCGTTGCCTCCCCCTTCGTCCGTGGTATCAACCACGATGAGCGGTTCGGAAACTCCAGTCTGGGTATTCGGACCAATGACCCGCAAAGCGGGACTGGCAGTCAGAATGGTGCGAGGCAGGTCGGTCCGCTCGATCGCGCTGGTGGGGTCTGCCAGCGGCATGCCGATGGAATCCGCGATAGTCCGCGTGCTGCCCTGCACGTGGATGTCCGGTACATCGATCCGAAGCGGCAGCGCCTCCTTCGTGGTGTCGCCCGGAGTAGTCGTGCCCACATACACGCCGGGATTCACCCTGATGGTGATCGGACAACCCGGTTCCCGAACGGTGCTCCGAATCTGCCTGGCTTCCGCCAATGCATCGGTGATGCGCCGAAACACCAGTTCATTGTTCCGGGTGCGACCGGGGTCGACGCGGAGTTCGGTGGGATAGGCCTCAATCTTGAGCAGGCTTGTCATTGCGGTCGCGCTGTCGGGCACTTTCATCGGCAGGGCGGTGGATTGGCCGGGCTTGCACGCCATGACGAGGAACGTCCTGGGTGGCGGTTCGGTTGGCGTGGGTGGGACTGAACGATCCGGGGTACAGGCGGTGAGCAACCCGATGACGAATGCTGACAGGGTGTTCGCCAGGAGCCGTGTGCCTGGCGGACGCTCGGGGATGCGGGCACGGGACGGCGAGGTGCCTGGGGACAATTGCATGGTCTTCTCCTCTGAAGAGTCGTCGTTTCCGGCGCTGGAATTCTCAGCGGCAGGTAGCAAACGCAACGCGGGGCCAAGCTCGACTGAGCCGGCCCCGGAGGCAAAAGACATGTTCAAGACGGGAGGTGCTGATCAGGAGGTGTCACAGCGAATCGCCTGGCTGTTCGCCGCGCGAACGCACCACCACGGTGTTACCCCCCGGCGTAGACGTACCGACAGCCGCGTTCCTGCGCCTGATGCAGCGTGACGATCATCGATTGAACCACCTCGCTGCCCGGCAGCAAGTTGG
>CAZPJX010000225.1:0-2932 GCA_964586985.1 uncultured Gemmatimonas sp. | reverse complement strand
GCAGGCGGCGCTGATCGAGGCACGCTGGCGCGCGATGCGGCACATGGACCGGGAAGTCGAGGCGCGCGACAGGACGATTGCGGAGCGCAACGGAATGATTGTGGACCGCGACAGGTTCATCAAGGAACAACAGACGTGCATCGCCGCGCAGAAAGAAATGGTCGAAGAGCGCTGGGAAGCGATGCAGAAAATGAGCGAGGAAATTGCCTGGCGCGACGCGAGAATCGCCGAGCTGGAAAAAACCCTGGCCAGCCCACTGGCCCGTCTCGCTACGCGGATCGAACGGAAGCTTGGCTCGTGAGGTTTCACGGTCCGGCAGGTCGGGCGCGTCGGCATTGATCCCAAATCGTCCATTGGCGTCTGTGTGACCTGCAGGAACAACGCTTGCGGTGCGAAATGGCCAGTCGAACGTGCGTATTCCGCACCAAACTGGACACTGATTCCGCCGCAAACTGGACAGTGATTCCAGCGCAAACTGGACACGCATTCCGCGGCAAACTGGACAGCTGAAACAGCGATTCGACGCATGGGATAACCATGGCACCCTCGGTAATTTTGCCGGGAGGGCCGATGGCCAATCGAAGGTTATCCATGCGTAAGATAGAAGAAGTTCTGCGGCTGCACGAAAGCGGTCGCACCAACCGGGAGATCGCGCAGGCCGTGCGAGCCTCCCCCACCACCGTCGGCGAGTATCTGCGTCGCGCCCGGCTGGCCGGTCTTGCCTGGCCGCTCCCGCAAGGCATGACCGAACTCGCTGTGGAAGCGGCGCTGTTCCCCGTGCCGGCCAATGCCAAGGTCAAGCGGCCCGAGCCGGGCTGGGCGACGGTGCACCGTGAAATGGGCAGGAAGGGCATCACGCTCGACCTGCTCTGGCAGGAGTACCGCGAGCAGCATCCCGACGGCTACCAGTACAGCGCTTTCTGCGACCATTATCGGGCCTACGCCCGGTCCCTGCCCGTCACCCTGCGCCAGAGTCATGCCCCCGGCGAACGCCTGTTCGTCGACTACAGCGGCCAGACCGCGCCGGTCATCGACCCCGTCACCGGCGAAATCCGCCAGGCCCAGATCTTCGTCGCCGTGCTCGGTGCCTCCAATTACACCTATGTCGAGGCGACCTGGAGCCAGGGGCTGGCCGACTGGACCGGCTCGCACGTCCGCTGCTTCGAGTTTCTCGGCGGCGTGCCGGCACTGGTCGTGCCAGACAACCTCAGGAGCGGGGTTACTACGCCGAATTTTTATGACCCGGTGATCAACCCCACCTATCAGGAACTGGCGCGCCACTATGGGGTCGCCATCCTGCCCGCGCGGGTCAGAAAGCCGCGTGACAAGGCCAAGGTCGAGGCCGGCGTGCTGCTGGCCCAGCGCTGGATCCTGGCGCGGCTGCGCCGCCAGCGCTTCTTCAGCCTGGACGAACTCAACCGCGCCATCCGGCCACTCCTGGCCGAACTGAACGGACGGGCGTTCAAGAAGCTGCCCGGCTCCCGCCAGAGCGTCTTTACGTCCGTGGACCGACCCGCCCTCAAGCCCCTGCGCGCCGACCGCTATGAATTTGCCGAGTGGAAGGCCGCCACCGTCGGCATCGACTACCACGTCGAGGTCGGCGGGCATTACTACTCCGTCCCCTACCGCCATGCCCGGCAGAAGGTGGAAGTGCGGCTGACCGCCGGCACGATCGAAATCTTCCAGAAGGGCGAGCGACTCGCCAGTCACCCGCGTTGCACCGCCAAGGGTCGGCATACCACCACTGACGCGCATCTGGCGCCGGCCCATCAGAAAGTGGCGGGGTGGAACAGTCAGCGTTTCCTCGACTGGGCGGCCAAGGTCGGCCCCCACACCCGGGCGGCCATCGATCACATCCTGAGGTCTCGCGCTCATCCGCAGCAGGGCTACCGTACCGCACTCGGCGTGCTGCGTCTGGCCAAGACCTATGGCAATGAACGTCTGGAGGCTGCCTGTGACCGAGCCTTCCGCATCCATGCCGTCACCTGGCGCAGCATCGATTCGATCCTCAGGAACAAGCTGGACCGCAAACCCCGCGAGGCCGCCCAGGCCACGCTTCCCCTCGATCACGCCAACGTGCGTGGCGCCAAGTATTACCACTGACAGGAGAATCCATGCTCAACCATCCCACCCATGAACACCTGACCCAGTTGCGTCTGTTCGGCATGGCCCGTGCCCTGGCCGAACAGGCCAGTCTGCCCGACATCGGCTCCCTGAGCTTCGAGGAGCGGCTCGGTTTGCTGGTTGACCGCGAGCGAGTAGAGCGCCAGAACCGGCTGACCGCCAGCCGGTTGCGCCGGGCGCGGCTGAAGCAAGCGGCGGTGGCGGAAGACATCGACTACCGTCACCCTCGGGGCCTGGATCGTGCGGTGTTCCGACGTCTGCTGACTGGCGAGTGGGTCAGTGCACACCAGAACGTCCTGCTCACCGGTCCCACCGGGGTGGGCAAGACCTGGCTGGCGTGCGCTCTGGCCAATGCCGCATGCCGACAGGGACGAACCGCGCTGTATCAGCGCTTGCCGCGCCTGTTCGAGGAACTGGCCGTTGCCCGCGGCGATGGCCGTTACGCTCGACTGATGACGAGCCTGGCCAAGGTCGACGTTCTGATCCTGGACGACTGGGGGCTGGCGCTGCTGGACGACGAACGGCGGCGCGACTTGCTGGAGGTGCTCGATGAACGCTATCAAACCCGATCAACGATCATCACCAGTCAGTTGCCGGTCGCCACCTGGCACGATTCCCTGGGCGATCCGACCCTGGCCGACGCCATCCTGGATCGCCTGGTGCATCACGCCCACCCCCTCAATCTGGAAGGAGAATCCATGCGTCGGGTCAGAGCAGAATTGACGGCCGACCCCAACCTGGAGTAAACATCAACCACCCCATGCGTCGCTTCGCTCCGACTGTCCACTTTGCCGTGGACTGAGTGTCC
>CAZPJX010000224.1:0-2944 GCA_964586985.1 uncultured Gemmatimonas sp. | reverse complement strand
CCCATGGGTCACAGGTACTCGAACTTCCGCTGGTAGCTGAGCTCCATCCCCTCGCGGAACTCGTGGTAAGCGATGAGGTTCACATCGCACCGCACCGGCACCCATGACGCCAGGGCCTGCTCGAAGCGAGCAAGCAGGTCGGCGCTGGGGAGCACGCGTGGCTTCAACTGGAACCGCACCGCCAGGCGCTGCCGCTGGGCATCCATGCGGAAGTTGGCCGTGGTCGATGCGGCGACGGCGGGATCGGCGTAGATCGCTTCCTTGATCTGCTCGGGGAACACCGGGACACCCTTCACCGTGATGCTTCGCCCGCGGCCCCACATGAGGAGGAACGGCCAGTCGAGCCCCTCGGCTTCCGGTTCGCAACCGCTGGCGCGAAGGATATCCCGCATCTCGCCGGCCGGGCAGGCCCGCGCCCAGTCGCCCGTGGCATATCTCACCAGGGGGACTTTGCGGGCGGAATCAAGCGTGGTGACGATCAACGTCGGCCGGTCATCCCGAACGGGCGTTTCGATGAAGTAGTCGTGCGGCGAGTAGCGCACGAGGGTGCCGCAGAATGGCGCTTTGCCAAAGAGCGCTTCCCGCAACCGCGGGTCGCCATGGGCAAGCCGGCGGATGCGCTGGCAGAGCGGAGTCTCCTGCCCGATGCTCAGGCCGACCTCGGAGATGCCGAGACTCATCACGATGTACCCGCGATCGGGACGGGTCAGGTCGTGGCCGAGGATGCCGCCCGCGTAGGTGCGGAAGTTCTCCGGCATCACCTCGGCCCCGGTGACCAGGTGCACCACGCGGGCCTTCCAGTCGATGCCGGCGTCGGCCCCTTCCTCGAGCACCCTTTTCAGGAACGGATGCTCGCCGATAAGGATGACCTGCGCGAACTCCGGGCCGAGTTTGCAAATCACCGAGTGGACGGCGTCGGCCCGCAGACCGGTGTCGGCGACGGTGACGAGCGACGAGGGAACGCGAACGCCCATCGGCAGCGCGTTGACCAGCAGCGTTCGCAGCTGATCCGCGCCGAAGAAGGCGGTCAGCATCCCATCCACGCGCTGGGTGATGCGGGCGGCATCGGCCGCCGTTTCGAGCCCGAAAGAGAAGGTCCCGGAATAGCCGGAACTGGTGTAAGCCCCCACCACATCGTCGAGTGAGGCGTCACGGCACAGGTCACGAACGCCATTAGCGCCGAACCAGGAGGCCTTGTCGATGACCGGAACGAGCGTCTGAAAGTCGGAAACCGCGCGTATGCGCCCCGGAGCCACGCCCGACCGGCCCAGAAGATCCCGATAGCCCGCCACGTGCGCAGCGGCCTCAGCGACCACCGTGGCGAGGCGCGCGGCGAGGATGCCGTCGGGATTCTGGTGCGATTCGTCAGAACTCATGCCACTCCAGGGTCAAGTCTATGAGTGGCACATCGGCTAATCCAGCCGGCCGAAGAAGTGCGGACCGTTCACGCCGCGCACTGGCGTTCTTGCATGTCGTCAAGGATGAGCCCGCCCGCCACCATGGCGAAGCGGTCGGTGCCCCAGCGCCGCGACAGACAATCGAGGACGCGCGGCGAGCACTTGCGCAGGAACCCGGTCTGGTTGCCAAACAGCGTGCGCAGGAGTCCGGGGTCCAGGAATTTCTGCACTGCGATGGCTGCCGATGCCTTTGTGTAACCGAAGTGAGGATTGTTGCTGAAGAACCAGTCGTGCAGGAAGGCGTCGTCGCCCAGGGCCCGGTCGGCTGCCATCAGCCGCGCCTCCGTCGCACCGACGTTCAGGCGCATGCCCTCGACCAGGTCCTGCACCTGCCCTCCGTAGTTGCGGCGGTCGCCCCATGGCTCGAATCCGAGGACGGTCTGGAAGAAGAGCGTGTGGCCCGGACTGATGGCAATGAACGAGTCATCGAAACCCTGGTTGATGCCGTGGGCGATGCAGCAGCGGGAGAGTTCGTAGAAGACGGATGTGTTGCGGTATTCGGGGGCGACGGCCAGGTTGGTAACCTCCGCGACGCGCCGTCCAGCGGAACGAAGCACTTCGAGTTCGGGATGAAACGCCTGATCCGAAGGGAGGCCCAGTTCAGGGGTGTCGGGGACCACGCCCATGACGGCGACGACCTTTCCGGCGGCCTTGGCGACGAACGTCGCCGTTTCGGGAAGCGCCTCGTAGGCCCGCAGCCGCACGCCGCCCTGCTGCGGCAGAATATACCCCTGCGCGACAAAGACCTCGTGAACCAGGGAATACGCCTGCCAGAGTTCCTCGGCGGTGACGGCCTGTTCGACCGAGACGGATGGCGTTGGCTCAAGCAGCCCCGCCTTCCGCAGGCGATCCAGACGACGTCGGAGCCAGCCGGAATCATTCATGTCCGGCAGCGAGGCGAGCCTGCCACCAAGCCGGCCGGTGCTCACCGGGGAATTCGCATACAACCGCCCCCCAGCCGAACCGACCGTCGCTCTGACAGCGCTCATCGAAATCCTCCGTCTGCAACCGGACCGCATGGCCCGGCGAGGCGTCTCATCCGCTTGCGGGAATGGCTGGTTTACAACATTCCAGTCCATTCACGACTTCCAATGTAAAGATGGGTTATGCAAACAATTCAGGAAGATTTCTCCCGTCCGGCACCGCGGCAACAAGACCACGACACCAAACGACACCACGCGAAACATTGTTGGACCTGAAACGATCACGAAACCAGCCCATGCGCCAAGCCGCCACGCAACGCGCAATGGGGAGAGCCGCAGTTGGCAAAATCGAGCTGCGAGAAATGGACCGGCGGGTGCAGCCTGAGCCCAAAACAATGCACTGCACACCGCGAAAATCAACGCGACCGTACAGACACGTGATGCCAATCCATGGCGAAGTGACCCTCAGAAAGACGTATGATCCACGCCTTTCGCCTCCAAGCGTACCTGAGAAGTTTTATAACCCATCGATTCCGATCGGTCAAACAGTTTGTCCAGTTCTGT
>CAZPJX010000223.1:0-2976 GCA_964586985.1 uncultured Gemmatimonas sp. | reverse complement strand
AGCTCGGCCTGCACGTGAAGGCGCTGCTGACTTTTGCGGTGAGTCCGGTCCATACCGATGATTACCTCGTCGACAAGGCTCGGCAACTCGCTTCGCTGGGGGCAGATGCGATCGTGATTGCGGACGCCTGCGGGGCGATGCTGCCGGAGCGTGCTCGTTCGCTCGTCAGCCGGATCCGTTCGGCGTTGCCTGCGATGGAGCTGCATTTCTCCACCCACCCAAATAGCGGGGTGGCCGAATCCTGCTATCGCGAGGCGATTCGCCACGGCATCGACGTCCTGTGGGGCGCGAGCACGCCAATGGCGAATGGCCATTCGTTTCCGCCGCACCAGACCATCATCGAGCTCGCACGCGAGGAAGGGCGCACAGTGGGCCTGGACGAGACCTGTCTTGCGCAGATGGACGATTGGTTTTCCTGGGCAGCCTATAAGGAGAGGCGGCCGATTTACGGTCCAGCGGCCTTTGATGCGGCCTCCTACGAGCAGACGATCCGTCACCAGATCCCCGGCGGAATGATGTCCAACCTCAAGAGCCAACTGGCTGAATTGGGTATGGGGCATAGGCTGCAGGAGGTGCTCGAGGAGGCGGCCCGCGTTAGGGCGGAAATCGGCTACCCGGTGATGGTGACGCCCTTCTCCCAGTTCGTTGGCGTGCAGGCGACTCTCAACGTCGTGACCGGCAAGCGCTACTCGACGGTGCCTCGCGAAATGGCGCTGTATTGCCGTGGTTACTATGGGCAGCCGCCTGGGCCGATCGATCCTGTCGTGCTCGACCTGGTGGTTGGCGATCAACCCATGATCGATCCCACCGCGTACTACGACGAACGTATGGTCGACAAGGTCCGAGCCGAGAAGGGGCCGATATCAGACGAAGAACTTCTCACGTCCATCTTTCTCAACCCGACTGCACTGGAGGACTTCCAGCGCAATCGAAGACCCATCCAATGGGATTCTTCCGCGCGCATGCCGCTGGCGGCACTGATCCGAGACCTGGGGGCTCGCCCTCGGCTGCGCCGCGTGAGCGTAAGTCATGCAGGAATGCGCGTGGCCCTGTGCGCGGAATCAACCCAATAGCATCGAAAGGATAAGCACATGCTGGAGCAATACGTCTCGCCGTCTTCCAAGATCATCGACCTGATTGGTTGCCTCCAGGTGCCGCTTTCGGCGGTGCAGCGTGGCGAAGAGGTGATGGTTGTCACCGATACGAACATGGATCCACTCATCTGGCAGGCGGTCATGAGCGTAGCGCGCAGCAAGGGTGCCGACCCGACGCTGATGATGTACACGCCAAGGGCGCACCACACCGCGGAGCCGACCCGGGCGGTGGCTGCGGCACTGAAGGGGGCTGACATCGTGGTCTTCCTTACCACCACCGCCCTCGCGCACTCGGAGTTCTCCGAGCAGCGTGGGACCAAAGGCGTGCTGCTCATGGAAGAAGCCACGGTAGAGATCCTTACCTCCCCTTCGTGCCAGCTCGAGCCGTCAGACATGGACCAAATCCTCGACAACGAGCGTTGGGTGCGCGAGTTCTGGATGCTAGGCGGAGAAGTGCGTGTCACCACACCGGCCGGCACCGATCTCCGGGCGACGCTCGTGAAGACCGACAAACGAAGCGCCAGGCCGCTGGGAATTCTCGAGCGCAACGGCGAACGCCGCGGCGCCGGCACTTGGCCCTTCGGTGAGTGCCGCGTGACGCCGCTCGAGGGCTCTGGCGAGGGCACGGTTGTCTGGGACATCTGCGGTCACGCCCCGAAAGGGCGCTACGCCCAGCCTGTAGTGCTAACGGTGCGGGAGGGCCGGGTGATCCGCATCGAAGGGGGCCGGGAAGCCGAGGGGGTGCGGCACTACCTCGAGACCCACGGCGACGAGAATTCCTATGCTGCCCCTGCAGAGATATCCGTTGGTTTGAATCACAAGTGCACCATCATGGGTACGGTACGCAATGACAAGAAGGCTCTCGGCACCGCGCACATCGCGATTGGCCGAAGCGACATCGGCGGGACGCTGGTGAGTGCCACCCACTTCGACGGTCTCATGGCCGCACCGACGATCACCGTAAACGGGACGACATTCATCAAGGACGGAGTCCTTCAACGGAAGGCCCCACTCTGAGCGATATTCCCGGTCGGCGGGGAACGGCGTGACGATCCTCCTTCGCTTCCTGTTGCGGGCGGTGCCGACGCTGCTCGGCGCCATCACGATCCTGTTCCTTCTGTTGCGGATCATTCCTGGAGATCCGGCGCAGGCAATGCTGGGCGCCGACGCGAGTGCCTCGGATCTGCAGCGCTTGCGCGCGCAACTCGGTCTGGATCGAGCCTTGCCCGTGCAGTACCTCTACTACATGGCGGACTTCCTGAAGGGAGACTGGGGCAACTCGATCGTCATGAAGACGCCGGCGCTGCAGCGGGTGCTGGAGGTGCTCCCGCCGACTCTCATGCTGTGCGCGAGCGCAATCGTTGTCGTGATCGCGGTGAGCATCCCCGCGGGGGTGATCAGTGCTGTGTGGCGCGATAGCTGGGTGGATTACGGTGTCTCCGTCCTGGTGTTCCTGCTGATGTCGATGCCGCAGTTCTGGTTTGGGCTGTTGCTCTTGCTCCTGTTCGCCTATTGGCTCGGCTGGTTCCCGATCTACGGGGCCGCCAGTGACGGAGGATGGCTCGCTCAACTGCACCATATCGCGTTGCCGGCGTTGACGCTGGCGGCAAGCTTTATCGGGCTTGCCACGCGCCTGACTCGCTCGAGCATGCTCGAAGTCCTGGGTCGCGAATACATTCGCACCGCACGAGCCAAGGGTGTAGCCGAACCTGCCGTGATCATTCGTCACGCGCTGCGCAACGCGCTTCTTTCGGTGATTACGGTGCTGGGCCTGACTGTGGGGCAACTGCTCGGAGGGGCAGTCATCGTGGAGGTGGTGTTTGCTCGTCCAGGCGTCGGTACGATGATCTGGGACGCAATCCTCCAGCGCGACTACCCGCAG
>CAZPJX010000222.1:0-3005 GCA_964586985.1 uncultured Gemmatimonas sp. | reverse complement strand
TTCGCGTTTTGCAAACCGTGCGGCTATTTTTGCCGGGTGCGTCGTTGAGAAGGACGCACGGACGCCCGATGCGTCACCCGGCAGGCGGGGTTGCCAGACTGCCGGGCGAACCTCTCCCTCGCTCGACTGCGCCGCATGGCCACGATCCTGTACGTCGATGACGAAGCCGCGATCGGCCTCATTCTCGCTGACACGCTCGCCCAGGCCGGTCATACGCCCATCGGGGCCCGCAGTGTCCCGGAAGCCCTGCAGGTGCTCGAGCGCGGGGGTATCGACCTCATCATTTCAGACTACCGCATGCCGGGGCTCTCGGGGCTGGAGTTTATCCAGCTCCTGACCCGGGAAGGGTATGACATCCCCCTCATCATGTTGACGGGGCATGCGAGCATCGAGCATGCGGTGGCGTCGATCAAGGCCGGTGCGATCGACTACATCACCAAGCCGGTGCGCCCACAGCAGCTCGAACTGGCGGTAGAGCAGGCGTTGGAGTTCGTACGCCTCAGACGGGAAAACGACAGCCTCCGCAAGGAGGTCATGCAGTTCCGAAACGAACGCCAGATCATCGGGGATTCCCCGGTGATTCGGCGAATTCTGCAAACCGTCTCCATGGCCGCCCCCACTCGGGCCACGGTGCTTCTCCAGGGCGAGTCCGGAACCGGCAAGGAGCTCTTTGCCAGGGCGATTCACGACCAGAGCGAACGCCGCGATAAGCCGTTCATCAAGCTCAACTGCGCAGCCCTTCCGGAAGGCTTGGTGGAATCGGCCCTGTTCGGCCACGAGAAGGGCGCGTTCACGGGAGCGATAAAGCGCGTCGAGGGCGCGTTCGAGCGCGCGAACCGGGGGACCCTGCTCCTCGACGAAATCTCGGAGATGCGCCTCGACCTCCAGGCCAAGCTGCTCAGGGTGTTGCAGGAGCAGGAATTCGAACGGGTCGGGGGCACCACGCCGATCAAGGTGGACGTTCGAATCGTCGCAACGACCAATCGGGATCTGGCCATGGAGGCCGACCAGGGGACCTTCCGACAGGACCTCTACTACCGGTTGTCCACCATTCCGGTCCTCATCCCGCCGCTCCGTGAACGGCCCGAGGATATCCCCGTTCTGGCACTGCGGTTCGCCATGCGAACTGCGGCCGACATCGGCAAGAAAATCGAAGGCCTCTCGCAAGACGCCCTCGAGGCACTTCAGCGCTACCCGTGGCCAGGCAACATCCGGGAACTGCAGCACGTGATCGAACGAGCGGTCATTCTGACACCGGATCCGATTATCCAGCCGCACTGCCTCGAGGGTACCCGGTTCGGTCTCGCCCACTCGCTGGGCGCTCCGAACATGCGCCCGCGTGTCATCGCAACCCCTGGTGCAAGCCCCGCGATTGCCGGCGGCGCTTCCACGTCAGCAGCTGGCACCGGTGTGGCGCCAGCCGGGACAGTGACGCCCTCCAGTGGCTCCATTGCGCTCGCCTCCCTCAATGTCGCAGAGGCCGAACGCGTTCTGATTCAGCACGCGCTGGCAGCTGCCGATAATAACCGCACGAAGGCGGCCGACCTGCTGGGGATCAGTGTTCGCACCCTGCGGAACAAGCTGAATGGCCCGGGCAATGGCGCAGGGCGCGATGCCGAGGGCGGAGGCGACGAGGACTAACGACGGCCAGCGGCATCTCTTGCCGCCTTCTCCGTCGGCCAGGGCTCGGCAACTTGGATCACATCACAACCGGCATTTTTTTCCCGATTCCGAGCAATTTCCATACAGCCGGATTGGTGGATATTCAACAGGCACGGCGATTGTGAGCATCATGCAATCCATTGTGAATTAATGACTTAAGAGAATCTTTCGGTCACGTATCACTGTCCACGGACAGCGTGGCCCGCCCATTGCTTCTACAGGGACCGGACAGTTCCCCCTTTCTCCGGTACCCATGAAACTTTTCGGACTCATCGAGCGCACGACGTCGGCGCAGCCCCTGAAGGCTGCGTTGGACAAGAGCGTGGACCGTTCGCGAGGGATCGCCGACCGCGTCTCCAAGGCCACTCTGGGCAATGGCGACGGCTTTGCCCTTGAGGCGAAGACGGGGAACGCGCAGGCCAATGTCACGGCCGTCAACGTGGAAGACGAAATGGTGGCGCTCGCGGATGAGCAGCTCCGTTTCCTCGCCACCTCCCGCCTGCTGGAAAAGACCTATCAGAGTCTCCGAACGGCCATCAAGGGTGGAGGCGCCGGCTGATGCCTGTGAACCCCTCACGGCCGCTTGCCCTGCTTCCGGTCCCGGGACAGGCGCCCGTACGCCCCATGTTCCGGTCGATGGGCATAGCCGCCAGCGGCATCGCGGCCCAGCGCCAGCGCATGGAAATCATCGCGCAGAACATCGCGAACGCCGACGTGACGCGCGGAACCGACGGTACGCCCTACAAGCGGCGCGAACTACTGCTCGAATCCGCCACGGCACAGAACGCTGAGTTCAATCCTGGTGTCCCCAGCCCCCGTGCTTTGGGCAACCAGAACGTGGCGGGTGCGCCAGCCTTCGAAGTGCCCATCACCGATGCGGCGCAGTCCTTTCGCGTGCCCGTCCTGCCTGTCGCTGGCGGCGTGGACGGTGTGAGCGGCGGTGAACATGGAGTACGGGTGGCTGGCGTCGCCGAGGATCAGGGCGAAGGTCGCCTCGTGTACGAGCCCGGTCATCCGGACTCCGACGCCAACGGCTATGTGCGCTACCCCGACATCGATACCACGCAGGAGCTCGTGAAGCTGATGGATGCCAAGCGCATCTACGAGGCCAACGCAGCGGTCTTCCAGACAGCCAAATCCATGCTCCGCGCAGCCCTCGATATCTGAACTCACACAACAAAACGACGGGTCCGGGAATCGGTGTGAGGTCAACCTCTTCCTCCTCCTTCTCCTCTCCGATCGCATATCGGTTCCCGGCCCGTCGCTGTACGTCGTGCACCTCCTGAAGAGAATCCCATGAGCGTCAACGGTATCAATCCTTCGAATCCTCTGAACCACCTCGG
>CAZPJX010000221.1:0-3052 GCA_964586985.1 uncultured Gemmatimonas sp. | reverse complement strand
GCATCGAACAGGCCATCGAAGCGGAAGCGCAGGCGCAGGCGTTGTGCATGCTGACGGAGGACTTCAGAACGGCGTATGAGGCGTTCGTGGCGCGACAGTCACCTGTCTTTCAGGGACGTTGACGCATGACGGCGCCGCGTCATCTCTCCTGGCCGTTCTTCGAAGCGCACCACGCGGTGTTTGCCGAAGCGCTCGAGCGCTGGACGACCTCCGGTCCGTTGCGAACAAGCGAGCAATCCGCTGAGACGACCGCCGCTCTGGATGCAGCCTGCCGACAGCGCGTACAGGCACTCGGTGAGGCTGGTTGGCTGTCCTATGTCATCGGGGGGACGGCCTGGGGCGGTGCTGCGGAGAGTTTCGATACGCGGGCGATCTGTCTTGCCCGCGAGACACTGGCGCGCCGGGATGGTCTCGCCGATTTTGCGTTCGCCATGCAGGGACTGGGGTCGGGCGCCATCACGCTCGAGGGCTCGGAGGCTCAGAAGGCCCGGTATCTGCCGCGTGTTGTGCGTGGCGAGGCCATCGCGGCCTTCGCGCTCTCGGAACCGGAATCCGGTTCGGATGCTGCGGCACTCCAGTGCGCCGCACGGCGGGATGGTGAGCAGTATGTGCTCGATGGCGAGAAGACCTGGGTCTCCAACGGAGGGATCGCGGATTTCTATGTGGTGTTTGCGCGTACGGGTGAAGCGCCAGGGGCTCGCGGGATCTCCGCCTTCCTCGTGGATGCAGACACACCAGGTCTTGAGGTGGTCGAGCGTATCGATGTCATCGCGCCTCACCCCTTGGCGCGGCTGCGATTCGTCGGGTGCCGGATTCCCGCTACACAGCGTATTGGGGTGAGTGGGGAAGGGTTCAAGCTCGCCATGCGGACACTGGACGTGTTTCGGACGTCGGTGGCCGCCGCCGCCGTGGGCTTTGCGCGGCGTGCACTCGATGAGGCCCTTCGGCGAGCAACGTCACGGCGCATGTTTGGGGGGGTGCTGGCCGATCAGCAGTTGACCCAGGCGAGCCTCGCCCGGATGGCCCTCACCATCGATAGCTCGGCGCTGCTGACCTACCGGGCGGCGTGGCAGCGCGACCAGGGACAGACAGTGACGCGCGAGGCCGCGATGGCCAAATACGCGGCCACTGAGGGTGCGCAGCAGGTGATCGATGCGGCGCTGCAGCTCTGGGGCGGCATGGGTGTGGTGCACGATGTCCCCGTGGAGCGCCTCTATCGTGAGATTCGCGCACTGCGCATCTACGAAGGTGCGAGTGAAGTACAGCAACTGATCATCGCGCGGGATCTTCTGCGCGAGACCCGTCTCCCGTCGCCCTGAGTGCACCATGCCTACCGCTCACGTCGATACCTTCGCTCGTGATCACCTGCCCGCTACAGTGGACCAGCCGGAGTTCCTCTTTGAACGTCCGGAGCTACAGTTTCCACCGCAGCTCAACTGCGCGCGGGCACTGCTCGACAGCAATGTCCAGGCCGGACTGGGAGAGCGACCGTGCCTGACGGCCCCTGGCATGAGCTGGACCTATCGCGAGTTGCAGCAGTCTGTCGACCGCATCGCGCAGGTGCTGGTCCGGGAAATGGGCGTGGTACCGGGAAACCGGGTGCTCCTTCGCGGACCCAATCATCCGATGCTCGTGGCATGCTGGTTCGCCGTGATGAAGGTCGGTGCCATTGCCGTGACCACCATGCCCATGCTGCGCGCGCGGGAACTTGCGGCCATGATCACGATCGGGCAGGTCAGCCATGCTCTCTGCGATCACGCCCTGTTGGATGAACTGATGGCCGCGCAACAGGTGGCGCCTACGCTCCGTGATATCCGGTGCTACCATGGCGGTGACATACAGAGTCTCGAGGTCGCCATGGCGCGTCACGACGACCCCTTCTCCTGCGTGGATACGGCGGGTGAGGACACCTGCATGCTGGCGTTCACCTCGGGAACCACCGGGGTGCCCAAGGCCACCATGCACTATCATCGCGATGTGCTGGCGATCTGCGCCGGGTTCCCGCAGCATGTGCTGCGGGCAACGGCCGACGATGTGTTCATGGGGAGTCCCTCACTGGCGTTCACATTCGGGCTTGGTGGGCTCGTGCTGTTCCCGATGTCCATCGGTGCATCGGCGGTGCTGCTCGAGAGCGCCTCACCTCCGCAACTGCTGGATGGAATTCGACAGTTCGGCGCGACCGTACTCTTCACGGCGCCTACCTCGTATCGGGCCATGGCCGCGCAGCGTGACGCACTGTCCCACACCTCACTCCGGAAGTGCGTGTCGGCCGGCGAGCCACTGCCAGCCGCCACGCGTGCGCTCTGGCGGGATGTGACTGGCATAGAACTGATCGACGGGCTCGGCACGACGGAACTGCTGCACATCTTTCTCTCAGCGGATGAATCGGAGGCGCGACCCGGGGCAACAGGCAGACCGCTGCCGGGGTATCGCGCCGAGGTCGTGGACGACGACGGGCATCCTGTCCCCATTGGCGTTGTCGGAAAGCTGAGGGTCAAGGGTCCCACGGGGTGTCGCTATCTACGCGATGAGCGCCAACGGAGTTACGTGAAGGATGGATGGAACTACACGGGCGACGCGTACTCCGTGGATGCCGACGGCTATTTCCATTATCACGCACGCACCGACGACATCATCGTGTCCTCCGGCTACAACATCGCTGGACCAGAGGTGGAAAACGTTCTCCTGCAACATCCGGCAGTAGCAGAGTGTGGGGTGACTGGCGTGCCCGATGTCGACCGAGGGCAGCTTGTCGCGGCCTATGTCGTACTGCGTCCCGGCTATGATGCCGATGACGTCATGGTCAAGACGCTGCAGGATTTCGTGAAACAGTCCGTGGCACCGTACAAGTATCCGCGTGCTGTACGGTTCGTGACGCACTTGCCCAGAACCGGAACGGGCAAGTTGCAGCGCTTTCGCCTTCGTGAACTCAATGCCGTGGATGGTCCCTGATGGAGACTGCCGCAGTCCCGCCCATGGCGCGACCTGACCGCAACCGCTTCGAGAAGATCGTGCGGGTGCCGTTCAGCGCCTGTGATCCCGCCGGGATCAT
>CAZPJX010000220.1:0-3078 GCA_964586985.1 uncultured Gemmatimonas sp. | reverse complement strand
CCACCGGCTCACCGATTCACCCCGTCCATTGTTTAGGCCGGCGTTTCCCGCCGCATGCGATTCACGCCCTTGATGACCATGAACAGTGTGAACGCCACAATGAGGAAGGTGAGGATCTGATTGAGGAACTGACCGTACGCGATGGTGGCAACGCCCGCCTTCTTGGCTTCCTCCAGAGTGGTGAAGGGGCCACCCGAGAGGGTAATGAACCGGTTGGCGAAGTCGACGCCACCCGTGAGGGCTCCGACGAGGGGCATGATGATATCGTTGACCATGCTGTCTACGATCTTCTGGAAGGCGCCGCCAATAACGACGCCGACCGCCAGATCGAGCACGCTGCCCTTCATGGCGAATTCCTTGAACTCCGACATCATCGACATCGTTGCGGCACTCCTGGAAATAGTGGGTGAGGCCCCGAACCTGTCGGGTGCAGAGTATTTGGCCTGTCCAACGTGGTCCCGGAAGGTGCCAACGGCGCTTTTTCGCCGCATTTCGTGATTTCGGGCGCCAGGCGCGAGCGGCGGTCGTCGAAATCCATGGCTCAGGTGTCTTCCGCTTCCATGCCTTTTCGGTGAATGGGCGCCAAGCGCTGCATTGACAGGCACTTCAGGTCTGAGTAAGCTACGAGTCTGTCCCGAAAACCCCGGGAATATTCAGGTTGTACGCTCATTTACACCCCATTCACACCGTACCTCGCAAGCGCGTATCCCGCGTCTCCGCGGGTTACCACGCACGGATCACGTTAGCATGAAGACCTACAGCGCGACCCCGAAGGATATCGACCGTCGGTGGTATATCGTCGACGCGGAAGGAATGGTCCTGGGCCGGCTCGCGTCGGAAGTGGCGAAGATCATCCGCGGCAAGCACAAGCCCATGTATACACCGCACATGGACACGGGTGACTTCGTCATCGTGATCAACGCGTCGAAGGTGCAGGTGACGGGACGCAAGGCGGAGCAGAAGACGTACTTCAGCCACACCGGCTACATGGGCCATGAGAAGCACACGCCCTTTGCCTCCGTTCTGGCCAAGCACCCCGAGCGGGTGATTGAGAAGGCGGTATACGGCATGCTTCCCAAGACGGCCCTGGGCCGTCAGGTCCTGCGTCGCAAGCTGCGCGTCTTCGCGGGTGCCGAGCATCCGCATGTGGCTCAGAATCCGGCCACGCTCACCTTCTCCTCTGCCGAGGCCAAGTAATGTCGGACCAGATTCAGGCAGTCGGCCGTCGCAAGGAAGCGGTGTGCCGTCTCTATATCACGCCGGGGTCGGGCAAGTGGTCGATCAATGGTCGCACCCTTGGCGATTACTTTCCGCGCCCGACGCTGGTGTCGGCCATCCAGCAGCCGTTCACGCTGACCGACACCCTGGGACGCTTTGACGTCAAGGCCACCATCGATGGTGGTGGCGTGTCGGGGCAGGCCGGTGCCGTACGTCTCGCCGTAGCGCGTGCACTGGTCAAGATCGACGAGACCAACAAGAAGAAGTTGCGCGAGTTCGGCCTGCTGACGCGGGATGCCCGCGAGGTCGAGCGCAAGAAGCCGGGTCGCGCAGGCGCCCGGAAGCGCTTCCAGTTCTCGAAGCGCTGAGGTCGGCTGGCCGACGCTTTGGCGTCGGCCGCCTCTGCAGCATATCTCACACGTGGTTCGAGTCGGTGGCCGGTGCCAGTCCCATGGGGATGGTTGCCACTGATCATGACAATCACGGACGAATCCCAACCCCACGTTTTCGTACCATGTCAACTCCGTCACTCGAGCAGTTGCTCGCCGCAGGTGTCCACTTCGGGCACCAGACACGTCGGTGGAATCCCAAGATGCGCCGGTTCATTTTCGCCGAGCGCAATGGCATCCATATCATCGACCTCCAGAAGACGCTCCGTCAGATCGAACTGGCGCAGAAGCTTGTCCGTGAGGTGGTCCTGCGTGGCGAGAATGTCCTGTTCGTCTGCACCAAGCGTCAGCTTGCCGCCATCGTGCGTGATGAGGCGGCGCGCTGCGGCGCCATGTTCGTCACCGAGCGCTGGCTCGGTGGTATGCTGACGAACTACCAGACCGTCAAGAAGCAGGTCAAGAAGCTCAAGGAACTCGAGGCCGGGAGTGAGGAAGGCGGCGAGTTCACGAACTATACCAAGAAGGAACAGCTGCTGATGACCCGCCAGCGCGACAAGCTGGCCAAGTACCTGTCGGGCATCAAGACCATGCATCGTCTGCCCGGCCTGCTCTTCATCATCGACTCCAAGAAGGAGCGCATCGCTGTCTCCGAAGCCAACAAGCTCGGGGTACCGATCGTCGCCATCGTCGATACGAACGCGGATCCCGATCTCATCACGGTGCCGATTGCCGGCAACGACGATGCAATCCGCTCGGTCGAGCTGATTGCCAAGGTGGTCGCCGACACGATCGAGGAGGCTCGTCGTGAAGCGCCCGTGCGTCCTGTCGAGGAAGAGCAGGAGAGCTACACGTTCAGCAGCGATCGGGGCACTGAGCCCGCCGGTCGCGGCGATCGTGGCCGCGGTGGCGATCATCGTGGCGGCGGAGAGAACCGCGGTGGCAACGATGAAGGCGGCCGTGGTGGCCGTCGTCCGCGTCGCCGCCGTGCCAAGCCTGAAGCCATCGCGGCTCGGCTCAAGCCAGGTGCCGAGAGCCCGGCTGCTGGAGACGCTGCGTCCAGCCCGAGTGCGGAGTAACGCCGACGGCCACGTCGTTCTTTCCTAGGGCGTGTCCCGGTCCGGGCGCACCATGGGATCCAGGAGTACGACGCCGCCGGCTTCAACCCGGCGGCGTTCGTGTACAGGGACCTGCAGTTGGTCCCCGAGTTCGCCCGGACCTGCAGATCGTTCATTTTCAATAGACCCGTTTCAACAGGACTCCACGATGAGCACCCCGATCACGGCCAAGGCCGTCGCCGAACTGCGTCAGCGCACCGGCGCTGGCATGATGGACTGCAAGAAAGCCCTCGAAGAGACCAGCGGCGATATGGACGCGGCGGTCGAGTACCTCCGCAAGAAGGGCATCGCGAAGGCTGAAAAGCGCGCCGATCGCTCGACGAGTGAAGGCATCGTCGGCGGCGAGGTGTTCAACA
>CAZPJX010000219.1:0-3095 GCA_964586985.1 uncultured Gemmatimonas sp. | reverse complement strand
TAATCCGCCTCATAAGGCTACCACGGCCCGCATATTCCATGCCGGGGTGTTCGCTGACCTTGCCCACATTTTCTGCAGTAACAATTGCCGTATGTCGCTGCAATCAAGGTGCAAAGGTCACCTTGGATGGTGATAAATCTGAAGTAGAGCCCGGTGTCCGTCGCATCAGCCCAACAATTGTGTCCTAGCCGCGCCACACCTGCCGGGGGGCGCTACAACCGCGGGGAGTTCCGTCAGACACCTGAACACTCCATCGGAGGGACCGCCCTTCGGGCACACCCTCTCATGTCGGTGCTTCGCTCGATCGGCTTTTCTCACCGTGTGGGGCGACATTCAATCGCTAGCTATCGAGCCCTCGAACGGTGAATGTTGCAGGACTGCCGTCCTTCCACGCTCGGTCATCCCAGTCCCGCCGTCTCCCCCATCCCCCTTTCCCAAGGGCAATTCATGCCAAACCCAGTCCCGCATTGTGTCCAGTCCGTGACATGGCCCTACGCAGGTCGTCGACGCTCCGGAAGTACCGGTGCCCTCGCTGCCGCTGCGATGCTCCTTGCCATCGGGAGCGCTCCAGGCGTCTTCCCGTCCGTGCTCTCCCTCGAGGCGCAGGCACCTTCCAGCACCTCACTGGCCAGCGTCTATCGCGATCACGCATCTCTCACCCGTGCACTCGATAGCCTGCAGCGTGCGTACCCGCGCCTGGTGACCGTCTCCACAATCGGTCAGTCAGCCGGTGGCCGTGCCCTGCATGCCGTGAGGCTCGGTGCCGGCGGTGCCGCAGCAGACGGCCGTCCGGCCCTGCTCGTGGTCGCCAATGCCTCGGGGCCGCAGGTGCTCGGCAGTGAGATCTCCGTCGCGGCAGTTGGCAGGATCGCCGCAGGCTATGGCCGCGACAGTGCCAGCACCCGCTTGCTCGATGGCGCCACCATCTACTTCATCCCGCGCCTCAATCCCGATGCGGCGGAGGCGCTGTTTCAGAGCCCCTTGGTCGAGCGCCTGGGGAACGACGCCAAGTCCGACGACGACCACGACGGGGCCGTTGATGAAGACGGGCCGGATGATCTGAATCGCGATGGGGTCATCAGCATGATGCGCGTTCAGGATCCCAATGGCGCCTGGATGCTGGATCCGGCTGAGCCGTTCCTGCTCCGCCGAGCCGATGCGACACGTGGTGAACGGGGCGGCTGGTCGCTCTATGTGGAAGGACGCGACAACGACGGCGATGGCCGCTTCAATGAGGACGGCCCCGGCGGTACGGATGTGAGCCGCAACTTCACCAATGGCTATCGTCCCTTCGTGGAGGGATCCGGACTGCATACGATGTCGGCCAGTGAAGCAAAGGCGATCGGCGATTTCATGATCGCCCATCCCAACGTCTACACGGCCTACGTGCTGGGACCGCAGGACAATCTCGTGAAGCCCTGGGAGTTCCGGCGTCTCACGGGAATCGGCGGAAGCCCCACCGGTACCTCGGCGGGTGGTCCGCTGCTCAGCATCCTCCAGCCCGATGAGGCGTGGAATGCCGAAGTCTCGAGACGCTACCGCAGTGCCACCGGACAGAGCAAGGCACCCAGTGCGGCGCTCGAGGGCGACGTGCTCTCCTGGATGTACTACGACATGGGTCGCATCGCCTTCGGGTCAGCCGGCTGGGATATCCCGAACGAGGCCGGGCCAGGAGCGGGGCAGGGCGCGATGCCGGGCGCTGGCTCTGCGAGGCCTGACCCAATCGGCGAAGAACGCAACGCCCTGCGCTGGCTGCGTGCCAATGCGCCGAGTTCGGTCATCGAATGGACGCGCATCGAGCACCCCGACTTTCCGGGCAGGACAGTGGAGATCGGTGGCATCCGTCCGTTCGCGCGCGCTGTGCCGCCGGCCCAGCTGCTGAGCGATGTACTTACCAAGCAGAGCACTTTCATCGCTGAACTTGCCGGCATGCTCCCAAAGGTCGCGCTGCGTGAGATTCGCGTTGAGGCCCTGGGTGACCGCACCTTCCGTGTTAGTGCCCAGGTCGCCAACAATGGGTACTTCCCCACGCAGTCGGCCATCGGAGCTCGTGCGCGCTGGCAGCGTGCCGTTCGCGTCGACTTCAAGACATCGGGTGACCAGCGTATCGTCTCGGGCCGCGCGGTTCAGCTGCTGGGCCCCATCGACGGCAGTGGACGGTCCACAACGCTGACGTGGGTCGTGGTTGCCGCACCGGGCAGTACCATCACACTCGAGGCGGCAAGCCCGGGTTCCGGGCGCGCGACGGAGTCCATCACCCTTCGCGCACGGTGAGCCTCATGACCACGCATATCAACCAGCAGGCACGCTTCGGTGCCCTCCGCAGCCAACTGTTTCCTACTCCCCTGCGCATGACACGCCGCAATACCGCCCTGCGTACGGCCGGGTCGTTCACTGCCACGCTCCTGCTCGGCGCCGCACTGCAGGGCATTGCCATGTTCGCGACACCCGCTCCGGTCGCTGCCCAGGCCGGCGCGCTCGCGGCCATTGGTGCGCCGCGTGACCCCAAGGTCAAGCTCCCCTGGGACACGTACTACGATCACGCCGGTATCGGTGAGATCGTGAAGAAGCTGGCGGCAGCGCACCCCAACTACATCAAGGCCGGTACGATCGGCAAGAGTTTCGAAGGGCGTGATCTGTACATCCTGACTGTCACCGACTTCCGGAAGGGCAGCGCCGACAAGAAGCCGGCGTACTACATCGACGGGAACATTCATTCCAACGAAGTCCAGGGCAGCGAGTTCGCGCTGTATATCGCATGGTATCTGGCGGAGATGGCGGGTCAGGTTCCAACCATCGACTCCCTGCTGGCGGAACGCACGCTGTACATCGTGCCCACCATCAATCCCGATGGCCGCGATCACTACCTGCACAAGCCGAATACCGGCAGCTCGCCGCGCACGGGCCTTGTGCCCCGCGACAACGATGGTGACGGCGTCGTCGATGAAGATGGGTTGGACGATCTCAACGGCGATGGCCATATCACCCAGATTCGCCGCCGCAATCCCAACGGTCGCTTCATTGCCTCGCCGGTTGACCCGCGCATCCTGATCCCGGCACTTCCGGGGCAGAAGGGTGAGTGGGACTTGCTCGGC
>CAZPJX010000218.1:0-3131 GCA_964586985.1 uncultured Gemmatimonas sp. | reverse complement strand
GTGGTGATCGTGGTGGCCTACACGGCATTCATGCTGCTGCAGAGTGCACGACGTGCGCCGAGGCCAGAAGCCAGCATCGCCTGACGTCCCGTGGCCAATGCAACGCCGCCCCTGCTCGGAAACGAGCAGGGGCGGCGTTGGTTTTTTCGTCAAGCTCGAGGTGACTACTTGGCGGCGTAACGCTTCGCGACGGCCGACCAGTTCACGACATGCCACCAGGCTCCGAGGTAATCGGCGCGACGGTTCTGATACTTGAGGTAGTAGGCATGCTCCCACACGTCTACACCAAGGAGGGCATGCTTGCCGTCCATGAGCGGGTTGTCCTGATTGGGCGTGCTCACGATGGACAGTGCGCCATTCGTGGAGACGAGCCAGGCCCAGCCGGAGCCGAAGCGGCCCATGCCAGCGGCCTGGAACTGTTCCTTGAATGCGGCGAACGACCCAAAGGCCTTGGTGATCGCGGCGCCAAGCTCGCCGGATGGCTCACCGCCGGCCTTGGGTGCCATGAGCTCCCAGAAGAGGGAATGGTTCCAGTGGCCGCCACCGTTGTTGCGCACTGCGGTGCGCACGGCCTCCGGCACCTCATTGATGCGACGGCAGAGGTCATCCAGGGACCACGACGCCAACTCCGGTGCCTTCTCGATCGCGGCGTTGAGGTTGGTAACGTAGGCCTGGTGGTGCTTGCCGTGGTGAATGTTCATCGTCTGCGCGTCGATGTGCGGTTCGAGCGCTTCGGGCGCATACGGCAGCGCGGGGAGGGAAAAAGCCATCTCGGTGTCTCCGGAGGGATGAAAAGTCAGGTGTGACCACGACCTCCTGCATGATACCACATTGCGGGCCGATGCCGAGGCGCTGCTGAGAGTTCAGGCCTGCTGACGCTGCCGCCCACGCAGCCAGGCGATGATGCCGGGCAGGATCGACAGGAAGACCACGACGAGAATGACCTTCTCGACGTGCTCCGCCACGGTCGGTACGGTGCGCGCAAGGACCCAGCCCGTGAGCAGCATGCTCCAGATCCAGAGCAGGCCGCCCACGACGTTGTACAACAGGAATGCACGATACTCCATGCGCCCCACACCGGCGACGACCGGAGCGAAGGTGCGGACGATAGGCATGAATCGTGCGATGATGATCGTCTTGCCGCCGTGCTTCTCGTAGAAGGCCTGGGCGCGCAGCAGGTGATCCTTGTGAAAGAACAGGGAGTCCTCGCGTGTGAAGATGCGCGGACCCGCGGTCCTCCCAACGTTGTACCCCACACTATCACCCACAATGGCGGCGACGGAGAGAATCGCGCCCAATAGCCAGACGTTGAGGCCAAATGCCGGATCCGCGGCCAGAAGCCCGGCGGTGACCAGCAGGGAATCCCCAGGCAGAAAGAACCCGATGAGGAGTCCCGTTTCAGCAAAGATGATGAGCGTCAGGCCGAAGTAACCGGCCCACTGCACCAGCGCGGGGAGGTCGCGCAGTCGGTCGAAGAACTGAGTCAGGAACTCCACGCGGCAATCCAGAGGAAAGAGGAGGCGATGTCGCAGAGGAAACCTCGACGGACGCGATCCGGTGGTCAACCGGCGCTGAAGCGGCGGCCACCGGCGACGACCTGCAGGTCAGCCCCAGCGCTGGCCTCAGGGGCAATCCGTGGCATAGCTTGCCGTCGTGACTCCATCACCGTCCGCATCGGATCCCCGATCAGACATTCCGCCCGGTCTGCCAGGTACTGCGCCGGCCCTTGTTTGCGTCGTATCGCACACGCATTGGGATCGCGAGTGGTACCACCCGCACCCGCGGTTCCGGCAACGTTTGGTTGCGCTGATGGATGCTCTCCTGGCACACCCATCCCCAGGCCCCTTCCTGCTTGACGGACAGGCCATCACGCTGCTCGACTACCTGACCGTACGACCGGACCAGTCTGAACGACTGGGAACGGCTCTGCGGGGCGGCCAGCTAGAGGCCGGTCCCTGGTTCGTGCTGGCCGACAACCTCATCCCCAGCGGCGAAGCGATCGTGCGCAACCTCCAGGCTGGGCGGCGCGTGCTGACCCGCCTGGGAGCGAGCGCGCCACGCGTGGCCTACTGCCCCGACACCTTCGGCCATCCAGCGGCGCTGCCGCAGATCGCGGCCGGCTTCGGACTTCCCGTCGCCGTGGTTTGGCGTGGAGCAGGTGGAGGGTCCATGCCGCTGGGGGATGCGTTTGAGTGGTTCGGCCCCGAAGGCACATCGGTCTTTACCTACCACCTGCCGCCCGATGGATACGAGTTCGGTAGTGCGCTGCCGGCGAACACCACTGCGGCCGCCGAGCGCTGGCAGGCCTTGGCTACGCTCTTCACGGCACGTGGCCGGACCGACATTGCGCTCCTGCTCAATGGCGCGGACCATCACGCGCGTCAGCCTGACATCGCGACGGCGATCGTGGCGCTCCAACGCGCGGCTGCCAGTGTGGTCAACGCAGAACAGACCGCTTCGCCACCGCCGATCGGGGAGTCCCCACCGAGGCACGCTGGAATGCTTTCCAGTCAAGTCGCGATAGAGAGCTGTACACTGCAGAGTTGGGCGGATCGCTTTCAGGATGCGGCCTCCCGTAGCCGGAAGGCAGATACCCTGCCACGGGTGACCGGCGAGTTGCGTGACTCCTACGGGTACACCTGGACGCTTGGTGGCACGTTGGCCACCCGTGCCCACCAGAAACGTTGCAACGCCCGCCTTGAGCGCGATCTGCTGCGCGATGTGGAACCGTGGCTGGCCTTGGTTGTACTGCACGACCCACTGGCGACGCATCGCGCGGTGAGTGTGGGCGGTTGTCTCACCATGGCGCAGTTGCCGGCACTGCTGGATACCGCATGGGAGTCGCTGCTGGCCACGCATCCGCACGATACCCTGTGTGGCTGTTCCGTGGATGCGGTAGCGCAGGCGATGGATGTGGCGCAGATGGGTGTGGCCGAGCAGGGACGCGGTCTGCGCGAAGCTGCCCTGCAACTGGTGCTGGGGCACGACGTAATCGCCGCTCGCGCACGTGCACCCGCACGCGACGGTTCGTTGCGCAAGGTCCCAGCCGGCGATCCGGACAGTGCCCCCGACGGTGCACTCGGCGATGTATCACCTGATATCCCAACGCGTACCCCACCGGGCATGCCGCC
>CAZPJX010000217.1:0-3135 GCA_964586985.1 uncultured Gemmatimonas sp. | reverse complement strand
GGCGCTCTTTCTCGCTTGCCGACGGGTCCGCCACGATCGCCGCGTCATCACGACCGGCCTTCTCGATCGCTGGCTTTCGGGGGGCCTTAGCCATGGTGGGCTCGAGACATCAGAAGGGTGAACAGTCGAAAAGGCGAGCGAGATCCGGCTGCTCGGCACCGACTTGCCAGGAATACTTTACGGGCGTATTGGGGCACTACCGGCCCGGACTGTATCCGCCAAGTCGAATAACGGCAACAACTTGAATTGGTATAGTCAAATTTACGGGCGTAAAATACGGGCGTGATCATAATTATCTGGTGACGCCCGTATTTTCGGGTGCCAGTTGATAGTAGGTGCCGCGCCCGGTTCCCAGTCTGACTATGGATCCTCGCTGCAAGAGTTTGTGCAGCAACCACTTGGCACGGTCCGGCGTCGACTGGCAGAGGTCGATGACATCCAGTCGTGTGATGCGTCCATGCGCCCGTAAATGGGCCAGAACCATCTGTTCCTGCTGGAGCGGCTCGAACCCGGCGGCCCGCGTATAGGCGGATGCCGGCCCGATCGCCCGATAGGTCGCTGCCGTGAATAGATACACGCGCTGCTGTCGCTCCCCACGCCCCTCCAGCACGCCCGCCTCCACCAGCCGCTCCAGCGCGGCGCGCGCGGTGGGCTCGCCCTTCTGCAGCAACTCGGCCGCGCGCGGCACGGCGATGCGTCGTTCGCCATCCACCGCGTTTACGATCAGCATGTCTTCCAGCGTGACCGGATGTGCCAGCGTATCACGCTCGATGAGGAAGCGGGCCAGCGCCAGATTCGCCGGGCCACCGGGAAGGACGACCTGCACACTGCCACCACTGCTGCGTGAATAGTCGGGCGCGGGTCGGCCATATCGCAGTTGGCCTTCAAAAATCGTGTCGATGCCACGCCCCGTGCGTTCAACCAGGCCAATGCGCTTGAAGGCATCGGCCAATACCGGATTGCGTGGTTGCGGCGCTGTGACGAGCAGGTTCCCGATGTGCACCTGATCGGGAAACCCGCCGGGGTTCACGATCTCGATCTCATCCTGGCGCCAGAACACATGCACCGCTCCCTTGCGAGCATAATCACGGTGCACGAGCGCGTTGTGCACCGCCTCGCGATATCCGGCGCGACTGTAATCGGGAATGCCGGCGCGTACGGCCCCGATCATGATCTCTTCTTCCTCGTTGCGCGCATCCAACCGGCTGGTGAGTTCATCCGAAACCTTGATGAGCGGCCAGCGCAGGAAGTCGTTCACATTCACCCGGATGCCGCTCATGGCCTGGAACGCGACTTCGTGTGTGGGCAGCAGCCGTCGCAATGCTTCTTCGCGGCCCAGCAAGAGCAGTCCCGCCACGCGAATGCGCTCGATGTGATCGCCGCCCTCGCCGAGGCCGAGCGCCTTCATGAGCGACACGTCATTGAGCGTGAGGAGTGCGGCGTCGGCCCGTGCCCCGTTGCGCGTGATTGTCTGCCGCATGCGCTCGAACTCGAGCGGATCGAGGTCATCCCACGTGGCATCGGTGACGACTATCGCCGAGAAGTCGAGCTCACCGCGACTGGACTGACGTGATTGCAGTTCGTGGGGATAGAACGGCAGGCATTGGGGTTTGCCATGCACATCGAGCAGCCGATGCTTGTACACGCCGCGATTGGTGGCCGTGATGGGACGGCCTTCGGGGACGCGAATCACCAGGATGTCGTGGTCATCCACGGAAACCATGGTGCACGACACGGGGCAACTGGGTTGCGTCTGGTTGCCAACCACGGCCTCGACGCGACGGATGTCGGTGTACGAGCCATGACGTGCATGCGCGCCGGTAATGCGCCCGTCATCCTCCACACCGATAAGCAGCAGCCCACCGCGGGCGTTGGCCATACATGCCACCGCTTCCACAAGGTCGGTGTCGTTGAGCGTCGCGCGCGACTCGCCCTTGAACTCCACCGTCAGCGTCTCGCCGCCGGCTATCCACGAGCGGACTTCGTCAGCCGTGACAATCACGCGACTCCCTCCGCCGTCGCTTCATCAAGCAGCGCGTGCACCGCCGCCGCGAGCGTGGCACCGAAATCCGCTTCCATGCTGTACACATCGGTGAACTCCGCCACTGCCCACCGGCCGAACGACCCGTCGTTGTTCACCGCCGGCAGCCAGTACTGCCGCATGGCGTTGGCCTTCTCCTTGGCGTCTTCACCACGGCGGCCCTTGATCTCTACCACGAGATGCAGCGGGTCATCCGCGCCCCGCCCGTCATCCACCCGCACGATGAAGTCCGGCCGATAGCGCCGCGACTCGCTGCCGCTGCGATACGGGACCTCGAAGCCAAGATTGTGGTTCTTCACATAGGCCAGCACCAGCGGGTGTGACTCCACCACGCGGCAGAACTCCGCTTCCCAGTTGCTGTCGCAGATGACCCAGTTGAGATGGCAGCGATCGGCACGAGTCTGCCAACGCAGCGTCTTGCTGGTGGAGAAGTTGACATGCCGTGTGCTGCCCACAGGGTTATACGGATCCAGCATGGGCAGCACAGTCTCCTTTGTGCCCATCTGCTCCACGATGCCGGCGGTAATGCGATTGCAGGCTTCGTCGGCGAGCTGCAGATACATGAGCTGCGCCGGGTAGGTCCCGCCCTTGCACACCAGACACTGATCAAGCCATTGCCGCGTAATGGACTTGAGCTGGCTGAACAGGTGCATCTTGGGCACATCGTTCGGGTCTCGCCAATGCGTCATGAGCAAACGCTTGGTGAGATGAAAGATGAGCGTTGGCTGACGCAGCTCCCCGGTATGCACGAGTGACAGGTCCACGCCTTCGCCAATGATGCCCTCGACACGCGTGAGCGACGGCCCCACGATCGCTGGCGTCAGCTCAAACATGTGATCGTCCGTGAAGCGTGCCACCAAGCGCTCATCGGGCAAGCTCACCCGATAGCCGTCGAGTCGGGGAAAACGGACTTCCAGATGGTCTCGCTCGGGAGACATGGCCTTGACCTGCACCGTGGGCTTGACGCGCTGCGGCGGCGCAATGACGGGCTTCGCGGTGAAGTCAAAGGGAATGCCGAGCACATCGGCATATTCCACGTCAAACAATCCGTGCTCGTTCAAGTCGTAGGATTGCCGACGGAGCGCACGGCCGAT
>CAZPJX010000216.1:0-3249 GCA_964586985.1 uncultured Gemmatimonas sp. | reverse complement strand
CCATGGAGAGAACAATGCGGACCTCCCTCTGCCCCCCGCGATTCCGCATGCTCGCGGCGCTGGCGACCACGTCCCTGACCATCGCTGGTCTGGGAGCCCCGATGGCGCTCAACGCGCAAGCCAGTGCCGCGATGCCGCAGATCGGTGCAGTCTCCGGCGGGAACCCGGTGCTGCTCGAGACGCGCAGCGTGAAGCGTACGGCGGAGGAGATCACCGCGACGCTGCGGGTGCCCTTCACCAAACCCGCCAAGGTTGCGGGCGGTGAATGGTACGGCTCACGGACTGTGGTGGCGGTTCGCTGTGCCCAAGGCACCGTGGCCGTGAAGGAGAACCGCTACTACGCCGACCAGAAATTCACAAAGGTCGCTAGCGAACGCATCGTCAAGATCCCCGGGTTTGCGGCCCCCCTGCCAGGGTCCGTACCCGCCGTGGCCCTGGCACACCTCTGCAAGCCGGCGGCACGATGACACGGCGCGAGCACGCGACGCACGGAGATTGCGCGATGACTGTCAGTACCTGCCCTTCCCGGTCATCGCGCTCCCGTGCCGCCTCTTATTTGCCCGGGCGATAGCTGCGCGTCGCGTGCTGTTCCACATCAGCGCGATAGTAGTTCACGTCCTTGAAGTTCCCCTCAGCGTACCGTTCGGCCTGGTTGAAGAAGTAGGGCGAAGACGGGTTGTTGTTCACCCCTCCCGCCAACACGCTCTTCGCCCGCACTTTCGGACCGAACTCCACGGCCGCCACGAAACTGTTGCCCCGGTTGCCGTAGATGCGCTTCGTGGTCCGCGCCCCACTCTGGCCAAAGGCGGCGAGTGAGCCCCAGTTGGCCGAGGCGAACGGCACGGCAATGCTCGGCTTGCTGTCGTCGAAGCCGGCATCGATGGCGCCGGAAAGGCGCTGGTATCGATTGATCTCGCCCCACGGCGTCTTCCAGGTGCCGAAGTCCCGCGCGAGGCGATCCGAGGCCCGCGAGAGCGCCGCGAGCACCAGCGAAGCTGGAGCCTTGGACTTCACATATTCCAGCATTGGGGTACCACTCGTCCTCGCCGGCCCGGCTGCTGCCGAAGACACCTCTTCGCCATAGGCGTTGGCCAGAGCCATGGCCACCGAGCTCGTGGCAAACCGGTAGTCCCACGGACGCAATACGGCCACCTGCTCCGCCAACTTCGTCTTCAGGGAATCACCGGCCGGCAGGGCGTCGTATGCCGCGAGCAGCGGAGGCATCAGCTCCTCGAACGCTGGCAGGTAGCTGTCGTACGCCGCCCCGATCAGGCCATCCAGCGTGAAGTCCTTGCGTCCCTGCAGGACGCGCACCGCATGCACGCCGCGCGGATTGTCAGTCCGCTGCTCCGACATGTACACCGGCCAGTCACCAATCTTCGGACTGTCGCCGCCCGCAGCGGTGAACGGCCAGTTGTTGGTGTTCATGAGCCAGCCGCTCTTCGGGTTGATCACCGTGATCATCTCATCCAACGTGTGCAGGCCCTGCCAGTCGGCCTTCGGGTCGGTGCCGTCCACCGGCTTTGTGAAATCGATACCCGCGTTCCGCCGCGGAATGAAATTGCCGTGGAAGTAGGCAATGACCCCATCGGCATCGGCATACACGGTGTTGTTCGATGAATTCGTGCGCAGCTCCATGACCTTGCGGAAGGACGCATAGTCCCTGGCCTTCGTGCGGAGATAGCTCTGCTGCAAGGCCTTGAGCGGCTCCTGCATCATCGCCACCGCGACCCACTTGCCGTTCTGCGACCGGATGATCGGCCCGTGCCTGGTGAAGTAGGCCGTCACCGTGCGCCGCTGCATGCCTGAGGCTGTCTTGTAGGGCAGCACGATGCGCTTGGCCGTGACGGGCTTCTCCACACCGCCATGCCGGTAGGTGAAACCACGCCCCCGCGGCGTCACGGTCTCCAGATACTCATCGATGACATCACCGCCCCCCGAGGTGTGCATCCATCCCAGGCGGCTGTTGAAGCCCTGATAGATGAAGAACTGCCCCCAGGTCACGGCACCGTAGGCATCGAGACCCTCCTCGCTCGCCATGTGGATCTCGGGGCGGAAGTAGAAGGAGGTGTGCGGGTTGATCATGAGCAGGGCATGCCCCCCCGTCGTGTTCCCTGGTGCGATGGCGAACCCGTTGGACCCACCGGGCTCCCGCCCGAACGGTGACAGGTCGAGCTCCGCAGCCTCAACCGCAGCCCCGTTCGCCGCAACGCGTGCATCAGCACTCACACCAGCGCTTGCACCAGCACTGGCCGCCGCATCCCCTGCACGACCCGAACGCGCGCCAGCGCCTCCATTCGCTCCACCGCCCGGGCCACCGGCCGCGCCATAGAACTGCTCGAGGCCCCGCAGGTTCACCGACTCGATGTCGCCGCCGATGCTGCCTTCACTGAACGTCAGGGCCATCCAGGGTTCAAAGCGCGTGATGAGACGCGGCTTCACCTCCGGATGGGTGTACAGATAGTAGTTCAGACCATCCGCGAACCCGCGCATCAGGGTCTTGAGCCATGCAGGACTCGCAGCGTACTGCCTCTTCATGTCCAGCGTGTCGATGAAGAGCTTCATGCGCAGATCTCGCCAGATTTCCCTCTCACCCTCCACTTCGGCGAGGCGCCCCATCGCGTTGATGTAGTTCGTTTCCACGCGATTGAAGTCGTCCTCCGCCTGGGCATACACCATGCCGAAAACCGCATCCGCATCGGTCTTGCCATACACGTGGGCGATGCCCCACTGATCGCGGATGATGGTGACGCGCTGCGCCTGCTGTGCCCATCGGGCCGGCTGCGCGGACGCGGGAGCGGGGGCGACGGCGGTCGTGCCAGCGAGGAGCAGACTCGCGGCCAGAAGACAACGGAGACGAATGGTCATGGTCGGACGGGAACGGGCGGAGGCGCTCCGTGACGATACACGGAGATGACACTGTCTTCGAGCTGGACCTGCTGGACCACGTTTGGACGGACGGCCTTGGGAAGCTGGTGCGTACGCGCGTGTTCGGCTACCAGGATGCTCGACCAGGGCGCCTGCTGCCAGCGCTCAATGAGCCGGTCGAGCATGCGGGATTCATACGGCGGGTCGGCGAAGGCCACATCGTAGCGATCAGGGGGCAGCGCATCCGCGAAGGGTAGCGCGTCCCGCTTGTACAATCGCACCTTCTCACTCACGCGCAGCGCGGCCACGTTGGCCTTGAGTGCGTGCAGGCTGGCAGGACGAAACTCCACGAAGTCCACATATCTTGCCCCCCGCGAGAGC
>CAZPJX010000215.1:0-3306 GCA_964586985.1 uncultured Gemmatimonas sp. | reverse complement strand
CTTCGGCAGTCTGATCGTCGGTGCTGTCGGGGCGGACTTCTGCATCCACCCGCGTAAGTGTCACCCCAAGACGCTGGTCACCAGGCTCCAGCGCGTACTCGCGGAACAGATGCATGGGGCGGTCGTTGCGAAGCCCACTGCCGCGCACCGTGTCGGTTGCGACCGTCTGACCATTCACCGTGATGGTGAGCAGATAACGCGCGAAACGCCCTTCACATTCCCATCGCAGGCGCATGTGCTGCGGGCGCTCCGCCAGCTCGGCATCGGAGAGCCGCCGACATTGCTCGATCCGCTCGGGGCGTGCCGACCACGACAGACGAAGTACGGACTCCCCCACTGCTGGTGTGGAGATCGAGGCCACCGACAGCGCGCGCATCGCCAACAGGCCGAGCCCGGCAATCAGGACGCCGAGCATCCCACGAATCCATGACGGAGCAGGCATCAGTCCTCCTCCATTGGCACGGGTTCACAGATGGCACCAAGCGGATCATCCAGATTTCCTGCCGACCAATGGCCATGCGCGTCGAGACGCGCGGTGAATGCAGTCCACTCGGCGAGCGTCTCCGCGAGCAGTCCTGGTGCCATGACGGCAGTGGCCACGCGTGTGCGGTCTACGCGAGCCTGCAGTTCCGCCTCTCGATCGTTGTAGAGTCGTTCGTGCAGCCACTTCGGCCCCTCCCGGCCACGACAATCGCGCGGCGGGCAGGTGAACACCATGACGCCAGGTGTCCCGGCACGCAGACTGAGCTCGATCACCGAGGTGTGCAGGTTGCCCGCGCAGGGCACGAGGCGCACCTCGGCGTTGTGCTGCCGCAGCGCCTCCTGATGTTCAGGTGCGGCATGCTCACAGCAGATCGCCACCGGGCGCCACACGCGCGGTTCCGGTGAGGCATGCAGCGCGCGAAGCTGGATGATCTGATCGCGACCGGTACGCTCAGCCGGCCCAACACCCATCGGAGCGCAGGAGCCCGCGCAGATGCCACAGGAGACGCAGCGCGAGGGATCCACACGGGCCACGAGTGCTGACTGCAATCCCCGCTGCCCTTCCCGCGGAATCATCGTGATGGCTTCCCATGGACAGTCCTGCGGACACTGATTGCATCCCGTGCAGTACTGCTCGTCCACCACGCTGGGGGCCCACTCCTCCGTGCGGGGACGTCGCGTCAGGAGCGGAATGCTCACGGCAAAGCCGAAGGTGAGAATCGCGCCCACCCAGGCCAACCAGGGCGGTAGGCTGTTCGCCCACGGCAACCAGAAGGCAAAGAACAGATCCACGGGCGTGCGTTGACCGACAGACAGGAGAGAGGCTTCTGGAGCGAGCGGTGCCGGGAACAGCACGGACAGCACCAGCAGGGCCGCACCCGCGGTGTACATCAGTACACGCGGAGGAAACAGCGTGGGGCGCGCGATGTGGGAGAGATGAATCCAGAGGCCGGCGCCCACACCCAACGGCAGCGCGATGTGCAGGAAGAGATTGATGAAGAAGAACGCACTGGGAATGGCTTGATCGCCGGCAAAGATCCGCCGTACCGGTTCACTCAGGACCGGGAGTGCGTCGAACATCCGTGCGCCGCTGAATGCGAGTTCCGCCCCGAAGCTATCCCACACCAGCACATAACCGGTCCATCCGCTCACGAACAGCATCGCGAACAACACCACGCCGGAGGTCCATGCCAGGGCGCGCCGCCCCCAGGAACGGGCTTGTGCAAATAACCGCCAGGCGTGCAACACGGTTGCAATGACAATCGCATCGGATGCGAATCGATGCAGTGCACGAATCCATCGCCCGAGCAAGACGTCGTCCTGGAGGCGTGCCACCGACCCCCATGGTTCACCCACGCGATAGAAGATCAGCAGATACAGTCCGGTGACGATGAGCAGGACCAGGAGTGCCACCACGAACGTGCCGGTCTGGTGCAGCACATTGTATCGCCATCCATACAGGCGATTGACTGCAGCATCGGCCGCACGGAGTGTGCGCTGGGCAAGACGTTCGAGTGTGCGCATGGTCAGGGAACCTAGATGGCGGTACGCGCGCGCGCATAAAGGAAATCCCTACTGCGGACCATGCGGCGCGGCCACAGGATTGGCGCGGTCATCCCTTCCGATGACACCATGCATCGGATGAAAGATGGCCCATTTGTTCATGTGGATATCGGGAATCCACCAGTCCCCCACCACTCCATCCTGAGAGCGCTATGCCCGACTCTCCACACCCGGACGACACCGAAGTCCCTCCGCTCATGCAGCGGCTGTTCGACAATGTCTTTCTCCTGCTTGTCCTGGGGATCGTAATCATGCTGGTGGTCTACACCGGCTGGGGCATGTGGGAGATCCTCACGATGCCGACCGCCACCCTGCCATGAGGCGCCCATGCTGACCAAGGTGCATTCCGGACTTGACCCGGCTCCGGGCGTCTGGTGGAAACCAGCTCATAAAGCCGAGAAGGTGTGGGTGGCGATCTCGTTCGCGTGGTGCATGGTGCTCTTCGCCATGATGCCCCTGTGGCACTGGAAGGGCGGCCAGAATCCTGCGGGCATTCGGCGCAAGGTCGAGCCCATGAAGTTCTATCAGCGAACCATGGAGTTCGCAGCGCAATACAAGATCGGCGACGATCGTGGCATTCCCATCGCGGCGCCACCAGCGGGTGCGGAAGTCTATCTCGTCGGAATGACATACCAGTGGTATCCCATCCTGCAGTTGCAGGCGGGCGCCACCTACCGTCTGCATATGTCCTCGCTCGACGTCAATCACGGTTTCAGCCTGTATCCGCTGAACGTGAATTTCCAGATCGTTCCGGGCTATGACTACGCCCTGGAGGTCACACCCACCGCCACGGGCGATTTCCGCATCATCTGCAACGAGTTCTGCGGCATCGGACACCATACCATGGTTGGCCGCGTGATCGTCGTGGACGAACAGGGTCGGCCAGTTGCCGACAATGCCAAGGCCGCGCTTCGTCATGAGGAGGACGAATGAGCACCGTCGCTTCCGCATCGACCCCCGCGTTCCCGCACCGCATCTGTCCGGTGACCGGCCGCGTCGTGGCGAACGCCGCTGAACCGCTCCTCCACGCGAACGCGGGCGTCGCCGTGGTCGCGCTGCTCATCGGCGCCGTCGCGGCGCTGTTGCTGGTGCTCACCCGCTGGCAGGCCGTGCACCTGCTTCCCGCCGAGTGGTACTATCGCATCCTCGGCGTGCACGGCATGAACATGCTGATCTTCTTCATCATCTACTTCGAGATGGCAGTACTGTGGTTTGCGGCGACAATTCTGCTCAATAGTCGCCCAGCCGCACCCAAGCTCG
>CAZPJX010000214.1:0-3409 GCA_964586985.1 uncultured Gemmatimonas sp. | reverse complement strand
CGGCGGACCTAGATGCTGAACGCCATGCGTGCGCACTCGGTCAGGGGAGGTGATGATCGCGGCCGGCGCGAAGTGGAGCAGGTCCTGCAGCGTTGACAACAAAGGACGCGGATCGACGAGATGCTCGATGACATCGGAGCACACCACGACAGCCTTCTCGACAACGGCATCAGGAATAGGCAGGAGTTCATGGCGTTCCAGATCGGTTTCCAGCCAGGTCCCGATGGGATACATCTCACGACAGTGCTGAATATTTGTGCCATAGTCGATGCCGATGATGCGGAACTCGGGTGAGAGCGCCGTGAGCTTCCGCGCTTGACCGCAGCCGACATCGATGATGGTGGTACACCCGAGCTCGCGCGCGAGCTGCGCCGCGTGCGCATAGACATCCGGCTGCCAGGTGACTCCATCCGTAACGACCAACGAATCCACGAAGTACTCCGGCTCGCAGCGATGCTGATACCCAATCGGGAGCGCGAGATCCACAGCGGACGGCTGGGCAGCGGATTGCGAACCACTCGGTATATCGATGTGGACACGGCGATGTCCCTGCAGCACCAGCTGGCCCACGCCCGTTCCGCGCGTCACGGTCACCTCAAAATGGCGACTGAACTGCTCTATCCACCAACGCACAGGTCGTACAGTCAGATGGAGATTCTCTCCCTGTGGGCCCACCAGACCGCTCGGGCGCGTGCACACACTCACCGTGATCGCCTGTGCAAGGCGAGCCGCTTCCCGTACCACAATGCGCACATCATTCTCGGTCAGATGTTCCAGTACATCCACCGACACGAAACGGTCGAAGCCTCCTGACAAGCCTCCCAATGTCAGCGCGTCACCGAGGATCTTGTCGAGAATCGGGATTCGACTGAAGGCGTCCTCGGACACTTCGACCGCCGTAACCCGTGCCCCCTGCTGCTCGAGAAAATGCGAGAGCGCCCCGTTTCCCGCTCCAAACTCCAGTACCCGTTCGCCGCGACATGTCAGCCCCAGCTGGGTAAACAGCATGAGTCCTTCGTTGGCATCATAGGCCGCATGATGGCGATGGCAATAGTCATACAACGCCGCGTAGTCATAGGAGGCGCCGTACAGGGTGACGCCTGGGAGTTGCAGGAGCACGTCGCGCTCCTCGCGCGCGTGGGTCGTGTGCAGTGGGGTGTGCTGATCCCAGTAGTGTCCGGTACGAAATCCGTCGAATCCGAAGCAGTCCACCTCAAGTCCCAGATGCGACGCCAGGGCGGCCAGCGCGAGTCCAGTTGAGGGCTTGGCGACCTGAAGGAGAAGCGGATGAATATCCGTTGCCGCGTGCAGTACGGGCACCGGACTGCGATCTCGGAAGGCCTGAAGGTGAGCAGATTCGATTGCGTCCACCGTGAAGGGCGTGACCGCGATGACGCCGTCACGCACCGCGATATCAGTCCATCCGTTGACCGCGCGGACTGTCGTTCGATGTCCGACCAGCTGCTCGAAGCCAGGAAGGCGGTAGTCGTTGAAGCGAATGACCGTCGGATAGCGATCGATCATCGCTCCCAGCGCACGCCCGGGATGGCCGTTGCCGACCAGCGCGATTGGGCGGCGAAGGGCCAGCAGCAGCGACTCGGTGGTGGCGGGATGGTACGTGGTCATGGCGATGCGGCGAAGGGCGAAAGTGGTACCTATTCTCCCATCTCGACATCAAAAGTCATGCCACCTGCAAGTTCAAGCGTATCAATATGTTACAATGGAATTACTGCCCGCGTGCGGCACAGCGTTCCCAGACCGGCGGAGAATCCTGCCGGCCGCGAGTGGCCCACTGTCTACCCCAGCTGGGTCGTGCCGTCAGCAAGAGCGTATCGGGAGAGATCCACGACAGCCTGCATGCTGTGCGTGTCGTCCCGACTCACAATCTGGGAGGCCAGTCGCCTGGCGAGATTGACGACCAGCGGGGCCCGCATGTTGGCCGTCGTGGTTCCGCTGCCCTCCGGCGGTAGCGAAAGCATCACCAACACCAGCACCTCGTCGGGTGAGGCGATCTGCAAGGCCTCCTTTTCCCGATCCCCCAGATCCACGACATACCCTGGGTCGACAACAAACGGATCCGCAAGAACAAAAGTCGTCGGTGGCGATGTCGGAGACATCAACCACCACAGCCCGTGTCGTGCGGCGGGAAGCAGCGCGTACTGGGTGACCTTCTCGAAGCCGAACAGCCCGCCTGTTGGGAAGGACAGGATTGCGTCCTCGGGCACCGTGATGGTACCGAAGGAGTGCGTGATCGATACCATCCCCTGCGGTTCGTTCATGACTGCGAGTTCCATGTCCCTGTTACAGATAGTTGGAGAGACTGAGCCCCAGAACACGCGACGTCGCGCTCATGGCAGCCTGGTACAGTGTCTGTTTTCCGACGAGATCGACCATGGCCTTGTCGATTTCCGTATCTCGAAGATCTGAGCGAAAGGCCAGCAGGTTGACCTCCATCTCATCGAGGCTGAACTTCGCATCCTGCATCTCATTGAGGCGTGCGCCCTGCGTTCCGAGGAGCGCCTGCACATTGCTGTGCGCATCCGTCAGTCTGGCGGTCGCGGCCTGAATGGCAGCGGTATCATCGTCGCCGAGGGCCTTGGACAGATCCCGCAGCGCACTCAGGGCATCCGTGTCGAGAAAGACCTCGGTGGCGTTGTGGTTTGGCGTGATGAACTTGTTGTCGCCAACTTCGAGCGTCATGTTCCCGCTGGGATTCACCGGGTTTCCAGCGAGTTCGAGTCGCGAGAAGCCGCCGGTCGCGGGAACCGGATCGAACAGCGGTGCCTCGTTGCTGCGGTTCCCGCCAAACAGGTACTCGTCACCGAAGCGCGTGTTGCCCAGCGACGCGGCAAAGTTGACCAGTTGATCGACCTCCGCCTTCGTGATCAACCGCGTCTGCGCATTCGCCGTGGACCCAATCTGGGTGAGAGCCAGTTCAGAGGCTCGCGTCAGGGCGTTTGTCAGTTGATTGAGGCTACTCTCCTCGGCCTCCGCGCGCGCCACACCCATGTTGAGGTTGCGCTTGAACTGCGTCAGCGCTCGCATCGAGCTGCCGATACGCACGAGCGACCCCCCGCTGATCGCATCGTCGGAGACTTTCCTGATGCGCACACCGGATGAGATGTCATCGCGCAGTCGATCGATCCCCTGCAGACCCTGCTGCAGGCGAAGCTTGCTGTTGGCGGTGATGATCGAGTTCGTAACGCGCATGGGGCCGGGGCCGGGCCGGACCTGAGGCCCGCGGAAGCGGGCATCCTGCCGGCGAAGTCTTCTTATAGAAGGGGAGTATCGGAACGCATCCGCCAGCGCTTGATCGACTAAGCCCCGGACGGCCAGAACGGGTGGGATGGGGTCTTCGCGTTTTGCAAACCGTGCGGCTATTTTTGCCGGGTGCGTCGTTGAGAAGGAC
>CAZPJX010000213.1:0-3427 GCA_964586985.1 uncultured Gemmatimonas sp. | reverse complement strand
CTCGAACGCGGCAGGAATATCGAGCAGATAGGTGGGCACCGCGCCGTCCCGCGTCCGCCAGAGTCGCAACTCCTCGGCCCGTTCGCCGAGCGGCAGAAACGTGGCAGCGATGGGCCCCTCCACCGGTACCCGGCGCTCGCGCAGCTCCCGGTAGCGCGGCAGCATCACCTGCACCTCATGTCCTGCGTCCTGCAGGGCGGCAGGCAGGGCACCAGCGACATCGGCCAAACCGCCCGTCTTGACGTAAGGCGTGGCTTCGGCGGCAACGAAGAGCACTCTCATGGCCCATACCTTACGCCCTGCGCGCCCGCGACGCAAAATGCGGACATGAATCCCACCAATCGCGAGATCCTGGCCCGCGCGGCCATGGCCTACGTCCTCGCCGGCGGTCGTGGGTCCCGCCTGCACGAACTCACCGATCCCCGTGCCAAGCCCGCGGTGTATTTCGGCGGCAAGACTCGCATCATCGATTTCGCCCTCTCGAATGCCATCAATTCCGGCATTCGCCGTATCGGGGTGGCCACACAGTACAAAGCGCATAGCCTGATTCGCCATTTGCAACGGGGCTGGAACTTCATGCGCCCCGAGCGCAACGAGAGCTTTGATATCCTGCCGGCCAGCCAGCGCGTCAGCGAAACACAGTGGTACGATGGCACCGCCGACGCCGTCTATCAGAATCTGGACATCATCGCCGATTACGCCCCGGAGTACATGGTGATCCTGGCAGGCGATCATGTCTACAAGATGGACTACGAGCTGATGCTGCAGCAGCACGTCAATCAGCAGGCTGACGTGACGGTGGGGGTCCTCGAGGTGCCGCGACAGGAGGCGTCAGGTTTTGGCGTGATGCATGTGGACGGCGACGACCGGATCGTCACGTTCCTGGAGAAACCGGCAGACCCGCCGGGCATCCCGGGCCATCCTGACCTGGCACTGGCCAGCATGGGAATCTACGTCTTCAAGACGACATTTCTCATCGAGCTGCTGCGCGCCGACGCTGCCGACCCGCTCTCGAGCCACGATTTCGGCAAGGACCTGATCCCAAGCGTCGTACGCCACGGCAAGGCCATCGCACACCGCTTCAGCGTCTCCTGCGTGCGCTCGCCGGACGAGCCCCAGGCATACTGGCGCGACGTCGGCACCGTTGACGCATACTGGGAAGCCAACATCGATCTCACCACGGTCACTCCCCAGCTCGACCTCTTCGACAAGGACTGGCCGATCTGGACGTATTCGGAACTGGCCCCGCCAGCCAAGTTCGTGCACAACGAGGAAGGCCGGCGTGGCCAGGCGCTCAACTCGCTGGTCTCCGGGGGCTGCATCATTTCGGGGGCCCAGATCCATCGGTCGCTGATGTTTACCGGCGTCCGGGCACACTCGTTTGCCAAACTGGATGGCGCGGTGGTCCTCCCGTATGCGGACATCGGCCGCGGAGCCCGCCTGCGCAACGTTGTGGTCGACCGAGGGGTACGAATCCCCGCCGGACTGGTGGTTGGGGAGCATGCCGAACTCGACGCCAGACGGTTCCGCCGCACAAAGCAGGGAACGGTGCTGATCACCCAACCGATGATCGATCGGCTCTGAACACGTCCGAGGACCACAATCATGCTTGTCAGATTGCCGCCCCGTCGCGCACTGCTGGCGCTCGCTCTTCTGGTGGGCACCCTGGGGCTCCCAGGGTGTCGCAAGGGCGCTCCGGCAGGCAGTGGCGGTGACATGGGGACCATCATCCTGGTCACCAATCGGGGCTATTACGACGTCAACGTCTATGCCATCCGCGCGGTGGGCGTCACGGGCCGGCGCCTGGCCACCGTCACCGGTGGCTCGAACGCGACCCTGCGCGTACGGGAGATCGATCAACAGCCCGGAGGCGGGGTCATGCTCAGCCTAAGGGCCATCGGTGCCCGAGCGACCTGGACCACGCCGGTCCTGAACGTGGGGTTCGGATCTGTCGCCAGGTTGGACATCCGATCCGCCAGCGGCGGTGACCTCAGCCAGAGTCAGTTCTACCTTGCGACTCCACAGCAGGTGGCCAGTACCCCCCGCACCGAAGGCAGAGTTGCTACCGGCGCCCCCACTGCGCCGTGATCGCCTGACCAATGCGCCCAATCACCGCATTGCCTTCGGCATCCACCCAGTAACGCGTATCGACGTTCTCCCTGGTCATCACGCAGGCCACGACACGCGCCGGTAGATAGAGAATGCCGCAGTCGGTACGCGCCGCATCCACGTCACCGGTCTTGTGCGCCGCGCGGATACCGTAGTTGAACCGCAGCAACTTGGAGTCATCGGCATTCTGCGCCAGCATGCCGAGCATGGTCGAATCCGCCCGAGGGCTCACCGCCTTCCCCTGCGCCAACAGCACGAAAAGCTGTGCCATTTCGTTCGGCGTCGTCACACCGAGTCCGTACTTGGCGGAACTGTCCGGAGCCACCGACGCAATTCGGGTCATCGATCCGGAGTGCACCTTGGTATGGGGCAGTCCAAGCGCTTCCATCTTCTGCCACACCCGGCGGATCTTGATCCGGTCGAGCACGAGATTCGTGGCCGTGTTGTCGCTCAGCGTCGTCATGAGCCAGGCCACGTCCCAGAGGCGAAGCGTGAGCGGGGCACGGAGGAACTGCAGCTGCCCGGCGCCACCGACCTTGTCGATGTCCGTCAACACCACCGGATCGTCGAGGGTGAGCTGCCCCTGCTCCGCCAGATCGAACAGGCCCACCAGGATGGGCACCTTGATGAGCGATGCGGTGGGAAAGGTCTCATCGCCGCGACGCTCCAGGTGTTCCCCGGTCTCCAGATTGGTGATGCTGTAGCCGACAACACCCCTGTGCCCGTCCACGAGGCTGTCGATGCTGCGGCGCAGGGTCAGAGGGGCGTCCGTGCGCACGCCAGCTACGGCCCGAGGGGCCGGGGAGGAGCCGGTCGACTGAGCCGACGCCGTCGTTGCCGAAAAACCCACGACAGCGCACCAGGCAAGAGCGGGAAACGGTCGCATTCGGAGAATGTACCTCTCCGAATGGGGCGTCGCCGCACCTCCTCGGCCCGGGCCGCCACCCGCCACTGGGGGATCCTTCGCCACGCCCACCCACGGACATCGGGGGGGCTCCCAGCGCCAGAGACGAGCCCGGCTCCTGGTGCATTCCCTGACATGGCTGTCGGGCGAATCGCGAATGCCATGGATATCACCCGTCAGTGCACATTATATATCCGACTTCTCTGCTTCCGTCACATCGGGTTCCCGTCATGTCCCGCATACCCTCCTCAGCGCTTCCCCAGCTCATCCAGGGCGGCATGGGCATTGGAGTTTCCAACTGGCAGCTCGCACGCGCCGTCTCGCGCGCCGGGCATCTGGGGGTCGTCTCCGGTACGGTTATCGACACCGTGATGGTGCGCCGTTTGCAGGACGGCGATCCCGGTGGACATGTGC
>CAZPJX010000212.1:0-3457 GCA_964586985.1 uncultured Gemmatimonas sp. | reverse complement strand
TGATGGTGGGACCCACCATGGGACCGACACTGGGCGGGTTCATCGTCGACGCCTACGCCTGGCCCTGGATCTTCTACATCAACGTGCCACTCGGCCTGATTGCCGCGTTGATGGTGTGGACCTTCGTGAAGGACGCCGCCCATCAGGTGCGCGCACGAACCGTGGACGTCCTGGGCATCGTACTTATCGCGGTGGCAGTGGGGTCACTGCAGTGGATGCTGGAGCGCGGTGAACGCTACGACTGGTTCGAATCCCGCTTCGTGACCACACTGGCCATTGTCAGCCTGGTTTCTGCAGGGCTCCTGGTCTGGCGCGAGTTGACGATCGAGGAACCGGTGATCGACTTTCGCGTGCTCAGGTCGCGCCAACTCGCGCCCGGCGTGATGTTCGCGAGCTTCATGGGTGTGGCACTCTTCGGTTCGGTGTTCGTGCTGCCCGTTTTCCTGCAGACGCTGCATGGTTTCTCTGCGCAGCAGACCGGCATGGTGATCCTGCCCGGCGCTCTCGCATCTGCACTCACGATGGCCGTCATGGGCCGATTCGGCAGCGGGATCGATGCACGCGTTCTCGTGAGCTTCGGATCGTTCATGTTTCTGGCGTCCATGTGGCAGATGTCCAGCATGACGCTCGCCTCTGGTCAGGAGGACATGTTCTGGCCGCTCATCATCCGCGGCGTTGGGCTGGGGTGTCTCTTCGTGCCGCTCACCGGTGCGAGCATGATGGGCATTCCCACGCACCGACTCGGTCAGGCCACCGGCATGTTCAACCTCATGCGGCAACTCGGCGGTTCACTGGGTATCGCCACCATGGCCACACTGCTCTCGCGTCTGACACGAACAGAGAAAGCCGTGCTGACTGAGCACGCCGGGATCTACGATCCCGCCGCGCTGGAACGCGTGAATGGAATCGCGCACGGTCTCATGGCTCGTGGCATCGATCCCTACAACGCCAAACAGCAGGCCCTGGCGCTTCTGGATCGCCAGATTGGTGCCCAGGCAAGCGTTCTGGCCTTTTCCCAGATCTATCTGATCTCAGGCCTTCTCCTTGTGGCTGCCCTGCCCCTGCTGCTGATCTGGCGAACGGGGCGCACGGTGCCGCTCAAGGTGGACGCGCACTGAGGGGGTGATTCGGACGTGAGGGGCGCTTTGGCCTTCCCCTCACGTCTCCGGAACCGCTCCCGGATTGCCTCGGGGATTCCCTCCAGACACTGTCGGGAGTTGTCTGACATCGGCCAACGCGCCATTGTGTGGGTGTGCCTACCCGTTCCGACGCCGAGCGTCTGGTCCACGACTGGACCGCCTCCGAATCCCTCCGCAAGCACATGTGTGCCGTCGAGTGTGCGATGCGTGCCTATGCCCGACACCTGGGTGAGGACGAGGAGCTCTGGGGGGTCACCGGACTCATTCACGATTTCGATTACGAGCGATATCCCAACGCTTTACAGGCTGCCGACGTCGAACACCCGGCCGAGGGCGTGCGCCATTTGCGAGCCCTGGGATGGCCGGAGAGCATCTGTGAAGCGGTGCTGGGGCATGCGGACTACTGCGGAGTTCCCCGCGTCACACTCATGGCCAAGGCCCTCTTTGCGGTGGATGAGCTGACCGGGCTGATCACCGCCTGCGCCCTGGTGAAGCCGTCCAGGGCGGTCGCCGATGTGGACGTGGCCGGTGTCAGGAAAAAGATGAAGGACAAGGCATTTGCGCGGGGTGTGAATCGTCAGGACATCATTCAGGGCGCCGACGCGCTCGGCGTTCCGCTCGACGAACACATCCACCGCGTACTGACCGCCATGCAGGACGCCGCCGTCCCGCTCGGTCTTGCCGGCGTTTTTCTCCAATCCTCAACGACCTCTTCCAGCGATGCGTAATTCGGGTAACCCTACCCGACCCCGTGACTACCCTCCCCTTCCCGATATCGCTCGCGTCGCCCGCTTGGGTATGGCGAGGTCGGGGTGTGTCCGGTGTTGTCGATCGGCTGGTCGGAATGGGGCTGTCCGTGACCACTGAACGTCAGGCTTCGACGGAGGCACCTGAGGAACGTGAACTGGTTCTGGCCGCGCAGGCCGGAGACAGTGCCGCGTTCGCCGGTCTGGTGCGCCGTCATCAGCGCCGAGCGTACGCGGTGGCGCGGGCCATCGTTCTGTCGCATGACGACGCCGAGGACGCCGTGCAGGAAGGGTTCCTGCATGCATTCAGGGCGTTGGAGCGTTTTCGTCCCGAGCAGGCGTTCGGGGCATGGTTGCATCGGATCGTGGCCAATGCAGCGCTCGACATCGCACGCCGTCGTAAGGTGCGCGATGCGGACGAACTGCCGGAGACCCTCTCGTCTCCACACCGCGATCCGGCGGAGTCGGAGGAGTTGCGTGCTCGGTTGGCGCGCGCGTTGGACACACTTGGCGAACGGCAGCGCGCGGTCATCGTGCTGCATGACGTCGAGGGATATAAACACGCAGAGATCGGTGCCCTGCTCGGAATCCCCGAGGGAACAGCGCGCTCTGACCTGCATCACGCTCGGGCGCACCTGCGGCGTCAGTTGAGCAACCTTCGGAGTGAAAAATGAACGTCACACGGAACGACGACGGGCGAAGCCCGGGCGCGGATCCTCAAGTGACCGCGATGCTGCAGATGTACTACGCAGCACCTCAGCACGACGCCTACTGGGCAAGCAACGAACAGCGCATCCTGCAATCGCTGTCGGAGCGCCTGCAGGCGCGGGTCCTGGAACTCCGTCCGTCGTGGTGGAGCGGTTTCTCGGAGATCCGAACCGCCGACCTGCGGACGGCGGGCCTCATTGCCGCGACACTCGCGTTGCTTGCCACGGGTGCCACGTTCGTCCGCGACCAGGCCGCCAACGCCCAGGCTCGCGAGCTCGCAGCCCGGGAAGTGGTCGAGTCCACGCAACCGCTTGAGGATGCGATGCTGACGCGAGTGCGCCCGCATCTGCCGGCTGACGCTCCGGAACGGTATCTGCACCCGCTCGACTACTGAGCCGGCGCGGTAGGTTGTGAACTCACCCCATCCAAAATCGCGGGCCATCATGTTCCTCTTCGGCGCCTTCCTCCTGGGAGGCGCTCTGGGGTACTCGGCAGAGCGCGCGATGACGCCGCCCGTGGTCCCCCGCCTGACGGATGAACAGGCTCTGCTTGATGAGCTCAAGCGTGAGCTCAATCTCAACGACGGTCAGCGAAAGACCATCGATTCCGTGTGGGAGTGGCGCAAGACCCGCTCGCGCGAGATCATGCTGGTGGTGCGCCCCTCGCTCGACTCGCTCCGGGACAGCGCGCGTGTACTCATGATGAACTCGTTCGACAGCACCCAGCTGGCGGGATTCCGCCGACTGATCGAGCGCAACAAACGCATGGCCGACAGTGCGGCACGTGCGAGAGGGGAAATCCGGTGACGTTTGGTCAGTACGCTGGTGCAGTCATCGTCGGGGCGGCCCTCGTGGCCGCCCCGCT
>CAZPJX010000211.1:0-3509 GCA_964586985.1 uncultured Gemmatimonas sp. | reverse complement strand
ATCGTCCCCGGCCTGGCCGAGGCGGAGATCATGATCCGGCTCGTGGGTGACGTGGCTGCGGTCAGGCAGGTGTTCACCGACTGGGCAGGTGATCGGGCGGAGCTCATCTGGGGCTCCCATATCCCGGCTCAGCATTTTCATGTCATCAACGGGTTCGAGGTCGAGCCCGTTGCCTACACGAGCGACATCCCGCTGCTCGATCGGTGGGGGACGCCGCTGCTCTTTGGGCCCGGTTCCATCCACGTGGCCCACACGCCGCTCGAATACATCGATCTGGCGGAACTCGACGCGTCGGTCGACGCGTACGTCAACATTGCTCGCACACTCCTCGCATGACTTCCTCCACTCCCCGCTGGCCGGTCGCCGTTCTGGGCGCTACCGGTGCCGTCGGTCAGGCGTTCATTCGTCTGCTCGAAGGCCATCCCTGGTTCGATCTCGTCGAAGTGGCTGCCTCGGAGCGCAGCACGGGTAAATCGTATCGGGACGCGGCGAAATGGCTGGAGGGCGTGCTTCCGGAGTCGGTGGCACGGCTGACGGTGAAGTCCTGTGCGCCTGGCGACGTGACGGCGCCCATCGTGTTCTCCGCACTCGATTCTGGGGTAGCGGGCGAGGTCGAGGCGGCGTTCGCGCGGGCCGGCCGGCTCGTGCTGTCCAACGCCAAGAACTTCCGTATGGCGGACGATGTACCGCTGGTGATCCCCGAGGTGAACGGGGATCACCTCGCGCTGCTCGCCCATCAGCGTGCCGTACGGGGCTGGAGCGGCGGTATCGTCACCAACGCCAATTGCGCGACCACGGTAATCGCGGCGGCGCTCGCGCCGCTGCATCAGGCGTTCGGTGTCACCAAGGTCTTCGCCACCACCATGCAGGCGGTCTCGGGTGCGGGATATCCCGGAGTCGCGTCCCTCGACATTCTCGGCAATGTCATTCCGTACATCGGTGACGAAGAGCCGAAGATCGAGACGGAACTGGTCAAGCTGCTCGGGACTTTCGATGGGACGCGCATCCGTCATGCCGACATCGTGACCAGTGCGCATGCCAATCGCGTGCCGGTGGAGCACGGGCATACGGTGTGTCTGTCGGTGGCCTTCGAGCGTGCGCCCACGCCGGAGCAGGCACTCGAGGTGCTGCGGCAGTGGACCGGGCACGAGGCGGTGAAAGGCCTGCCGTCGGCACCCCAGCCAGCACTCATCATCCGCGATGAGAATGACCGTCCACAGCCGCGCCGTGATGCCGGCCGTGGCCACGGCATGGCGACGACAATTGGACGGGTGCGCGAGGACCATCTCTTCGATCTGCGTCTGGTGGCGATGTCGCACAATGTCATACGAGGCGCCGCTGGCGGGTCGATCCTCAACGCCGAGCTGCTGGCAGCCACCGGGCAGTTGCCTGGACATGGTGCCCTGTGATTGTCTGCAACTTTGGGGGGACGTCAGTCGCTGATGCGACGGCGATTCGCCGTGTCGTAGAGATCGTCACCAGCAAGCTGGCCGATCAGCCCATTGTCGTGGTGTCCGCCTTGGGCGGCGCAACGAACCAACTGCTGGATCTCGCGCACAAGGCGGCGGCCGGCGAACTGCTGGTCGCCTTGCAGACGGTCGAGCAGCTCCGGGACCGGCACCTGCGAGAGACCGCGGCGCTCCTGGGTGATTCCCTCGAAGGGGCCGAGTTGGCGTCCGAGATCAGCGTGGCCTTCGACGATCTGGCGCATCTGGCCGAAGCCTTCCGCACGCTTGGCTATCTCACGCCGCGCTCGCTCGACACGGTGGCGGCGTTGGGTGAGTTGCTGTCGTCCCAGATCGTCACGGCGGCGTTTCGGCAAGCGGGATACAACGCCGTCTTCGTGGATGCGCGTGACGTGATGCACACCAACGACTTCTTCACGCGTGCGGAGCCGGATTTCGACGGTATTTCGCGCGCGGCGCATGAGCGTCTCGTTCCCCTGGTGCAGCGCGGAGACATCCCTGTCATGGGGGGCTTCGTGGGCTCGGCACCTGGGCGCGTCACGACCACACTCGGCCGAGGGGGCTCAGATTTCTCCGCCTCGCTCATCGGGGCTGCCATCGATGCCTCGGCCATTGAGATCTGGACCGATGTGGACGGCATGCTGACGGCCGATCCCCGTGTCATTCCTGCCGCGCGGCTCATCGAACACATCGGCTTCGAAGAGGCGGCGGAGCTTGCGGCGTTCGGTGCGAAGGTCTTGCACCCCTCGACGATTACTCCCGCCGTGCAGCGGGGAATTCCGGTCTACGTCTTCAACTCGCGCAATCCGGCGGGCAAGGGGACGATGATTGCCTCGGCAGCTCCGCGGTTTCCGGTCCGGGCCATCGCCGGCAAGCGGAACGCCACGCTGGTCAAGCTGCGCTCCTCACGCATGCTGCTCGCGCCCGGCTTCCTGCGTCGCGTCTTCGAGGTGTTCGAGAATCATCGTACCTCGGTGGATGTCGTCACCACTTCCGAAGTCTCCGTATCGGTCACCCTCGACGACACGCACAATCTCGGGGCAATCCTCCAGGATCTCTCCGCATTTGGTGATGTGGCGGTCGAGCGCCGAGCCGGCGTGGTGGCCATCGTTGGCGCGGGTATTGCCGATGGCAGCCGTGCCATCGCGGACGCCATTGCGGCGCTCGGCCCGATTCCGGTGCACATGGCATCACTCAGCGCAACGGGAATCAATGTGACACTCGTCATCGACGACGATCAGGTGGTGCCGGCCATGCAACGCTTGCATGCCACCTTCTTTGAGGGCCCGTACGAGAGCACGTACGACAGCGCATCTGGCGCTGCATCAGGAATCGCATCCGCGGGCACCTCGTGATGGCGGTGGCTTCAGAGCTGCTGCCGATCGCGCTCGTGGGGATGGGGCGAATGGGATGCGCCATTGACGCGCTTGCCACGCAACGGGGTTTCGAGATCTCAGCCCGGCTCGGCGCGGACGAGATGGACTCGATGTCGCTGGTCGCGCTGAACGGCGCAAAGGTGGCCATTGAGTTCACCCGACCGGAAGCGGCACTCACCAACGCCAAAACGCTCCTCGCGTTGGGATGCCCGGTGGTGGTAGGCACCACTGGATGGACGGCTCAGCTTGGCGAACTTGAAGAGGCCGTGCGCGCCACGGGCACGGCGGCACTCTGGTCGCCGAACTTCTCCGTGGGCGTGCAGCTTTTCCTGGACATCGCAGAGGAGGCGGGACGCCGAATGCGCGAGGTCGTGGGGTTCGACGCGCATGTGGTGGAGACTCACCACAGTGCCAAGAAAGATGCACCATCGGGTACCGGCATGGCGATTGCCGATCGATTGGCGGCGGGCCTCGGCCACGCGGTGCCCATCAGCAGTGTGCGGGTCGGTTCTGTCCCGGGCACGCACGAAATCGTTCTCGACGCGCCGTTCGAGCAGCTCCGCCTCGTGCATGAAGCGCGTGATCGTCGGGTCTTCGCCGACGGTGCCCTGACGGCGGCCCGATGGCTGGCGCACCAGACAGTTCCCGCCCTGTACAGCATGCGCGA
>CAZPJX010000210.1:0-3513 GCA_964586985.1 uncultured Gemmatimonas sp. | reverse complement strand
TGCCACGCAGCGCCACCAGCATGATCGACTCGAAGACCCCGAGACCACCGGGCACATGGCTGACCACGGCCACGAACTGCGCGAGCACGAACACACCGAGAAAAGCCAGCGGGGGTATGCCATGTCCGGCTGGGAGCAGTTGCAGCAGTACCATGCCCGCCACGCCCCAATCCAGCACGGCAAGCAGGACCTGCGAGACTGCCAGTCGCGCCGGCGGCACCGGTATGGCCCATGAGCGCCACGTCAGGGGTTTGGTCGCCCGAAACACGGCCCATCCCACATACCCACTCACCAGAGCAAGCAGCAGCACACCCAGGAAGCGGGCCAGAAAGACCGGAATACCCAGGACCGCCAGCATGGCGTGTGTTTCGAGCGTCAACGCGAGCCCACACACCGCGAGAACACCCACCACGAAGGTGGCACTCACAAAACCGGCGGCCTGGGCAATCTGCTGCGTGGAGAGACCCCACATGCTCCAGAACCGCACGCGCACCGCGCCGCCGGTGAACAGCGCGAATCCCAGCGTCTGGCTCAGTGCATAGGCCAGCAGCGAGGTCCGGGCTGCGCGAAGCACCCCGATGGATGTCCCCACATATCGGAGCGCGAGCAGATCGTAGCCGCAGAGCAGCAGATAGGAGAGCGCCGTGAACGCCGATGCACGCCGCAACGCATCACCGGGAATGCCCTGCAGCGAACTGCGCAGGTGCGCATAGCCCGTGGTGGCCAGTTCGTGGTGTACGACGAGCAGCGCGACGCCCAGCAGCACCAGAATGGCCACGGGGGGACCCCAGGCGCGCCAGGCTGGATGTGCCGTGTCCGACGCGGACTCCGGGTGTTCCGGCGTCATGGGGCTCCGATAGGCATGTCCCTACAATATGCCCTCGCTGCCTGACGCCACCATGACAGCGGTGCACGGATGCTGTTATCTGCCCGTCAGACACCTCCACATAGTCTCGGGATGCCATGGCGGCGCGCACCGCGCCGATGCGGCCATTCCCGCGAGGTTCACGTGTTCGCCACCCGCATGTCGGCAAGCTCCTCTTCTCTCGCTCAACGCTGGAGCCACTGGCTTCGGTCCCATCCGGCGCGGTGGGTGGCCGCGGCGTTCTCCTGGTGTGTCGGTGGACTGATCCTGCTCACCGAGCCGCCGCTCAGCGCCCAGGAACTCTCCAGCGCCCAGCTGGCACAGTATCCCCTCACTGAACGCCCCTCAGCAACAGGCCACACGCTGGCGCTGTTCTGGAGCGGTGACGGTGGCTGGAAGGAGCTGGCGGACGACGTATCGAAGGAACTCGTCCTGCATGGCATAGCCGTGGTGGGACTCAACTCCCGGACCTGGCTTACCGCTGCGCAACGCAGCCCCGATTCCCTCAGCCGGGATAGCGCCGAGCTCCTGCGTCACTACCTGGCACTCTGGCACCGCGATCGCATTCTCCTCGTCGGGTACTCCCGAGGCGCTGGCTTCGCCGCCATGCTGGCCACGCAGCTCCCGGCGGACCTCCGGGCGCGAGTGGACGGTGTTGTCCTCCTCGGCATGGAGCACACCGCCAGCTTCGAATTTCACCTCATGGATCTGATCCGCACCGTCAACCGCGCGTCCGACATTCCGGTGGCGCCGTACATCGCGCGCATCGCCGCGGCTCCCGTGGTGTGCGTCTATGGCACCGAGGAGGAAGACACCGTATGTCCCGAGCTCGATCCGACGCGCGTGCACCTGATCAAGCGGGAGGGAAAGCACCACTTTGATGGCGACTACCCTGGGCTCACGCGCGCGATCCTGACGGCACTCACGGCAGGTGCCTCAGGCGGGCCAGGGTGATGAGGAAGTCGGGAACGGCAACAGGTCGGTCTCCAGAATCCCTTCCGTCACCATGGGCAGCACCGAGCGCATGAACTGCTGCGAGGTCACTTCGGCCGGAAGATTGCCATTGGCCTGATTGTCGCGCCACAGGTCGCCGAATGTTCGTGCACCCGTGCACGATGCGAGGAATGCCGCATCGCCGGCATTCGCGGGCACCCGACCGGGAACGGGATATGACACCGTTACCTCGCCCTCGCTTGCCGCCCACACTTCGTCGCTCTCATGGTCCACACGGTATCCAAGCCGGAACTGCGCTAGCGCCGAGAGTCGTGGCCTCGCGCTGAGCAATAGATCCAGTGCGGCATCGCCCTTCACGACGATCTGCTGCAGGCCGAACAGCCACTCCACTTCGGCCCACGTGGTGCGCGCATCTCGCTGAGCCACGATTGTGACCGCGGAGCGCGGTTCGCCGTGACGACGGAGGATGATCGTACAGAACTCGATACGCTCAACTCCCATCTCCTTGAAATGCCGCAACTGCGCGAGCACGTCCAGGACCCTATCCTCCGGGGTGGCAAGCAGCACACGAGAGTAATGCTTGACAAGATCCGTCACACCATTGGTGAGCAGGACCATGTCGAACTCGTCGTGGGCGGGGCCGATCATCTCGCGAATGCGCCGTGCTGGCGGAGCATTGGTTCTGGCCGAGATCATGCACGTGCAGTGAAAGATGCCGCCGGGCGCGAGGTACTCCGGGACGCCTCCGAGGATGGCCCGGGAGATCTGTTCACCATCCTCACCACCGTCACGGTAGATGAATTCCGTCTTCGTCGATGGGACATACGGCGGATGTGCGACGATGCAATCGAACTGCGAGCCTTTCACCGGCTCATACAGATCACCCTGCCGTGCATGCACGTTCGCCAATCCATTCATGCGGGCATTGAATGCCGCGTAATGCGTGGAGCGCGCCGTGATATCGATCGCCCAGGCATCCGCCGAACCGCGTCGGGCGGCGATCAGCGCCGCAACGCCCGTCCCCGAACACAGCTCGAGAAAGCGTGCCCCTGGAGCGGTGGGTAGCGTCGAAACAAAGGTGCGCACGGAATTGGTGATCGCCGGATAGACAAGGTCCGTCGCGGTGCCTGGCAGCACACCGCCGGTATCTGAAAACGTCGGCGGATCCGAGATCATGTAAACCCCCTCACTGGGGTAGAGCAGGGTCGTGCCAACCACACACTCACCATCGGCCTCGAGGAGTCCGAGGCGCGACAGCAGTGCCACGCTGCCCAGCCCCAGCAGTCGATCCACCTCCTCCGGCGGCATCGATCGGTGATCGAGATAGAGGTTGATCAGTGCATCGATGCCCTGTTCCGGCGCAGCAGCAGCCCGCCCATGTGCCCGCATCCGAAAATCGTAGATGCTTGGGCTCCCGGTTCGCGCACAGATAGTCTCGACATCATAGCAATGGGCTCGGAACAGAGCGCGCAGCGCTGCGAAGTCGGCGTCACTTGCATCCAGACGTGGGGCAGGTCCGCGGTGCTCCGCCGGATTCGCCTCATCGCCATCGGTATCGGGTAGCTTGGAAGAGGGCATAGGCCGTATCGTACCGCTGACACCTGATCCCGGCAATTCTGCGCTTGTCGTCCGGCCTGCTCCATGGAGAGAACAATGCGGACCTCCCTCTGCCCCCCGCGATTCCGCATGCTCGC
>CAZPJX010000209.1:0-3527 GCA_964586985.1 uncultured Gemmatimonas sp. | reverse complement strand
CCCCCTGAGATTCGAGAAAGGGGAGGCCGCGCTTCAGTCCCAGCACGAATGCTGCGGTCGCGATGGCATCGCTCATGGCGGTGCTCTCGCCAACCACGGTACAGCTCACGAGCCCCTGTGAGGCACGCCCGGTGACTGGATCGATCAGGTGATGCCCGTCGGGCGTGCGGCGCTCATACGAGCCGCTGGTGCAGATCGCACCGGTGGCAATCGTCACCTGTGTGAGCAACTTGCCGGGCACGAAGGGGTCGCGAATGCCGATGGACCACGGACGGCCAAGCAGGTTGCGTCCGCGGCAATAGAGATCGCCTCCGGCATCGATGACGAGATCAGGCAGATCGGAGAGCTCCTGAGCGACGAGGTCGACGGCGAAGCCCTTGGCGATCGCTCCCAGGTCGAGTTGCAGTGGGGAACGGAGGGTGACAGTGCGGGTTCCGGGATCGATGTGGAGGGCACGCCAGGTAGCGGGTGAGGCGCTGCCGACGGTGGGGTCAAAAGCACCCTCCGATGCCTGCGCCACGGCGAGCGCGAGCTCGAGCAGTTGGCCAAGCATTGGACTGACCGGCACGGGTTGGCCGACAATAGCGGAAAGACGGGAGAGCTCACTCTCGCGATCGAAGCGTGAGCAGGTGCGCTCGACTTCGTATACCCACTGCATCGCGCTGCGTGCGCGGCGCTGCAGCGTTTCCCTGTCGTTGCCCACGAGCTGAATGGATACAACGGTCCCCATCGCCGAGATCACATGCTCGACGAGGTGGTTCACTTGGCTTTTTTCAGGGCGTCGACGACGGAGTAGTAGAAGGCGTTCGCACTGTGCGTGGCTCCCGACACGTTGTCCACGTCGGGGCTCTGGCGGGCGACCACCTGTTGCTGGAGATGGGCAATCCAGGAGCACGAATACTGCGTGAGGCAGCGACTGATGGCTGCGGCCACGATCTTGCCGTTCTCAACGATGACCGTGGATTCGACGTCGCCGTGAATCGAGGCTCCATATCCGACGTACGTCCCATCCTCCCAACCGGCAGGAGCGGGAGCGGCTGCCTTGGTCGGCGCCTTTCCACCGACAGCGGGAGCAGCGTTGCCGCCTTTGGACGTGTTGCCTGCCGGTGCACTCGGCATGCTCGGCGTCGACGTGTTCTGGGTGGACGCGCCAGTCGTCGCGACGCTGCTCGCTGTGGCCGTGGGCGGCGTGCCTGCCGCCTTCGCCGCTTGGCCGCCCACCGCGAAGGCAACCGTTGGCGCGGGAGCGGCCGTCGGAAAAGCTGCGGTGGTCACGGACGCCGCACTACCTGCGTTCTGGGCAAGTGATGCGGTCGGCGTAACGGAAACCGGGATCGCTGGCGCTGATGTCGACGCTGTCAGCGACGCTTGGGGGAGTGCTGTTTCTGGCGCCTCGGTCGGTGGTGTTCCCGAGGCCGGCAATTGGGCTGGGGTCTGCGCGGCTGTCAAACCCGCCGGGAGCGGCACAGACTGGGAACCCCCAGAGCGAGGATTGTCAGGCCTGGCACTGCCGGAGTCGGCTGATGTGCGGGGTGATCCCGAAGCCGATAGGGCGGCCTCCGAAGCGACCTGTTGTAGTCCTTCCGTGCTCGCTGGGGCCACAGGCAGTTCGTCGCTTGGTGGGCGACGGCGCTCCGTCCCGTGTGCCGCAAGCGCGGCAGCGGCAGCGCTCGTGCGACTGAACCCAGCCGTATAAACGGTCAGCACCGCGGCAGACCCCAGAACCATGAGCCTGGGCATGGGCGTGGGGCGCCCGCGTGGGGCGGTCGCTGCATTGTTTCGCGGAGGAGACAACTCGTCGGCCACGGGAAGGGGAGTGGGGGACGTGAAAGGCAGGGAGGTTCCTCCCCTTTACGTGCGAGATCGGTTGTTTGTTCGGAATGCGGCCGAGATGGCCGAACTGGAACCGGCTGCCAGCTGGTCGCCTGTGCGGGCGGAGCGCGTGGACGCGGTTGAGCGGCGTGGGTCCGGCGAGCGAGATCAGGCGATGGGGTGAGTCTTCACTGCAGGCGGAACAGGTAGCTCAACTTGACAAAGAACGCATCCGAACTGCGACGTAGGGTCTCCGGCCCGCCGGGGCTGTTGGCCTTCTGGATATCGCCATAGCCGAGATAGAACACGGTTCCGGGAGTAGGAAGATAGGACAGCAGGACGTCGAGGCGGGCGCGTTTGCGTTCGAACGCCGAGGCGCGTGCGAGCGAACCGTTGGCCTGCCGGAGGTAGATCGGCAAGTTGGTGCGCGTGTCGTCTCGCAGGCTGTCCTGTCTGAATGTGGCGTATTCACCAATGGTCCGGATGAAAAGCTGGCGTGTGAGCTGGTACTCGATGCGGAGGCGAGGTGTGTTGCGCAGCAGGACACTGGTTCCATCCGACTTGCGATTGAAGGCCTCGTAGCTCCAGCTGCCCGACACGCGGAGCTGCTCTGTGGGGCGGAGCGAGAGCGTGTTGCTGATGTTGAAGATCCTGGCAGAACTCCACTCCTGGAAATTCTCGTCCTGCCCCCAGATGACCATCGAGTTGAAACTGAAATGTCGGAATTCCGGCGAGTTTACGGAAATCAGCCAGTCGAAGTTCGGGAGGTACGGTGTCCCCGTGTAGGCCACCGTATCCACTCCGCCCGCCGTCGTCGGTTTGAGCAGCACGTAATCGCGATACAGTCCGCGATCGTACCCGAACTCCTCGCGCATGAAGTATGCGCCGACCTGCCATCCGCCGCGTAGGCGCGTACTGGTCCGAAGGTGAAGCTGCACGTCCTGCGCCGGCCGGCGCGTCACGAGATCCTCATAGCGGTAGCGCGCCGAGGTGAAGATCTCGGGGCTGAAGACCTCCACGAGTGCGCCCGGCGCGCCGTAGAAGTTCACGCGATGCGTCGCAGAAAGTTGCGAGATGCCGACGCGCGAGATGAAGCCGGTCTGTGCGTCGAAGCGATCGGAGATGGCGTTGAACACATATCTGGCATAGAAGTCGCGCCCGTTCCGCTGTAGCGCGACGTCCCAGAGTGGCGCCCGTACGGCTTTGCCCGTCCCACCGGTGAAGCTGGAGGCGAGCTGACCGGTGACACTGTAGATGCCACGCACCAGGCGTCCGTCTACACCGAGGACGCGGTTCCATTGGTCATCATCCATCTTGTCGGTGTACACCAGACCGAGTCGGCTCTGCTGGCCCAGATCTCGCTGGAGGCGGAGGACTGTGTAGAGTGGCGCGTGCTCTCCGTTGGCCGAGGCGTTGCGACTATCAACGGCGCTCAGCAGGCCGATGTCAAAGCCCTTGTGCTTCCCGGCGAGCTTGGCGGCGAAGACCGGCTGGGAGATGCGGCGGGTGTAGATCAGTCGGTTGGGTGCGGTGAATTGCTCCTGGCTTTCCAGGAAGAACGGTCGACGTTCGGCGAAATACACCGCTGAGCGCGGATCGACGGAATACTCGGTCGCATCGGCCTCGACCTGGGAGAAATCCGGGTTCGCCGTGCCGGACACCGTGAGATTGCTGGTGATCCCCCAGCGCGCGCTCCCGCCAACTTCCGGCCGCTC
>CAZPJX010000208.1:0-3575 GCA_964586985.1 uncultured Gemmatimonas sp. | reverse complement strand
CGGCCAAACTCACCCGAGACACCCTTGATGAGGTAGTCGATCATCTCCTTCGAGGTGTAGGTCATCTCGGCCGTCAGGTTGTCAATCTTCGTCTGGAAGAAGTTGAAGGCCCACACGGCCGGGATGGCCACACCGATACCGATGGCGGTGGTGATGAGCGCCTCGGCGACACCGGCGGCAATCGCGGAGATACCGCCTGCTCCCGACGTGGCCATACCCGTGAAGGAGTTCACGATACCCATCGTGGTGCCCAGCAGTCCAACGAACGGCGACGTCGCGCCGACGGTGGCCAGCACGCCCAGGCCACGCTTCAGGTCGACCACCGTCATCAGCATCTCACGCTCAACCGCACGCTCGGCCGAGTTGATGTCGGCCACCGTCACCGAACCATCCTGGATGAGGGGGCGGATCTCCGAGAGCGCGCCACCAAGCACGCGGGCCACATGGGACTTCTTGTAGCCTTCGGCCAGCTTGATTGCTTCGTTGAGGTTGTCCTCTTCGAGGAACTGCGAGAACTCGGGCGCGAAGCGACGGGTCTCCGCCTGCGCCTTGCGCATGGCCCACCACTTCTGGATAAGCACCGTGAACGAGAACGCCGACATGGCCAGGAGCGTGTAGACGATGCCCTTGGCGAACCACCCCATCGAGTGGTACAGCTCCATCAACGACATGTTCATGAGAAGGATCTCCGTGAAACGGTAGGAATGAACTCAGCGATTGAGCGAGAACTGGAACGGCTGCTGGACGAGCTGCTTCACCTTGCGGCCACCGACTTCGGCCGGCAGGAACCGCATACGCTGCAGCGCATTCCTCACGGCGGTTGTGAACAGATCGTTATCGGACTTGAGCGCCTTGAAGGTGCTCATGTCGGCCCGACCCGTGGTATCAACCACGAACTGCGCGAGCACGGAACCCTCGATGCCGGCTGAACGGAGCATGTCGGGGTATGCCGGTCCCTGCGCACCGGGTGCCATGACTACGGGTTTCTCGACCTGGAAGTCGAAGTACGGCTGGTCCGGCGCCTGATTCACTGGGGCCTTGCCACCTTCGACACCCTTCGCGATGCCGCCCGCGACACCCTTCCCTGAGAAGTCCGCTTCGTCCGTCACCTTCTTGGACAGATCGATCTCGGGGATGATGTTCGGGATCTCAGGGGGTGCCTGGAGCACCTGGAATCCCTTGGGTGGAGGCGGCGCGGCCACCGCGTCGGGCGGTGGTGGTGGCGGCTTCTCCGGCTCGGGCGGCTTGGGCTCGTCCTTCTTCACCTCGACGAAGTCGACCTTCTCTTCCTTCGGCTTCTCGTTCACAATGCCGGCGTTCTTCGTGACGATGATGAGCGCCGCCACTGCTGCCGTGTGAACGATGATCGAGGTGACGGACCCACCCAAGCGCTTCTGCCGCTTCGCCTTCGATTCAAGCAGGTTGTTGAACATCTCGCTTGTCCGGGGTACGGGCTACAGATCTCAAACCCCGACCAGAGTGGCCGAGGATCGACTAGGCGATTCTACGCCGTAAAGGTGATCAGGCAATGGACGAATCATTAGAATCGGATTAATCCGGGGTTAGCATTCCTTTTGTTGATCCCAGGCAAGCGCAATGCGGTCGAAATGTACTGCCTGACCCGGTTGACAATTGCACGCGGTGCACTTTAGCGGGTGGGCTGTGACGGGTGTCGCAGCAGCACGCGGCGATGCCACCCACGAAGTCTGACTCTTGGTCCCGTGCTACTCGCCCTGCGCCATGACGGCCTCAGACGGCAGCGCCAGATTCACCACCGATTCGAACTCCCCTGTCATCCCCGATCCGGGTTCGCCCGCCAACGGCAGCGTGACGATGAAGGTGCTGCCTCGGGTCAGTCGCGACTGCGCCTCAAGCGTTCCGCCATGCGCCTGTGCGATCCACTGCGAGATGGCCAGCCCGAGTCCGAACCCTCCACGCTCACTCGCGCGGGAGCGCACACGATCCGCGCGCCAGAAGCGCTCAAAGATATGCGGCAGGTCGGCGGCGGCGATCCCGATGCCCGTGTCCTTCACCGAGAAACGAACCACCGACTCCTCCCGCGCCAACGAAATCTCCACCGTCCCGCCGCGCGGCGTGTACTTGATGGCATTCGTGACAAGATTGAGAAACAGTTGCCGGAGCCGCGTCACATCACCGAGCACCTCGGCGTTCTCCAGGATCGGTGCCTCGATCGTGAGGTCCTGATCTTCACCCAGGAGCCGTGCCGTCTCCAGCACTTCCCGCACCAATGGCTCCAGCTCGATGGGTTCCCGGAAGAGATCGAAGCGCCCTTCATCGGCGCGCGCCAGGGTCAGCAGGGAATCGACCAGGTCCGCCATCCGCGTCACCTGCTGCAATGCTTCCTCGAGCGAGATCGCCTGATCGCCCTCTGAGGTGGTCGGCGACATCGCGCGTTCCACATCGGCGCGAATGACGGCGAGCGGGGTCTTCAACTCATGGCTCGCATCCGCCGTGAAGCGCCGAAGGGCGCCGAACGATCGTTCCAACCGTTCGATGAAGGCGTTGAGCGTTTCCGATAGACGCATCAGTTCATCGCCCGCAGCCGCCACCCCCAGGCGTCGATGCAACGAGCGCCCGTCGGTGATGGCTTCGACCTGGTCAATCAGGACGTCGATCGGCTGGAAGGCTCTTCCGGCAATGAGATAGGCGAAGGTCACCGACAGCACGAGCAGGAGCGGTGTGATGACCAGCATGGGGCCGATCAGCTCGGGTGGGGTGTAGGTGATGTTGCTGGTCGAAAGCCCCGCATACACACGATACCGTGCATTGTCGCTGAGCGGCACGACACGGGTGGCCAGCAGGACTTCATCCGCGTGCAGTTCGACTCGCCGCAGCACCCGATCCGCGTGAGCATCACGAGCGGCCGTGCTGAAGGTGTTCCGATCGTCGGTGGACAGGGCCTGCACAGCGGGCGAGGCATAGATGTCATAGCCCGTGCTGTCTTGAACAAGCACGTACCCCTCCAGCAGGGACAGGAAGGCACTCATCCGCATGCCGATGGACGGGCCTGCCAGTCGGTCACGCTGGGCCATCACCGGCTCTGTGCCGGTGTTGCGCGCCACATTGATCGCACGCACCGCCTGATCCGCTTCGATCTGCACCCGCGCCTGGAGTTCGCGATACAGTGTTTCGCGCCGCACCATCAGCAGCGTGAGCGAAAAGAAGAACAGCGTCAGGAGAAACGCTGCCGTCCACGCACGCGTCAGTCGGGCACGAATGGAGCTCATGCGTTGGATCTCAAGCCCGAACCATGTAACCCACACCACGCACCGTCGTGATCAACTTCTTCTCGAAACGCGCATCGATCTTCTTGCGCAAATGGTTGATGACCACATCGACGATGTTGGTGCCGGGGTCGAAATGATATCCCCACGCATACTCCGTGATGAGCGTGCGACTCATCACGCGCCCCGCATGCCGCATCAGATACTCCAGCACCGCGAACTCTTTTGGCGTGAGCTCGATGGGATCACCGGCACGCCGCACCTCACGCGTTCCCTGGTCGAGCTCCAGCTCGCCCACCCGTAACTGTGGTGAGGCCAGCGCTCGCGGTC
>CAZPJX010000207.1:2016-3598 GCA_964586985.1 uncultured Gemmatimonas sp. | reverse complement strand
GAAGGAATACCGGCAGAAATACCGAGCGATTCTGCCCAACGGACTGTCTCCGGCGTCATTCGCCAACCGCGGCGCGTACGGCCTGTATTTCGCCGGGCAGGCGAGCGTCGTCGGCGGTTACTAGTAAGTTCGACGCTCTTCGAATGACGGCGAAGAAAAGGTCCGTGGTTCGTGCGTGACATTGCCCCCTGGACGAATTCACTTCCTGAACAACCTTCGGAGGTTCCGGCGGCCGTGTATCACGCGCACAACGGTCAGCGTGCGGGCATTGTACCAGTAGGCGATCAGGTATGAGTAGACACTCCAGAAGCGGTAGGCTGGATTCCTGACGTCGGCCCGCTGGTGGCCCATTCCGGGCATCTCGACGAGTTGACGAATGGCTTCATCGAGCTTGTCGGCAACTCGGTTGGCGGCCGTGATGCTGTCTTTGGCGATGTGATGCCAGACTTCCAGAAGATCGACGCGAGCCTGGGGCTGAATCAGCAGCTTCCTCATCGGCCTGCCCCCGGATGCCGCAACCGCAAGCTCCGGAGTTCCTCCAGCACCGTCTCACCGTCGAGCGCCGGCCCGCTCTGTTCGCCCTCGGCCAGCAAAGCATCGAGTTCGCCGGGCGCAAACTCGCCGAGTTCTTCCTCCTGCTCCAAGGAACGCAGCGCGGCCCGGAGCACATCCTCAGGCGTGGCATAATTCCCCGATGCCATCCGCCGCTCGATCAGTCGTTGCACGTCGGGAGTAATGGGCATATTCATGAGTGCTCCTGTATCGATTGGGAAGTATACCACCGCCAACGCCGTCCGTCAGCGTTTCTAGCAGGTCCGACTGTTGTAACGCAATAGAAACGCTACTCTCTCCGACGCAGTAGAAACGTCACCCGCCGCCCGGCCTCGTTCCCCGGTCTGATCGATTCCGTCTCCATCGGCAAGCCCGCCCTCGAAGATGTCTTCATCCATGCCATCGGTTTCACGATCGAACGGACTGACGCCGCAGGTGAACCGAAAACCAAACGCCGATGAGTCAGTGCTCATCGGCGCTTTTCCGCCCGATCTGTCGCCGTTGGCTACTGCGCCTGCGCCCGCCACTGCGCCGACAACTCCTCGAACGCGATCTTCCGCATCCATGCCTGATACGCCATCTCCACCTGCGGCAGGCTCATGCCCAGGTAATGCTCGATCATCGGCTTCACCGCATGGCGCTTCCAGGAGGCCAGGGCGCGGTTGTGCGACCGGGTCGGATCCTGCACGGTGCCCGCCGCTGTGTCCGACAGCCACTTCTGCAGCGCCGGGCGGTATCGCCCGTTCTCCGCCTCGTACAGGAACCGCGCAAAGGCCCACGACTGCGCGTAGAACGTGTCGATCTTCTCGTTGCTCTCGCCGACGATGTCGCCGGCGTGCATCGCGCACAGCCGGTCCAGTGGGTACAGATCGTTGTTGTCGATCGCCTTCCGCAGCGTCTGTGCCCGCGGAACGTTCACCGACAGATTCCACCTCGGCAGCCGCTCCTGCCAGGTGATCGTCTCGAACATGCACGCCATGCCCTCTTCCAGAAATGGCGGCAACCGTCCCTTGAAATGCCGCCCGGCGTA
>CAZPJX010000207.1:0-2006 GCA_964586985.1 uncultured Gemmatimonas sp. | reverse complement strand
GCGTACTGGTGCCATCCCTCGTGACTCGCCACCGAGAAGGTTCCGAGCCGCCCGATGTAGTAGGCCACATAGCGGTCCCGCAAGGTGTACCCGCCGGAGCGGATCTGCAGGTATATCTTGGCATCCTGTCCGGTATAGCGCTGCGTGTACTGGTCCCATTCGCTGCGCCAGCGGAAGATGAAGCAGTCCAGCGGCCGGTTTGTCGCCGGCACGTCCGGGCAGATCTGCCTGTACATGCTGTGTGCGCCCTCCATCACCTGCGGCAGCAGGTCCAGCACCTCTTCATCCTCGATCGTGGTGTAGATGTTGTAATGCTTCGAACGCAGAACACGTGCCTTTTCCTCTCCGAAGATCCACTCCTGGGTCTCGGCCTGCGTCGCCTGAGTCGGACCTTCCCACCTGCCCACAGGCGCCTGCGACGCGCAGCCCGCCGCGAGCAGGCCGATATAAAGGCCCAAGACGCCGAGGATCCGTCCGTATCTGCCCATGACAACCTCTCACGCTGAACGCAACTGCCCGAAAGCCCGCACGCCATCAACCATATCGCTCTGGCCCGCAGGTCGGCGGCGCATTTGACGAAACCACAGGGTGTCTCAACAATGGCCCGATGGCTTCTCTTCGTTTCGACATCATCAGCATCGGCACATTAAGCCGAAACCGTCTGTGGAATGAGGACCAGCCCGTCCGCACGCCACACGCAACCACCACGCTCGTCCGTACCGCCGATGGGCGGCACCTGTTGATCGATCCCGGATTGCCGCCCGCCGCACTGGGCGCTCGGCTCTTCGAGCGAACCGGCCTGCGCCCGGACCGCATCGACACCGTCTTCCTCACCAATTTCCGTCCGGCCCACCGCAGCGGGCTGAGCCTGTTTCCAAAAGCGCGCGTCTACATCCACGAACCCGAGCAGCAGGCGGCCGCCCAGCACCTCGATCAACTCCTGCAACAGGCCCCGGCCGAAGACATCGACCGCGGCATCATCCAGCAGGAACTGAAACTGCTCGAATCCTTCAAACCCGCGGGCGATGCCCTCGCGCCGCAGGTCGATCTGTTTCCGCTGCCCGGCTACACGCCCGGCAACTGCGGTCTGCTCCTGGCGCTGCCCACCGTCACGCTGCTCATCGCAGGCGACGCGGTCCCGTCCCAGGACCACTTCCTCGCCGGACAGGTCCTGCCCGACGCTTACGACATCCAGACCGCTCAGGAATCGCTCCGCGAAGTCTACGAGATCGCCGACCTCATCGTGCCTGGCCACGACAACCTGTTCCTCAACCCGCGCATCCACGGGATGTGACGCCGGCCACGGGTCCTATCTTCGCACCAGAGCACTATTATTGTCGATCGCCTGGACGATGTTCTCCTGGAGTTGCTTGGCTTTGGTGTTCGTGAAGCGGGGCAGGCCATTCATCAGGATGGAGAAGGCGTACCACTGATCATCCCGCGCCTTCAGGTACCCCGACAGCGCGCTCACGCCGTTGATGAACCCCGTCTTGGCGAAGACCCGGCCTTTCATCCCTCGGAAGCGGTCGTTCAGGGTGCCGTCCTCGCCACCCACCGCCAGTGTGCCGATGAACAACTCGCGGTTCGGGCCCGCGAAGTTGTAGGTGAGCACCCTGCCGACGGTTTCCGCTGTCACGAGGTTCTCGCGCGACAGGCCGCATCCATCATCCACCTTGAAGTCCGCGTCGGTGGCGCCGGCCTTCCGCAGAAACTGCCCAATGGCCGCCGCTCCGTTGGTCCATGTGCCGCTTTCGGATGAAATCGAGGCACCAAGGCGTTTGCAGAGGCTCTCGGCGTAAGTGTTCTGGCTGTCCTTGTTCGTCCGCGCCAACACCACCGGCAGGGGCGTCTCGTGGACCGCCAGCAGCCGCAGGTCCTCCGGCAGAACACCCGTGCGGAGCAGCGGGCGGATCGTGCGGTCGCGCTCCACCTGCCCCTCCACCCGGATCCCGCCTGCCGCAAGAGTTTCGGCCAGAACCGTCGCCGCGTACATGGCCGGATCGTGC
>CAZPJX010000206.1:0-3616 GCA_964586985.1 uncultured Gemmatimonas sp. | reverse complement strand
GGTCGAAGCGGGGGAAGTTGGAACTCGAAACTTCGATGCGCACACGGTGGCCGGCCTTGAAATAGTTGCTCGTGTTGAGCGGGCCGAGGGTGACCTTGTAGACCTTGCCGGGCTCCATGCGCGTCTGCGGCTTGTCGTACCCGGTGTGATAGCGCATGCGCTGGATGGTCTCGTCGAGATTCCATGCGCGTCCTTCCGTATCCACATCGATGAGCTTCACGGTGAAGTCGGTATCCTTGGCATCGCTTCCCACGTAGAGGGTGACGGAGATCGGGCCGCTGACCTCGATGCCCTCCACGAGCGGCTCTGAGCTGTAGACGAGGATGTCCGGGCGTGTTTCCCGCACGCGCTGATCGAAGGACCCGGCCTGGATGGCCGTGCCCGTGCAGCAGACGTTGCCACCGTAACTCATCACCGGGTTCTTGGGATCGTAGCTGAAGGTATCCCGCTGGGCCTTGGCGGGCATTTTCGCCACCAGAGCTCCATTCCCGTTCATGCTGTTGGCAGAACCGCCGCTCGTGAGATACCAGGTGGTTGGTGTCGCTCCGCTGGGCGGCCACACGTCGCTCGACTTCCACTCGTTCGACCCCATCGTGAAGTAGCGAACGCGGGGCAGGGTATCCAGCAGCCCGGTCTTCTGACCCTTGAGGAAGGTGTCGAACCAACCATAGGTGAGCGCATCGTAGTCGAGACGTGCGTCACCCACGCTGCGGTCTCCGACCATGGTGTTCGCGGTGGCCCGCGTGAAGGCGCAGTGCACCACGGGTGCGATCACGGCATACTGCTGCCTGGCCACCTCTGGTGACGCCACCTTCATGGCATGCTGCCACATGGCGATGTTGGGCCCCACCGAAACGTCGAACCACGACATGAGCCACAACGCTGGGGTGTCGAACGGCATGCTGTCATTGTACAGCCCACCTCTGTACCAACTGGGATCGTTTGGTGTGCGCTGGATCATCTCACCGCCGGTGGCTACCGGCATCCGGTCCGCATAAACACCGCGCGGCCCGTCCACGGCCTTCATGATGTCCTTCATGGGCAGATGCCACAGCGCTTCGGCCCAATCCACCCGGGGGCCACTCCATGCCAGGTCGAACGACTTGCGCAGACGGGTGAAGTCCTCTTGGCTCGTGGAAGCCGGGAACATCGGACGTTGGGTGTTCTGCTGCCCGTAGAGCCAGGTGATGAACAGGGTCTGCACGGCGCCGCCGCGATACCAGTTGCCCTGTTCGTACCACCCCCCGACTCGGCCGACACCGGCGCCGAAGCCCTGCGGGATCAGCGCGGCAAGTCCCTTGGGTTTGGTACCGGCGACGGCCATCTGGTACTCCGCGGTGCTCGAGCAGCCGATCATGCCGACGCGGCCATTGCTCCAGGGCTGCGTGGCAAACCATTCCACCGCATCCTGACCGTCGGTGGTTGGTGGGCCCAGAATGTCGTACTCACCTTCGCTGAAGAAATGGCCACGCTCATTCTGGAGGGCATAGGCATAGCCACGCTTGATCGCCGTCAGAATCGTCGTGGCGTCAGCGGGGGCGCCATTGCGGATGTCCCACCAGTTCATCTGATAGGGTGTCTTGCTCAGAATGAGCGGTACCCCACCGCTGCGGTTCTTCGGGACATAGATGTCCGTCATCAGTCGGGTGCCGTCTCGCATGGGCAGCATCACCGAACGGTGGATATCTGCGAGCTTCTGCAGTTCGGCTTCCTGCGCGTGCCGGGCTGCGATCAGCTCGACATTGGGTGGGGGGCCGGGTTGCGCATGGAGCACGGAAGAGTCCGTCACCACTATGGGGGCAACGGCCAGAGCCAATGCAGCCACCGTGAATCCGGCACGGAGATTCCGGCGGCGATGGGGGATGAAAGACATATCTCGAGGGGCAGAAGGAGACTGGCGTCGACAGACGCGCACGGTGCGCGGAATGCCGCATGTCTGCCGCTTCGTGCCCCCCGTCGCAATGGTCGATTCCCTGACATCAGGTCCGGCAGATGCGAGGTCTCTCCAGCATGTGAGGGGCCACAACCCCGGTTCGCTACTGGAACACAGTCGGTTCCGCACACATCATTCAGTGCTGTGGTGAGTTCGCGGCAGGCTCCCGAGGCCGTGCCGCAGCCATCCCTTTCCTCGTGGCCGCCGGTCCGGCGGTGCACGGTTCCTCTCCAGCCCCACCCGGCATTCTGCGCATGGCGAAGATCAAGGTCGTGAATCCTGTCGTCGAGATGGACGGCGACGAGATGACTCGCATCATCTGGCAGTTCATCAAGGACAAGCTCATCCTGCCCTATCTCGACGTCGAGATCGACTACTATGACCTCGGTATCGAACATCGCGATGCGACGGGCGATCAGGTCACGATCGACTCGGCCGAGGCCACAAAGAAGCATGGCGTCGCCGTGAAGTGCGCCACGATCACGCCAGACGAAGCGCGCGTGAAGGAGTTCGGCCTCAAGAAGATGTGGAAGAGTCCGAATGGAACGATCCGCAACATCCTGGGCGGCGTGATCTTTCGGGAGCCGATCATCATCTCGAATATCCCGCGCCTGGTACCACACTGGACAAAGCCGATCGTGGTGGGGCGCCATGCCCATGGCGATCAGTACAAGGCCACCGACTTCAAGGTGCCGGGGCCCGGTACGGTGACGATCACGTATACGCCCGCCGATGGCAGTGCGCCGATGCAGTTCGATGTGGCGAAGTTCGGTCAGGACGGCGGTGTCGCGATGGGGATGTACAACTTCAACGACTCCATCCGCGATTTCGCGCGCGCGAGTTTCCGCTACGGACTCCAGCGCCACTATCCCGTGTACCTGTCCACGAAGAATACCATCCTCAAGGCCTACGATGGGCAGTTCAAGGATCTCTTCGAGGATGTGTTCAATGCCGAGTTCAAGGCGGATTTCGAGAAGGCCGGAATCACCTACGAGCATCGCCTGATCGACGACATGGTTGCGTCCGCACTCAAGTGGGAGGGCGGCTACGTCTGGGCCTGCAAGAATTACGATGGTGATGTGCAGTCGGATATCGTTGCGCAGGGCTTTGGCTCGCTTGGCCTCATGACGTCGGTGCTGCTTACACCCGATGGCAAGACCATGGAGGCCGAGGCCGCGCACGGCACGGTGACCCGCCACTTTCGCGAACACCAGAAGGGCAACAAGACGTCTACCAATCCCATCGCAAGCATCTTCGCGTGGACGCGGGGCCTCATGCACCGCGGCAAGGTCGATGGAACGCCAGACGTGGTGCGTTTCGCCGAGACGCTCGAACAGGTGTGCATCGAAGCCGTTGAGGCCGGGGAGATGACCAAGGACTTGGCGGTCCTCATCTCGAAGGACACCCCCTACCTCTACACCGAGGACTTCCTTGACGCGATCGACCGTCGGTTGCAGGTGAAAATGGCCTGATACGCAAGCGGTGGGTTTGGGGAAGTCCCCAAACCCACCGCAGCCTTTTCAGCATTGCCGCCCGCCTCAGCGTGGCTGGCAGAGGTATTTCCATGCGACATCGGCCAAAGACCCCTTGATGGCCGGACCGAAGCCCGGGATCTTCACCTGACGGTGCATGCCTTCCTTGCGCCCCGCATCATCGGTGAAATACCAACTTTCCTTGGTCGCC
>CAZPJX010000205.1:0-3655 GCA_964586985.1 uncultured Gemmatimonas sp. | reverse complement strand
GTGCCATTGCCAGTGATGACGATGATCTCTGGCGGCAGGGGCCTCTCACGCACGAGACGAAGGACTTCGAGGCCGTCGATCTCCGGCATCACCACATCGAGCAGCGCGACATCAAAGGTCTCTGCTCGCAGCGCCTCCAACGCGGAACGCCCATCCCGCACAGTGCGCACGGAGAATCCACGGGCCGACATGAACTGCTCAAGGATCGCGCCAAGGTGCCGCTCATCCTCGGCAATCAACACCCGGATGGGAGCTGATGCGTCGGCTTCCTGCGACAAGGCGCTGATAGGCGAATTCATGATAGCATCACGCGGTCTCGGTGGATGCCAGCGCCGCGGACAGCGGAAGCGCCACTCGAAAAAGCGCTCCCGGCCCATCGGGAGCAAGCAGATCCAGCGTACCACCATGCTCGCGGACAATGCCATAGCAGATGGCCAGACCCAGGCCGGTCCCCTGCCCCGGAGCCTTGGTCGTGAAAAACGGTTCAAACACCTTGGCATGGAGCGCACGCGGAATTCCCGGGCCCTGGTCCGCAACACAGAATGCGGCGCATGGCCCTGGCAGATCCTCGGTGCCGGCCGGCAGAGCCTGCGTGCTGATCGTCACGCGTGCGCCGTCCGGAGTGGCATCGAGCGCATTCATGGCCAACGCGATCAGCACCTGCACGAGCTGATCGGCGTCGGCATCGACGAGCAGCGGGCGGGCCTCATCAAACTCCGTGCGGAGGTTCACTCGTTTGAAGCGCGGGTGGTGCTGCAGCAGGAATAGCCCCTTCTCCACGACCGCATTGAGTTCAACGGGTTCGCGCCCGGCGGCCTTTGGACGAGCGAAATCCAGCAAACCATTCACGATCTTCTTGCAACGCTGCACCTCGAGATCGATGATCCGCAGGCACTCTCCATTGGAAGAAGGTGGGATACCCTCCGCCGCCAGGTCTTCCTGCAGGGCCATCGATTCCGCACAAGCGGCGATGGTGGCGAGGGGATTGTTGATTTCGTGCATGACTCCAGCCGCCAGTTGTCCCAGGGCCGCCAGCTTTTCCGCCTGCGCCGTTCGATCGATCGCAGCCTTCCAGTCGGTGATGTCTTCCCCGATGGTGATCACATGCGTGACCGGTCCGCCCTCCATACGCATCGGAATCTTGGAGATCCGAAAGGTACGTGGCTCACCGAAGGCCGAGCTCTCCATCTGGAATTGCTGCAGGCGCCCCGAAGCGAACACCTCGTCGAACTCCTGCTTGAGCATCGCGGCAGGCTGCCGATGGAGCACGTCGAAGATGGAACGTCCCACGGCGTCCGTCCGCGACACACCCTGCAGTCCGGTCTCCCGTTTGTGGTTCCAGGCATGGATGCGATACGCGCGGTCCACCACATAGAGGCCGTTGGGCAGCGAATCGATGATGCACTCAATGAAGGCCCGTTGATCGGCCAATTCCCGAATGCGCTCGGAAATCTGCTGCTCCAGCTCGCGGCGATGTACGTCCCGCGACACCGCAACAGCCAGCAGATCGGCAAGCCCCGCGAGCAGTGTTTCCTCAGCGGGGGAAAACGACTCCGTCCTGTGCAGGACGAGGACGCCCAGCTCGGCGCCGGCAGCCCGCACGGGAAGCTTCAGCCCCGGGTCAGCTACCTCCGCCACCCCGGGCGCCCACCAGGCCACCGGCAGGGAACCGTTCGCCAACGGCTCGTAGGCCACACGATCCGCCCGCAGTCCCTCCCCTACCTCATGCAGGAGGACACGCAGGCCCTCAAGGCCGTCGGCTGCAGCCGCCAAGCGGCTCAGCAATGCGAAGATCGTCGATGCCGGTGGTGCGGTCATGAAGAGTCGGGGCGTACATGCCGTCAGTGAAGAAATGCCGACTCCGGCAAGCTAGGGCCGGATTGATGATCGGACAAGCTGACCGAACGACAATACACTGACGCAATACCCGAAAGGCCATTTTGGCAGCAATACTGCAACAGTGGCATCTCTCTCCTCGTGATCCCGGACGACCTGGCACCTCAGATGCGGCACAGGGAATGCACCCCCAGAGAAGCAGCTACTGCACCTCGGGCCAGCAGCCATGCCCCAGTTCACCAATAAGGAGTCGCCATGACCCGCTTCATCGTTCCATCCTTCGGTTCCTTCACCGGCTCCGCATTCGGCAGCCCCACGTTCCACCGAGACATGAGTCGCCTTTTCGACGAGACACTCGGCATGGGCCGAGCCAAGGCGGAATCGAACGGTGCGGCCGGTCGTGACACGGCCGGCGTACAGTGGTCGCCAGCGACCACGGCTCGAGAGTCAGCGACGGCCTACGTCTTCGAGTTCGACCTGCCGGGGGTCTCCCCAGACAAGGTCGAGGTGCTCGCGGCAGACGGCATGCTCACGGTACAAGGCGAGCGGCCTTCTGCAGACACCGAGACCGACGAAGTCGCGATCTTCAGCGAGCAACGCCATGGCTCATTCCTGCGCCGTTTCCGGTTGCCCAAAACTGCGGACCTGCTCAAAGTGACCGCGACCTACAACCTTGGCGTGCTCACGGTCGCCGTCGCGAAGGCAGACCCAGCTCAGCCCCTGCGCGTGAAGGTGACGGTTCCGAACACTGCGACGGACCCAGTGAAGAACTGAGACGCGCCACCGACGGCCACCGGCCAACCTGAAGGGGATGCCTGGAACTTGCAGGCATCCCCTGTGCGCACCCCGACAATACCTCGAACGGCACGCTGATCCGTGCATCGGAACCGGAATAGACCGCCAGTTAGCCCCTCACATTTCTTATTGCTTCTAGAATTTCCGCATTTTCACGCCGATGCCTGGAAGTCTCCTCCACATGTGCCCACCGGACCACCCCGGACGGGTCGATGAGAAAGTAGGCCCGGTTGGAATAGCCTGTGTCCTCACGCAACACCCCGTAGGCGGCAGAGACCGTACGCTTGAAGTCCGACAGCAGCTCCACCTTCATTGCGTGCTTGTTACGAAACTCCTTGAGGGAAGGGATCGCATCTACTGATAATGGAAGCACTTCCACATCATTGGTGCTGAACTGGTCGAACTCATCGCTGAAGCCGCACAGTTCCGCTGTACACACGCTGGTGAACGCCAAAGGGAAGAACGCAAGCAGCACGGACTTCTTCCCCCGAAAGTCGGACAGCGTAATGTCCCGACCGGACGTCGAGGGCAGGGTGAAGTCAGGAGCCGTTGTGCCAGCACCTGGAGATACGGTAGACGGAGTTGGCATCTGGAAAACCGGGGGTGTGGGCATAGCACAGGGTCACATTTTCTCGTGACTCTGGCGAATGTGGAAATCAACGGTAATGTATTGCAGCGCTCGGTTCATCCCAGTTCGCATTCGACTAGGCCAGCCGCAGTGCCCACGCACCTGCGATGCGCCCCGCCCAACCCCCCCCATCCGGCCCCACCACCCAACCACCCGCGACCCGACAACCGCCTCGCTTCGTCTGCTGATCGCTGACCGCGATGCAGATGCGGGAGCTGCGCTAGAGTCGGGGCTGCGTGCAAGGTTGGGAGCGGGCGTGGATGTTGTCCACTGCCTCACGATGGCGCAGACCGTCCGGTCGCTGATGGACATCTCTCCTGACGCCGTGTTGCTGGACCTCGCGCTGCCTGATGCCGGGGGCATTGCCACGCTGGTTGGTGTGCGCTGCGCTGCACC
>CAZPJX010000204.1:0-3708 GCA_964586985.1 uncultured Gemmatimonas sp. | reverse complement strand
GTGGCCAGCACCAGTGTCGCCCAGGCACTGAAGATGGCGGTGGCATTGGCGAGAATGACCAGCGTGGGCAGCATGACGATTCCGGCCACCAGTCGAGGGAGCGCAAGATAGGCGACCGGATCGAAGGCCAGGGTCTCGAGAGCGTCGATCTGTTCGGTGACCCGCATGGTGCCGATCTCGGCGGTCATGCGGGCACCCACGCGGCCTGTCAGCACCAGCGCCGTGAGCAGCGGCCCCAGCTCGAGCACGATACTCTGTCGAGCGATGAGGCCCACGACGGAGAGCTGCACACCGTTGAAAAGCTGGTAACGGGTCTGGAAGGCTGTCACCCCCCCGAGAAAGGCCGCCACGATGACGGTGAGCGGAACGGACTCCACGCCAATACGCTGCATCTGCCGGATCGTTTCCGGGATCCAGGTCTCCGGGTCACGCACTCCGCGCACAATGTCGCGCGCGAAGAACGCCCGCCGACCGAGGGCGCGCAGGAGTTGGGAAACCCTGTTCGAGGCCAGGGCCGGAAGGTTCATACCGAACGGCTCATAAGTGTGCGGGAACGATAATGCCACGCCGACCCCGGCGAAAACGGGGGCGCACGAAGATTGCGCCACCCGTGAGCGGCCTCGGCTCGGTCTGCTCGTGGCCTGGTCGCGGCCTCGTCACGGCCTCGTCACGGCCTCACCACCGCTTCACCACGGCCTTGTGCGGTGGCTTGATCGGCGCCTGGTCGCGGGGCCGTCAGGTACGCACGCGGGCGAGCAATACGAGCGCGAACAGGCCCACAAGAGCGTTCGGAATCCAGGCGGCGAGCTCTGGCTGCATGATGCCCTTGCCACCCACCGCCTTGGTGAGCTGGATCAGCAGGAGAAAGAGCACCGTGGTGGCCAGGCTGACCGCGACGCCAAACGCCGCCCCGCCGCGCTGGCTGCTGGTGGCGAGGGGGGCGCCAAAGAGCGCGATGATGAGGCAGGTCACCGGAATGGCGATCTTCAGCATCCGCTCAACCCGGAGCGTGTTCACATCGGCCCCCGAGCGCTGCAACACGCCGATGAACCGGGTGAGTTCCGCAAAGCGCATTTCGCTGGGGTCCCGCTCTGACGAACGGAGCTCAACCGGAGTCTCGTGAAAATTGCGGTCGATCAGCGAATCGAAGGAGAAGGTGATGTCGCGGGTGCGGTCGGGGATGACATGCACCACGCCCGAATCCAGGCGCCATTCGCGTGTGGCCTTGTTCCAGGCCCCCTGCCGAGCGGCGACCAGCATGGCGGGCTTGGTGTCCGTACCTCGCGCCTCGATCTCGATGTTATCGACCGCACCTTCCCCCACGCGGAGCGTGTAGATGCGATAGATGCGGCCGCGGTCGCTGGCGAAGGCAAAGTTGTACCGGTCGTTCGGCCGACTCGACGTCTGACTTTCCAGAAGATCGAGACGCTTCGCGTTTGCGGGCGGCGCGATCTCGCCGAAGGCCAGATCGAGCCCCATGGCCAGAGTCGCCATGACAAGGATGGGGGCGATGAATCGGTAGAAACTGATTCCGGAAGCCTTGGCAGCCGTGATCTCCGAGTATCGCGTGAACGAGCCAATGGAGAAAACGGTCGCGAACAGCACGGCCGCCGGGAGCACCATGAAGAGGGTGTCGGGAATCCAGTACAGGTAACTCAGGGCGACGGCCTTGGCCGGCAGCTTGCGCTCGGTGTACTTCCGCAGATTGTCGACGAGGTCGATGACGAAGACAAGGATTGGAAACCCGAGGATCGTGACGCCGAAAATGCGCGAGAACTCGGTCGCGATGTACCGGTCGAGTGGGCTGAGGAGACGGCGTCTCATGGGGACACCGCCGCGCCGCTACCACCTGATGGACCCGCGGATGCCGAACGTTTCACCGTTCGCCTGGCCTCCTGCATGAGCCTGCGTCTGGTACTCCGGTCCGACCACCATTCGCGCAGCCCGCCGCCACGCGATGCGTCGGTGGTGGACTCGACGCGCCACAACATGAGCAGGGCCACGACGGTGAAAATCACGTTGGCCATCCACATCGCGATATAGGCGGGTAACCGGCCCTTGTCGGCGAGGGCCTCTCCACCCATCAGGCACACATAGTAGAGACCAAACACGGCGATGCTGACGCCAATCGTCACGCCCACACCACCTCGTGGGAACCGCAGGGCAATCGGCGGCCCAAAGAGCACGAACACGAGGCAGGCGAAGGAGAGCGCGAACTTCTTGTGGATCTCCACGGCGAGGCTGTCCAGGCCCTCACGCTGTGCGATGAGCTGAATTCCTGTGGCGTTCACGGCTCCCTGGAACACGGCGATCGAGTCGACCGGCTGCGCTGTGGCGGCCGGTAGTTGATTGGGGTCGATGCCCGAGGCTCGAAGAATGGAATCCTGCTGCGCCGTGTACCCTGGCGCGGGCTGAATGGGCGTCGCCGTCCCCGGCGGAACGATCTGGGGCGGCACCGAGCCGGGTACAGGCTGCGCGATCGCTGCGGGCGGTGCCCCCGGCGCCGCACTGGAGTCTGTCGGCGTAGTCGGAGGAACGGGCTGCGGCTGGGCAGGCTGGGTCGTGGATTGAACAGGCTGCACCGGTGCGGGAGGCTGTACCGACGGCGTCACCGTTGCCGGAGGCTGCACCGACGGCGTCACCGCCACCGGAGGCTGAGCTGACAGCGAGGCGGCTCTCACGGACGACTGCTCGGTCTGCGCCTTGGCCTGCCTGGGCAGGAACCACCTGGTGATTGCCGGCAGGAAGTGTTCGCAGTACGCGACACCCAGTCCATCCGCCGCGGGGCGGGCTTTCGGCGCCCGGATGGCGCCGCCACCCATCTTGCGCAGTTGGACCGTATTGCTGATGTACTCCTGCCGCACCCGTTCCACTTCCACCGCATCGGCCTTGTAGCGATGGTGCAGTTCACAGACCGTCATTTCGCGGTCGCCCTTATAGCTCTCCGCGACGGAGGCTTCGTACCCCTGCGTCACGCCGGCCTTCCGGATCACCTGGGACTGGAAATAACTGCGCTGCAAGCGGCGTGGATCGCCACGCACGAACTCCTGCGCGAAGCCATTGAACAGGGTGAGCTGGAGGTCGTTGCTGTTCGTTCCAGGCGCGAACACGCCGCTGTCGGCGTAGATGGTCTTGCGTTCCGGCCCGCCACTCAGGTCGTAGATCACCACATCGTACATGCGGTTTGTCTGCGCATTCGTACGCGCCACCCGCATGAAGAACTGATCGGTGATGGCGTTGAGTGCCTGCTCGCGCAGGGCGAGGGTAGGCCGAGTGCGGGCGATGTCGCGCTGCAGGACGCTGAGCTGATGATTGGCCGCCGGAAGCACCTGGTCGTTGAACCAGACCATGATCAGCGACAAGAGCAGCGCACAGACCAGGACGGGCATCATGAGCGTGCGCACGCGCACGCCGCTGGCCTTCAGGGCCGTGATCTCATGCTCGGCCGCCATACGGCCAAAGGCATAGAGCGTTGCCACCAGAACGGCCATGGGCATGGTCATGGCGATGGTGAATGGCAGCGACAGCACGAAGAACTGCCCAATGGCCGACCAGGGGAGACCCTTGCCGGCGAGGTTGGCCAATTGGCGTGCCACGTATTGCAACATCAGGAGGGACGTCAGCGCCGACAGGGCGAAGAGCAGCGGGCCGACGTGCTCGCGGATGACATAGCGGGTAAGGAGCTTCACGACGTAAATTCCCCGAATA
>CAZPJX010000203.1:0-3720 GCA_964586985.1 uncultured Gemmatimonas sp. | reverse complement strand
CGTCAACAAGGGTGAACTGCTAGCCGACACCTCTCTCACCTACGATGATGGCACCCGCCTCGAACTGCGGCGCATCAATCTCACCTTCTACAACACCATGGGGCAGAAGGACGGCACCATGACCGCGCGGGCGGGCACCTACAACATGCGCCTCTCGCGCATCGAGGCCCGTGGCGATGTGGTGGTCGTGCGCGACGACGGCAAGCGGCTTACCTCGCAGCAACTCGTGTTCGATCAAGTGCGCAATCAGTTCTTCACCGATTCCGCGTTCGTGTTGAACGAACCCAGCAAGGTGTTCACCGGCGTAGGCTTCGAGTCTGACCCACGCCTCACGAACTTCCGCTGCCTCAAGGAATGCAAGGGCGCCGCGCCGGTGCAGGTCCCGACACGGTGAACCGTTCCGTGCTGGCTGCCGCCATTCGTCTCGCTGCCATCGCGGTGCTCACCTCGACGGCAGGTTGCAGCCTGCTCAATCGGGGAGGCAGGGGCGAAGGCAGGAACACGACTCGGTCGGCACCCGGGCAGCCCCAGCCCGGTGCAGTTGCTGTGACGCCGCCCAAAGACTCCGCAGGTCAGGCACCAATTCCCCGTGCGGATTCCACTCCGCGTACTCCGCCGCTGCGCACAGACGCCCCAGCGCGCCCTGGCATCGATTCCGCGCATCGGGCCGACAGTATCGCGCGCGCCACGGCCGAAGCGGTCCGGGCGCAGAGCGTTCGCGATAGCATCGCACGCAGCGATTCTCTCGCCCGCGTCGCCGCGGCGAAGAAGAAGGCCAAGCCCGCCACGCGCCCCTGCGTACTGGACTTCGCCGACTCACCACCAGAGACGCGCCTTCTCTACAGCCGGGTGACGGATTCCATCTCCAACACCTTCATCGGTGGCGGATTCGTGGGCCGCTGCCAGGGCGAGAACAACCGTATTCGGGCCGACAGTGCTGAGCAGTTCCAGGCCCCGGGTATCGTCAACCTGTATGGCAATGTGACCTACGAAGAGCCGGGAAAGGTGCAGATCATCGCGTCCCACGCCACGTACTTCACGCGTGAGGGTCGGCTGTATGCCGATGGCAATGTGACGGCCACGCAGATCGGTACGGGCAGCAGTTTTTCCGGGCCAACGATGGAATACTATCGCGCCATGCCCGATCGACCCGTCTCCCGGATGATCGCCTCATCGCGATCCACCGCGCGGGTCATCGAGAAGGACAGCCTCGGCCGCTTGGGCCCACCCACAATCATTGTCGCCAACCGCTTCGAGGATGCCGGGGATTCCCTGCTCATGGCCTGGGGCGATGTTACCATCGACCGCGATCAGATCAGCGGACGGGCCGACTCCTCCTCGTTCGACAAGGTCGCAGAGAAGGCCCGACTTGTCCGCAGTGCGCGCATCACCAATCGCGACACCACCCAACGCTTCGTGCTCGTCGGGGACACCATCGACCTGTTCGGAGCCAACAGGGAACTCGATCGGGTGGTGGCCATGCACAAGGCGACGGCCACCAGCGAGGACATGGTGCTGGAATCGGAGCGCATTGACCTGCGCCTCGAGAAACAGTTGCTCAAGGAAGCCTTCGCCTATGGGACCGGCCGCTCAAAGGCGCATACCCCGCAGCAGGATGTCGAAGCCGATTCCCTGCGCATCCTGCTGTCCGGGAAGTCGGTGGCTGAAATGCACGCTGTAGGTGGCGCACTGGCGATCGGGACACCAGACACCTTGCGTATCAAGACGGCCGAAAAGGACGTGCTGCGTGGCGACCGGGTCGTCGCCTACTTCGACAGCACGACCGGTAGCACCGCCCGCCCGGGTGCGGATTCCGTTCGCCGGACCCGAATCCGGGAGATCCGTGCACTGGGAAACGCCAGCTCCCTCTTTCACATGGCCAACGACAAGGGCCGGACGGCGGCGCCCGGGATCAACTATGTGCGCGGTGCCCGCATTTTCGTCACCTTCGACACGGGTGCCGTTCGGGTCGTCCGAGTAGATTCCGCTGCATCAGGTCTGTATCTCGAACCGGAGCCCGACAGTCTATCGGATAGCACCCGGAAGGCGCCGGCTTCCGGACGGCGGCCGGGTGCACCAGTGGACACGGCGGCGAAGACGCCCCCCCGGCAGCCTCTCCAAGGGCCCGGAAAGCGTGAGCCGTCCGATGCTCCAGGCGTCACTGTCGTATCCCGCCCACGGCTTTCGCAACGTCTCACCGACCCCAAGCACTTCCCATGAGCGATCTCCCCACCGCCTCACCGTTCGCTCCTCCGGCCGATCTCACGGCGCTGGTGGATCGAGCCGTGCTTGGTGATCGCTCACTGGCCATCGCCCTCGAAGCCATCATCGAGGGAGCCTCCGATACGGGCGCAACCCCGCTGCATCAGGTGGCCACGCGGTTTCTCGAACGGCACGCAGAGACGCATCACGCCGACATGCTGCATCTCGCGCCCGACGACGTCCGCCAGCATCTGGCGCAGGCGGTGCTCCCCAGACTGGCCGGTGCACAGATTATCGAGCCCTGGGACCAGGGGGTAGACCCCGACGCACAGATTCGCATCAAGCCTGACGTGTGGGCGGAGCTCGCGCCACGCCGCGAAGACATCGCACAACGCCTGCGTCAGACCGGCGAACATCGCCGGCCCAGCAGGACCCAGGCCGGGCCGGAGGGCACATCGGTCCCCCACGGGTCCGTGCTCAGCGCCGAAGGACTCGTGAAGGTATACCGGAGTCGCAAGGTGGTGAGTGATGTCGCTTTGCGCGTGGCGCAGGGTGAGATCGTGGGACTGCTGGGTCCCAACGGAGCGGGCAAGACCACGACGTTCTACATGCTGGTCGGACTCATTGCACCCCAGCTCGGGCGCATTCACCTCGACGGGAAGGACATCACCCGCATGCCCATGTATCGGCGGGCACGAGCGGGCATCGGCTATCTCTCCCAGGAGCCCTCGATCTTCCGCAAGCTCACGGTGGAAGAGAACATCCTGGCGATTCTGGAAACGCTGCCACTCACGGCGGAAGAGCGATCACGCCGTCTTGAGTCGCTGCTCGATGAACTCAACATCAAGCATCTCCGGAAGAGTCGGGCCTACCAACTGTCAGGCGGTGAACGCCGCCGCCTCGAGATCACGCGAGCGCTCGTTACCGAACCGAAGTTCATGATGCTCGATGAACCGTTCGCGGGTGTCGACCCCATCGCCGTGCATGACATTCAGTCCATCGTGGCGGACCTCCGCACCCGCGGTATCGGCGTGCTGATCTCCGATCACAATGTCGAACAGACGCTCGACATCGTGGATCGTGCCTACATCATGTTCGAAGGGGCCGTCAAGGTGTCGGGCAGCGTGCGCGAGCTGGTCTTCGATGATGCCGTCGCCAAGGACTACCTCGGTCCGACCCTCTCGGCACGTCTACGCTCGCGGTTTCTCGAAAGCGAAGCGGCACCTGGCGTCGAAGAGAGTCGAGGGGCGCTCGCCGTATGAGGCCCGGCCTGCAGCAGACCACCGGCCTCCGTCAGGAGCTCAAGATCAATCCACGCCTCTACCAGGCGATGGATCTGCTGTACATGCCGTTGCTCGATCTGCAACAGCACCTCAAACAGGAGCTGCTCACCAATCCCTTCCTCGAGCTCGTCGAGCCCGAGGAGGACGACGACGAAGCACCGGAGGCTGAAGAGGCTTCGGAGCCGCAGGATCTTGCCGAACCCGAAGCGGTGGCGGAGCCAGAGCCGGAAAAGAC
>CAZPJX010000202.1:0-3721 GCA_964586985.1 uncultured Gemmatimonas sp. | reverse complement strand
GGCGTTGTTGATGGTGTAGAAGCGGATGGCCTGCTCGCGGGTGAGGGCTTCTTCGGGGTGCAGCGCGCCGTCGAAGTGTTTGGCACGGCGGGTGATGGCGGTGGCCATGCCGAGGAAGGGGTTGTAGGGGTTGATGGCGCGGAGCGAGCCGATTTTCTGCATGTGGTCCGAGCCGCCGCCGGCGATGGCCCCGGCGTCGAAGAGGCTGCGCAACGGCTGGAAGTAGCGCAGCCGCTCCTGGCCGAACTGCTTCACCAGCGTGCGTGTGTCGAGGTAGAGCCACGCGGGCTGGATGTCGGGCATCACGCCCAGCCGGGCGGCCATCTCCACCGACTCGCGGCTCATGAAGTTGCTGTGGGAAATGCACGGCCGGGTCTGACGCACGGGCAGTTCGCGGCTCAGTTCCTCGTACACCTCCAGCAGCGTGTGTACCGCCCCATCGCCCACGGAATGCGCGGTGAACTGAAGCCCGCATTCCACGGCCGTGCGCACGATCGGAAGCAGGCGTTCCTTGGGGACGAACAGCGTGCCGCGATAGGCCGGGTCGGTGATGGCGTAAATATCGCTCACGCCCCACGGCTGGCGCAGGTAGGCGCTGCCGGTGAGCATGCCGCCGTCGAGGTAGACCTTGATGCCGAGGAGGCGGAACCAGGCATCGCGATTCTTGAACCGCGGGTCCTCGGCCACCCGGCGGATGCGCTCCTGGATGGCGGCCATCGGGCCGAGGGTGTCGATGTGCTGCGAGGCCGTCACGCGCACGGTGAGCTTCCCGCTCTGGCGGAATTTGCTGAAGAGGTCCAGGTCGGCCGGCTTCGAGTCGCGGTCGCAGATGGTGGTGAGGCCGACAGAGTTGTAGTCGCGGAAAAGCTCCGCCAGGCGCTGAAGCCGGTCGCTCTCGGTGGCCTGCCGGCCGGCGGCGGCGGGAAGCTTCACATAGTTGGCGAACGTGCGCAGGATGCCGGTGGGCTCTCCATTCGCATCAAGCTCGACCTTCCCGGGAACGCCCTCGGGAATGCGGAACTGCCGATCGATCCCGCTGCGCGCCAGCGCCAGGGTGTTGAGCGATGCATCCGGGCCGGTGCGGAAGACCACCGGATGCTTGGGGGCGGCGGCGTCGAGCTCGGCGCGGGTGGGATAGCGCTGCTCCTTCAGCCGGGTGATGAACACCTGCTGCACGACGATCCACTGCCCCTCGGGCAGCGCCTGCGCACGGGCGCGGACGTAGTCGAGCACATCGGCCACCGTCTCCATGGTGGGTATGGGATGGTCAAACTCGGTCATGGAGGCATTGGCCGCGTGGACGTGCGAATCCATCAGCCCCGGCAGGACCATCCGGCCATTCAGGTCAACCACCTCGGTGCGATCACCTTTGAGCGCAAGGATGTCGCCGCTGCGCCCCACCCGAAGAATCCGGCCATTCTCGATGGCGACCGCCTCATGCACCGAGAAGCTCCGGTCCACGGTGACAACCTTGCCGCGATGCAGAATGAGGTCCGGCTCGGCGGCGAGGAGCGTGCATGGCAATGCGAGGATGAGCAGGCAGCCCATGAGAATGCGAGTCTGGTTCATGCTTCTTCCTTTCGGTCGAAGCAAGAGGCTATCAGCGGGCGGCCGCATCGGCAATGGAACTGTGAACGCGGTTCGGCGTACCGGCCGAATGGATCGACGGGGTGAGGCGGCCAGCCTCCGCTCCGGCGGCCACGCCACCTATCCGCGGCTGCTGATGGGGGATATAGTTCGTTCATGTCCCAGACGGAACTGCTCAACGAAGCCCGACGGCTTGCGGTGGCGGATCGGTGGGCGCTGATCGATCAACTGCTGGAATCGGTTGCGCTGGATGAGGCCGGATTGGCTCCCGAGATTGAGGCGGAACTGGATCGCCGGTATCGAGCGTTCCTCGCCAACCCAAATGAGGGCGAGCCGTGGGAGGTCGTGCGCGAGAGGATTCGGAGGAAGCTCGATGGCGCGCAGCCTCATCATCCGGCCTGAAGCGTCGAGAGATGCGGAGGAAGCCGCCCAGTGGTACGAAGGCCGGGCACACGGGCTGGGCCGAAGGTTGTTGAGCGAGCTGGATGCAGCCTTCCTGTCCATTGCCGATACGCCGATGCGCTTTCCCATCCATCGCGAAGCCATCCGCAAGACCAGGCTCAAGCGGTTTCCTTACGGGGTCTCCTACGCCACGACCGACGCTTCCGTCGTCATTCTCGCCGTGATCCACCTGCACCGCGACCCGCTGTTGATCCGACGGATCGTTGGAGAGCGGTAACAGCGAGCGGCCGTTGTCGGCGGTGCAGCCGCGATGGCGCATGACCCGCAGCTCCGATCCGCCGCATCGATGGGTTATCCGGCAGTCGGGTGCGAGAGCTTCCATTGGTGGGGTTCGACGCTCCACTCTTCTCTCACCACGTCCATGGTTTCCTCGATCGTGGGGCGGAAGCTGTCCCACAGCTTCTTTTTTCGGTCGGGAAACACCTGCGCAGCGAAGAACACGCTGGAGGGCGGATAGTGCCCGAGCATAATCGCAGCCGGAATCGGCTGGGCGTAAGGTCGCTCCACGCCGTCGATGATCTGGAACCGGGGCCGGTGCCGGACGAGGTTCCCGGGGAGCCGGGCAATCTCCTCCTCGCGGCAGGCCCGGTACTCGTCGAGCAGCCGGTACCAGACGTCGTAAGCCTCCTCGTCCGTGGTGCTGGACGTGAGCCAATAGAAGTGTATGGACCTGTTGTAGTCGTTATTGCGAACGTCAGCCCACCACGGGAAATCCCAGATCGATGGCTCGCCCGGGTCCAAGTTCCCGTAGCGCAGCCCTGCCAGAAACGCCTGAAGGAGTCGGAAGGACTTGCCCCCGACCCCGGCGTAGTACATGCCTGGCCGCTCGCGGGCAGCGTCCAGAAGCTCATAGACGGTTCGGATATCGAGCATCAGTTTCCTCATCCTCCCTCGGCTCCACGGCATCATCCGTCGCAAGCGCTCATCACAGATGCACTCCAGACTTCAACTCAAACAGCATCTTCCACAACGTCTCCGCGATCGCTCCCTCGATGCTTTGAGCCAGGTACACGACCGGAAGGCTGCCCGGCGCGTTCCATCGCCCGCCGCGCTTGCGGCTGCCCTCGCCGGTCAGCAGGTCTCGCGTATTGGCATAGGTGGGATCGCTGACTCGGTAGAGCGTGCCACGGAAACTGGCGGTGTCCAACTTCCGGATTGCGTCTCGAAGTCGATCGTAGCCCGCATGTTCGTTCATTGAATGCCGCATATTATCCGGCGGGGCAGCGCTTTGCTACGCTCACCTCTCCAGTCACCTTTGCATTTCCAGATGAACTTACGGCTTCGATTCCGGCGCGGCTTTCAAGGCTCCCTCAACGCGGTCCACCGCCTCGATGGTGTACGGTTGACGGTTCTCCGGCACGGCCGTCAACTGTTCGATCCGCACATGATTGCCGCGTTTGACGGCCAGGACAGGCTTCTTGCCACTGTTGGCCAATCGCACGTCGCTCAAGGTCAGCTTGTCAAACTGATTCACGTCCAGAACCAACTGGTCGCGGTTTGATTCGTGGAGTGCCAGCGAGACATTCTCCAGGGTCAGTTGGAACTGCCGGCCTGCGTCACCCATCACGCGCGTGGGACGGGCGAGGTTTGTCGCCCGGATGTTCTTGAAATGCAGTCGTCGCGCCGGCGGCCCCGGCCACCAGCCCCCCCCGGAGGTATAGGAGATATATAG
>CAZPJX010000201.1:0-3733 GCA_964586985.1 uncultured Gemmatimonas sp. | reverse complement strand
CCACCGACCGTACTTGTAGTTTAGTCGAGTCGGATTCCGCTCATATCTCTGGCCACCATCATGGAATATCATGATTCCCTTCACGCCACTGGGATGGTACGCGGCGGGATCGGCACCAGGGGAGGTTCGAAACGACATCGTGAGAACAAAATGCGTGTATGGGCCAGCTATGCTTGGCAACACTCCATCCAGCTGACCAGCTCTGCGCAGCCTAGCATCTGGGCCAACAATGATATCAGACGCGCCTGCCCCCCCCCCATACTTGAGGCGCAGGGCCTTTCCGAATCCACCATACCCCGGGGTGGTTATGGTAAGAATGCCCGCCCGCTCAGCTTCGGCGCTGACATACTTGATGTTGCCACCGGATGGGAATGTTGTGCGTGCGACCGAGTACTTCTTTCCGAATGTCTGCCCACCAACCGCAGCACCATCAAAGCCATCAAAGCTCTCGGTATCAACCATTTTGTCCAATAGAGGTGAAAACACGGGCTCCAATAACGAGCCGAGTTGCCCACCGCCATTGCTCACCGTCACCATCGCAGTGTCCCGCACCGTCCCACCAGTATGCGCGACGATCACGCGGTATGTGCCATTAACACCGGGCGCGGTATACCTGCCACTACTTGAAACGCTCCCCCCGCTGGTACTCCAAGTCACCGGAGGCACATCGGTTGCACCGGTGCTCCAGTTAGCAGCCACCACAAATTGTTGCGTCGCGCCTTGAGCAAGAACCACCATCTTCGGACTCACGGTTAGTCGTTGCAACTGCGCGCCGCTACCGTTGATCTCCACGGCTCTGCTGGCAATCAACCCACAGACACAGGTGGCAAAGACTACAAAGCTGCCCGCCACGGGCCCAGCCGTGTACAGACCGTCGGTAGTGATACTGCCTCCGCTTGCAGAATAGGTGACGTTGACCGGCCGGCTCACGCCGTCCGACCAGTAGGCAGTAGGGGTATACTGTCGCGTCTCGCCCGGTGCCAGAGCAGCACCACTCACAGGGCTCAGACTCAGCACTAACACCGTGGGTTCGGGGGCCGCCACTTCCACGAGCACGGGGAACTGCTGCTCTCCAAAGGTGCCGCTGGCGGTGATGACCGCCGAACCCACCTGGAAAGCGCGCACCGTACCCGATGCGTTCACCGCCGCAACACTGTTACTGCTGCTGGACCAGTCGATGTTCCGGCTCCGCCGCAAACCGGGGGACAACTCCAGTGCATGGCTGTCTCCCACCCGCATGCTGAGTGTATTCGCCGGAAGTACCATGGCGCTGCCCGCCGGAGCATTGATGGCAGCACGAACAACGGGAGATACGGACACTGGCTCCTCGCAGGCAGCCAGTGCGATGAGGACGCCGGTCGCAAACCGGCGCAGGTACGGGTTGGGCACTATTCCGGACTCCAACGGATCCATGCTTCGATGACTTGGCCGCCCCCCAACCACAACCTCGCGATTGGTGCGATCGGCCCCTGGCAACCCGCCTCGATCAGAGGGCGCCATTGAGCTTCATGAGTTCTCTTCCTGCAATGATGCTCGCTGAGGTGACGGGCATCACGGTCGGAAGGAAACGCCGGCAACAGCGTCAAGGCACGCTCCGCATCCGCATTCAGGACGATTTCGTTTCCCTATCGCCGATGGATGCCACACGGTGAGGAATGCTGCCGGTCATGAAACACCCCGCATCCCGCCAGCCCTGCTCCAACCGTCCACCAGTTGCACGATAGTCGCAAAGGCCGCCCGCGTGGCGTCGTCTCCACGGCCGTAGGGATCGCGCACTTCAGGACCGTCACCCGTCGGCAGTGCCGCCGCATCCACAAGGGCCACATCGCCAATCAGGAAGACCCGATCTGCCCGATCCGGCCAGTATGCCATGACGGCGGCCTCATTGGCGCGGTCCATGCAGATGAGCAGCGCGTTGTCCCCCGGATCGACATCGCTCAATGGACTCGCCCGGTGAGTGGCCAATGAACACCCCAGCTCGCCGCCAACGAGCATGGCCGACGACTGAGCCTCACGACCTCGACTGGCATGGGTGCCGGCTCCCATAATCTGCGCGGCCATCTCGGGGTGGCGGGTGCGTGTCCACACCTGCGCAAAGGCGCTGCGCATGATGTTGCCATGACACACGAAGACCACGGTATCCGGTTGTGCCGCCAGCGCCACCCGGAGCCGCCGTCGCCGCGCTGTCTCACTCTCCAGCATCCGCCTGATGGCCGGCAGGCGGGACCTCGGCGGCAGCCGCCACAACAGACCTGCAGCTCTTCGGGCACGTGCAAATGGCATGGAGCAAACCTACTTCGACGACGCGGCTCGAGCACCACCTCATGCCGCCAGCACTCGCCCTCAGGCCTCACGCATGGTGATCAGCGCCCAGCCACTCCCTGGTGTCCTGACGTCGTTCCATGAAAGCAGCAAATGACGCCCACGCCAGCAGCGACGACCCGATGTGCTCCAGTGTTTCCTCACCAATGGCCAGCAGGTCATACAGCCGCGAGGGCCGGGGCACGGCCCAGACCGGATTGAACGCAATGATCTCGAATCCGATCGCTCCCGCGAACATCACCGCCAGCGCAATTGCATAGCGCAGCCATGTGTGAACGGATAAATAGTGCTCCCGGGTGAGGCGCCAGAACATGACCCCGATGGCCGCCGCGGCCGGGATACCGAAGAGCAGCGGCCAGAGAAAGGCGTCCTTGCGGTCCATATTCAGCCCTGGAAGTACCTGATCGGCCAGTCGATGTCCGATCCGTTCGTGCGTGGACGCCGCCTCGTCGGTCGAGAAAGCAAGGAACAACGCGGCCAGCAGGAGAGGCGTCACATACCGGAAACGCACCGCCACGGTAAGCAGGCCCATCAGAATGCCAGCAAGGGCAAACTTGGTGCTGGAGTACCATGCCGGAAGTTCGCTTCGGCATCGAGATTGAACAGCGAGAATGGCTCACCACGAACCATGAGTCCGGCTGAGTGCGCGAGCACCACCAGACCGTCGAGACAGAGAAGCGTGAGCAGGAGGGTGCGGTCGGGCACGGTCGCGGGCGGGGAAGAGTGGAGTGCAATGACAGGAACCACCATTGGTGGGATGCGCTTCAATTCGATGTGACGAGCATCACAATACCCTACCCGCTTCTCATTCCCCGCGCCCTTTGGTAAATCCCCTTGTCCCCGTTTTCACCTCCAGTTCGACCGTCGATGACTGCTCCCCGAACCGACCTCACCCCCGCCCCCCTGACCCTCCTGACTGAGGAGGAAGAGCTCTTCCGCACCGCCGTGGCCGAACTGGCCGAATCGGAGGTGCGCCCCCGGGTGCACGCCATGGAGGAGGCCGGCAAGGTCGATCCGGCCCTCACGGCCAAGTTCTTTGACCTGGGCCTCATGGGTATCGAGCTGCCCGAGGATGTGGGCGGCGCGGGTGGCTCCCTCATGATGGTCACCCTGGCCGTCGAGGAGATCAGCAAGGTCGATGCTTCCGCGGCCATCCAGGTGGACGTGCAGAATACCCTGGTCAACTACCCGCTCAATCGCTACGGCACCCCGGAACAGCGCGCCCGCATCCTGCCGCGCATGACCTCGGGAACCATCGGGGCCTATGCCCTCTCGGAACCGGGCTCGGGCTCAGATGCCTTCGGTCTCGCCACACGCGCCGACAAGACCGATGGGGGCTGGACCCTGAACGGCTCCAAGGCCTGGATCACCAACGGCGGCGAAGCCGACGTGTTCGTGGTCTTCGCCAACA
>CAZPJX010000200.1:0-3835 GCA_964586985.1 uncultured Gemmatimonas sp. | reverse complement strand
GGCTTGCTCGATGAGAGTCGCAGCGTCACGCGCGCAGTCCCGGAGAGGTGCAGGGGCTGCTTGAGGATCGGCGTGGCAAAAAGCAGCCGGTTGGGAGAGGCCGCGGCTGCGGCGAGCGCCGCACCGCTCTGGTTCACGTCATCGATTAGCGTCTCCCGACCCTGTTCGCCCAATGCCCGCTGCGTCAGTGCGCCAACGCCTCGTCCGCCTTGGCCGGGATACAGCGTTACCGACGTCGCATCGGGGTTGGGATAGTCGGCGTAGGGTGTCGGCGTCTGACGATTTGCCCCCTCGCGCACCACGAACGCCCGCGGGTCCCGCTCCACGCCATTCTGTACCCCCAGCAGATAGCGCGTGAACCAGCGGTTCATCATGGCCAGTGGCGGCTCACCTCCATGACCGCCCTGATGGAAATACATCTGCACCGGCACGCGATTCGCCCGCACGGCTTCTGCCATCAGGACGGTGTGCGACGGCATCACATTCCAATCGTTGAAGCCATGCGCCGTCAGCATCGCCGCACGGATGCCCTTGGCCTGCAGGATGTAGTCTCGGCTCGTCCAGAAATCACTCAGGTCGCCCGTCTGACGGTCGATGCCCTTCTCGATAACCGCATCGCGCACCCTTTCATTGCAGATCGCGCGGGTGCCCGGAGCGCCGCTCTGGACGTAATCGTACAGGACGTCCACATCCTCGCCCTGATAGCCACCCGGCGCTCGCACCAGGCCATTCGATCGATAGTAACGGTAGTAGGAGTTGTTGGGAGACACGGGGATGATGGCTTCGAGACCCGCCACACCCGTGGTCGCCACCGCCACCGGAAGTGTGCCGTTGAAGGATGTCCCGATCATGCCCACCTTGCCGGTGGCCCAGGTGGCGACGACCTGCTCCTCACCATCAATCGTTCTGAATCCCTTCGCACGTCCATTCAACCAGTCAATCACCGCCTTGGGCGCCAGCGACTCGTTCGTCCCGCCAATCGTGGCGCAACCCTGGCTGAGCCCAGTTCCCGGAGACTCCGAGTGCACCACCGCGAATCCCCGCGGGACCCAGGTGCGCACCTGAGAGTTTGCGATGCGCGTGCGGTTGGGATTGAACGCCACGCCCTTCCCCAGTTTCCGCGGTGGCGGTGGCTCGCCCAGTTCCTGCCTCACGGGCCAGAACACGTCATCGTTTCCCAACGTACCGGCAAAGTAGGGGCTGGTTTCATAGACCACAGGGACCTTGAGGCCGCTCGTGGTGGCACCGGGCCTTGTCACATCAACGTGCACGCGGTCGGGCTTGCCGTCGAAGTCCGAATCGAACCCCGTCTCCACCCACAGATGCTCCCGAACCCACTGCGTGCTATCGGCAAAGGCAGGGGTGATCTGCGACTGGCCTTCGGCGATCAGGTACTGGGACGGCAGCTCGGGGTAGGCCGAGCGCGCCGCTGGCCCCGTCGCGGGCCCTGCTGCCGGCCCGCTTCCGGCTCGACAGGACACGGAGAGGAGCACGAGCGCCGGCAGGCCGATCCTGACGCGTAATCTGAACGGCGTGTGCGCGGGCCCGAGGGGCATCCGCGAAGGCAACGTCAATGGCATCCGCATCCGCTGGAAGCTGCGGTGTCGGCCGTAACCGGACAAGCAGCCCAGGCGCCCCAATGGGCGCCGACAAGGCGGGTTGGCCTGGGGGCCAGATCCCCGAAACACTGGCATCAGCCTGCATTATCGATGATCTTCCGCAGGTTATCCCCGAATCGGCGCCCTGCGTAGGCCTTCTGTAGGCCCGGCGTTGGCCCGGACACCTCAAATCTCCTCCACGGACATCTACGTGCTCGAGCAGTACGCCATCATACTCGCGCTCGCATGCGCCGCTATTGCCATCGTCTACGGCGTCGTGTCCGCACGCTGGATCATCGCCCAGCCTGCGGGCAATGAGCGTATGCAGCAGATCGCCGGCGCGATCCAGGAAGGCGCCGATGCCTACCTGAAGCGCCAGTACCGCACCATCGCCATCGTCGGCGTGGTCCTCTTCCTGGCCGTCGGCCTCGGGCTCGGCAGCTGGATGACCGCGATCGGCTTCGCGATCGGTGCGATCCTCTCGGGTGTGGCGGGGTTCATCGGCATGTTCGTGTCGGTGCGTGCGAATTCCCGTACGGCGCAGGCTGCGACGAGTGGCCTGAATGCCGCGCTCAACATCAGCTTCAAAGGTGGGGCCATCACCGGCATGCTGGTCGTCGGCCTCGGACTGCTCGGTGTGGCGGGGTTCTACCGGGTCGTGATCGGCGATGGCTCCGGTGAAGACGCGATCAAGCACGCGCTCGAGCCGATGGTTGGTCTGGCCTTCGGTTCTTCGCTCATCTCCATCTTCGCCCGACTCGGTGGTGGCATCTTCACGAAGGGGGCCGACGTCGGCGCCGATCTCGTGGGCAAGGTCGAAGCGGGTATCCCCGAAGACGATCCGCGCAATCCGGCCGTGATCGCCGACAATGTCGGTGACAACGTGGGCGACTGCGCCGGCATGGCGGCGGACCTCTTCGAGACCTACGCCGTGACGGTGATCGCCGCCATGCTCGTGGCGGGTCTGAGCTTCTCCACGTATGGCAATACTGGCGTGATCTATCCGCTGGTGCTGGGGGCGGTGTCCATTCCAGCATCCATCATCGGCACGTTCTTCGTGCGGGTGGCGCCGGGCGGCAAGATCATGGCGGCCCTCTACCGTGGTCTGATCGTCTCCGGGGTGCTGGCGGCCATCGCCTTCTTCGGCGTGACCTCGATGATGTTCCCCGGTGATCTCGCCACGCCACTGTTCATCTGCGCCATGATCGGCCTCGGGTTGACGGCCGCGCTGGTGGTGATCACGGAGTACTACACGGCCACCGAATACGGTCCGGTCCGTCAGATTGCCAAAGCCTCGGAGACGGGCCATGGCACGAACGTGATCGCAGGCCTCGCCGTTTCCATGCGCTCCACGGCCGCACCCGTGCTCGTCGTGGCCGCCGCGATCTACGGCTGCTATGAGATCGCGGGCCTCTATGGCGTGGCCATCGCGGCCACCTCCATGCTGTCCATGGCAGGCATGATCGTCGCACTCGACGCGTACGGCCCCATCACCGACAATGCCGGTGGGATCGCGGAGATGAGTCACCTGGGCCCGGAGATCCGCAAGATCACCGACGCGCTCGATGCCGTTGGCAACACCACCAAGGCCGTCACCAAGGGCTACGCCATCGGCTCGGCCGGCCTCGCGGCACTCGTGCTCTTCGCCGACTACTCCAGCAAGCTTGGGGAGCACCTCGGTACGCCGGTGTCGTTCTCGATCGACGATCCGAAGGTGGTGATTGGCCTGCTCATCGGCGGCATGATCCCCTACCTCTTCGGTGCCTCAGCCATGCAGGCCGTGGGGCGCGCAGCAGGCGCCGTCGTGCAGGAAGTGCGCCGCCAGTTCAAGGAACTGCCGGGCATCATGAAGGGCACGCAGAAGCCGCAATACGACCGCGCGGTGGATCTGCTCACCAAGGCCGCCATCCGTGAAATGATGCTGCCCTCGCTGCTGCCGCTCGTGATTCCGGCACTCGTGGGCCTGTTGCTGGGCGGCGCCGCGCTCGGCGGGCTGCTGATGGGCACCATCGTGACCGGTCTCTTCGTGGCCATTTCCATGTGCACCGGTGGTGGCGCCTGGGACAATGCCAAGAAGTACATCGAGGAAGGCCATCATGGAGGCAAGGGCTCCGAGGCGCACAAGGCCGCGGTGACCGGCGATACGGTGGGCGATCCGTACAAGGATACGGCGGGCCCGGCAATCAACCCGCTGATCAAGATCATCAACATTGTGGCACTGCTGCTCATTCCGATCC
>CAZPJX010000199.1:1492-4186 GCA_964586985.1 uncultured Gemmatimonas sp. | reverse complement strand
AAGCCTGCGTTTTGCTGCGGCCGCCAGGTTCATGGAAGAATCCAAAATCTCACTCCGTCCACTCTTTGGTTCGTGGGTCCGTGCTACCACCCTCGGTTGGGCCTTGGGTGTGCCGGCGATCGTACTCTTTTCGGTCATGGCCGAGAGCCTCGGACAGCACAGTCTTCACACGCCGGTCGGCGCAGGCATGGGTCTCGCCGTCGGCTTCTTCCAGTCGCGAGCGATTCGGCGGTGGGGCCTTAGTGAATGGCCCTGGTTCTGGTCCTGCCTCATCGGCCTGACGACGCCCTTTCTCGCCGCCGACCTCCTGCGCCTCGTGGGCGTGGAGATTCCGTATTCCCTCAATCTCTCGGTCGTCGTGGCCGGTTTCATTGCAGGTGTCTCGCAGGCTGTCCTCTTGCGGCCGCGTTTCACACCACCAGCCGCATGGGTTGCGGCAGCCGTTCTCGGCTGGTCTCTCGCCTCCGGCTCTGTGGCTCTTGCCGACCGCCTCGTCCGGTTCCAGGCACTCCGGGGGATTCCCGGCGCTCTCGCCTACCTCGGTCTCGTAGCCTCAGGCGGCCTGGTCCTGGCGGTCATCACTGGACTCGTCCTTGCCGGGCGTCTACGCCCCGAACCCGAAGCTTAGCCCCGGCGTGCAGCGGACTTGCTTCGCACGCCACTGACGCCTGACGTGAGGCTATAGGATAAGTCGAGCGAAAGTAATTTGCGCCGACGACTCGCGTGCGTCAGCTTCTCGCTCTTGTGTACCACGCACTACAACACAACACGAGTCAGCGTACCACGCTGAAGGTGATGTGCGAGGGATACCGCGAGTTCCGCCAGATGCACTGACGCGCACTCTGATAGTCTTCGGCTCGCGCAGCGAAAATATTCGGGACAAAGCGCTGCGGGTTGCGGTCGTACATCGGGAACCAACTGCTTTGCACCTGAACCATGAGGCGGTGGCCCTTCCTGAAGCGGTAGAGCTGCTGATGCAGATCAATCGAGTATCTGATCACGCTGTCCCTCGGGATCGGTGTGGCGCGCTCGAAATTGCGCCAATAGCGGCCGCGGAAGATGTCGGCGTTCACCATCAACTGATATCCCGGTGCCTCGGACGAACCCGGAAATTCGTCAATCAGCTTCACCACCCAGTCTGCGTCGGTTCCCGTTGTTGACGCGAAGATCCTGGCAGCCACGTCGCCACTGATCGTGAGGTCATCCGAGAGCGGATCGGAACGCCACGTGACGACATCGGGCCGGCCAGAGAGAAAGCGCTGGTCGTCGAGCAGCCAGTTGGCCTGGCCTATCCTGGCCGCACTCGGCACCGGCGACGTGGGATCCGAGACATACGCATCGCAGTCGGCCCCCGTCGCGGCCGGCGCGGAAAATGAGAGAGAGCCGCCTGCGCCGAGGTACAGCTTCTTCGTCTCGGCCGGTCGGATTGGCCAGCGATCCGCGGTGCGCCAGCGATTGGCCCCTGTCTCGAAGAGCCATGCACGAGGGAAGCGTCCATCTCCCTTCCCGTGCAAGTGATAGGCAAACCAGGGCCGCTCGATCTGCGCGCGAAAGTAGGTGGCCGTGGCGCCGCCGAGTGGGATGGGGCCCAGCGAGTCACCTAGGCTGCGCATGATGGTCGTGTGCGACCACGGACCCATCACCAGGTGCGTGAATGCGGCGCCATTCCCGCGCGAGAGGGTGCGATAGAGGAGTTGCGCGCCGAGGAGATCTTCCTCGTCCCACCATCCGCCGACGATGAGCGTGGGAACTCTGGTGCGCGTGAGAGCATTCTGGAGGGCACGCTCCTTCCAGTACTGGTCGTACGCTGGATGTGTGCGGAAACCGACCCAACTCGGCAGCGTCGCGACCCCGGCCGCCACGGCGAGAGAGTCAAGCGTCGGATACTTGAGGTAGAGATCGTAGTCATTTCCTTCCGGGAGAGAGACGCCGCTCCCTTCGATGAAGCCTGCGTAGAGGACTCCCATTGTTTGCCGGAACGCCCCCTGATGGAAGAAGTCGTCTCCCATCCAGGCGTCAGCCATCGGCGCCTGCGGAGAGATCGCCTTGAGCGCAGGGTGCGGCGTGATCCCCGCCACTCCGGCGAGCCAACCGCGATATGACAGTCCCAAGACACCGACTCTGCCGTTGTTCGGCGTGACATGTTTCACGAGCCAATCGATAGTATCCCAGCTGTCCGTGGACTCATCGGTGCCACCGGGACCGGCCATCGGACGCATCGTGACAAAGGAACCCTGCGAAGCGCCGCGGCCCCTGATGTCCTGAACCACGAAGATGTAGCCGTCCTTGCCGAGTTCACTCAACGCACGGGGAAGGGTTGTGGAGCCGAACTCGCGGTCGGCGCCGAACGGCGTGCGAATGAGGAGGATTGGCAGTGGCGTGCCAACGGTGTCCGGGACGAGGGCGACGGCATGAAGCGCAACGCCATCCCGCATCGGGATCGTGAGTGCGCGGCGGGCGTAGGTCGGAGCAGACTGCGCCGCCAGGGGAAGGGCGAGCGCAAGCGCGAGCAGGGACGCACAAAGGTGGCGCATTTACGGACGGCCAATGGATGTGAGAACGGTCATGTCACGGAATGTAGTGCGGATGGAAGTGCTGCCGGTGGAGCTCGCTCTGCAGGCCCGCCAACTCGGTGCTGATCCAGCGGGGGAAATGTGGTGTGGCGCTCGGCGAACAACGCTGTGCCGTGCGAGC
>CAZPJX010000199.1:0-1392 GCA_964586985.1 uncultured Gemmatimonas sp. | reverse complement strand
ACCTTGCGGTGAGGTGCCAGGTAGCGGCCAGTACGCAGAATCAGGCACTGGCCGGGTTGCTGTTTCTGTACGGAGCCGTCCTGGGCACGCCGCTTCCCCGAATACCCGGAATTGCACCCGCCCGCCGTTCGCGGTACGTGCCAGGGGTGCTGTCTCAGGACGAAGTTCGGAGGCTGTTGGGGCGCCTGCCCGAGCCGGTGAGATTGTGTGCGCAGCTGATGTACGGCGGTGGCCTGCGAATCTCCGAATGTTTGAGTCTGCGCGTAAAGGACCTGGACCTTGATCGTCGCGAAATCGTTCTGCGGCAGGGAAAGGGTGGCAAGGACCGGCGGACACCGTTAGCCGAGGCCTGTGTGGCGGAGCTCGAGAGGCGGTTGAGTACCGGGTTGACCGAGTTTCGGAACGACCGGAAGGTTGGCGTACGCGTGGACGGCCTGCCGCCGGCACTACTCAAGAAGTATCGGGACGCTGACGCCACCTGGCCATGGTGGTACGTGTTTCCCGCAACGCGGGTGTATGTGGACCGGGAGGGTGCTCGTCGTCGCCACCACTTGCATGAGACAGTGGTTCAGCGCGCCATTGCTCAGGCCGTGCGAGAGCTTGGGCTGACCAAGCGCGTGACTGCGCATACGTTACGCCACTCATTTGCGACGCACCTGCTCGAATCCGGAGCTGACATCCGGACGGTTCAAACCCTGCTGGGGCATACCGATGTCCGGACGACCATGAGGTACACCCACGTATTGAATAAGGGTGGTCTTGGTGTGCGCAGTCCGGCTGATCGACTGTAAGGTCCTGCCGATGCTTGCAGTGGAACTGGCACATGCCACACGTTATCCAGCGGGCCTTCGCCGTGTAACATTCGAATACGCGAAGGGCGCCAGGGCCGCAACCGTTTGCCTTGAAAGGACATGGTTTGCGCCGGTAGCCGATGGAGCGTACGATATACGGCGTGTTCTTGCAGCGATTGACGTTGCTGCGCAGTATAACGTGTTTGCCTAATTACGTAGTTAGGCCCGCGAAACACACACTCCGCAATGCCAGCAGCCGACGAAGACCTTCCCGCCACGTTTGTCCAGCACGCCGCGGACATTCTTGGCGACACAACCACCGGCCTCAGCGGCGCGCAGATCGTCAGAGCGACAGCTGCATACGCTGTGGAGTACAGCGTTCATGTCCCGCACCCGACTTATCCGTTCGAGGCGGGCAATAAGAGAACCGCGCTCTACGAGAACGTGATGGCGTTCGCCCCATCACAGCGATACCGGATCCTGAAGGAACTCTGCGATCACCCTTCCTTCGGCAGCTCACCGAACGCTGAGCGCAAGGCATAGAAGATTCGCCTTGTCACTCGATATCGCCACCTCGATCCAAAGGACACCGCCTCTGAAG
>CAZPJX010000198.1:0-4241 GCA_964586985.1 uncultured Gemmatimonas sp. | reverse complement strand
GAGCACCCGATTCGTAATCGGGCGGTCATCGGTTCAATCCCGATCTGTGGCTCTTCTGCCAACGCCGATCCGTCTCCCAGCGGATCGGCGTTTTGCGTTTTGCATTTTCGATAGTGCGTCCAGCGTCTGTTCCTGTGGCATCTGGCCGCGGCGGAGGGAGTGCTACATTCCGCAGGCTGGTATCGCACGCGCCACGAGAACGGTTTGCCGTCCACTCGTATGCTGCGACGCACGGTGTTCAACCCGATGTTCACGCTGATATTCCAGTCGATGTCCCAAACGATGGCCAAGCCTATGTCTTTCTCGGTGACCCGAACGCTGGGCTCCCGTTGTCGTTTCCTGTGCGTGCCCTTCCGCACACCACGCAAACCTGGGCATGGATCCCATCGGCGCCTCATGGCACTCCCTGCGGGGATTGCCATGGCCGTGGCCATCGGCGCCTGCAATCCGGCAGATTCGACGGCCACCGAGATTCTCGTTCCGATCAGCCTGAAGATCGTCGTGAGTTCCGACAGTCAGCAGGCCCAGGTTGGCACCGGCCTAGCCAAGGCGATTGCCGTGCGGGTGTTCGATCAGGACAGCAACCCGCTTCCCAATGCCCCCGTCTCCTGGGCAGTCATCAAGGGCGGCGGTTCGGTGAGTCCGGCAATTTCGGGTGCGGATCCCACCGGCATGGCTTCCACAGCATGGACACTGGGCACGAGTGCTGGCGTCCAGTTGGTCACGGCCACGATCGGCAATGGCGTCGTCGATACCCTCGTGGCTACCGCGACTGCGGGACCGGCATCCGTCTTTGCCTTGCTCGATGGGGATAACCAGACGCTTGCCACGGGGGCCAGCAGTGCGGCGCTGCGTGTCAGGGTGTTCGACAAGTACGGCAATGCCGTCCCCGCGGTTGCCGTAACCTGGAGCACGACTGCCGGTGTGCTGGATGCCGGACAGTCTACGACCGACGCCAGCGGCATTGCCTCCGTGACACTCCGCGTTGCGGCCGGCATGCAGGTGGTGACCGCCCGACTCGCAACGGGAGCGTCGCTGACCTTCATGCTGCGCGGCACCTGACGAGGGGCCTCATTAGGCGCCGCTGCGCGGGTGCGGCGTAGACGCTCTCCCCTTTCTTCGCTGTGCGTGTGACGCTAAGTTGGCAGCAGTTGTCTTGGCATCGGTGCACTTGGGAGCACGTGGCGTGTCGGTGGGTTGGGCATGGACGTTTGTCTCGGTCGCGTTTGCCAGGTACCATGTTCGTGGATCTGCGGGCGTAATTCAGTTGGTAGAATGCCAGCTTCCCAAGCTGGACGTCGCCGGTTCGAGTCCGGTCGCCCGCTCTGCAGGCCCTCAAGCCCCGCCAGCTTTCTGCTCGGCGGGGCTTGTTGCGTGCCTGGGGGCGCTTGCGGGTTGTCGAGTTCATCCCCGCGGGTCGGGACGCTGGTCCACATTCAGCATCTCCGCCTCAGAGACGTAATCCTGAGTGTGCCCATTCCGCCCCGCGCTCTGAAGTCCTCCCAGTGTTGTCCCGTCTGCTCTGGGGACAATGGCTGTGCCATGGCGACGGGGGCGGCGGACGCGTCGAGCTGCTGGTGCAACGCGCCGGCGGCTTATCTTGCGGTTGACCGCGTGGCGGGCCGTCTCCCGGCGCCTTTCGAGGAACCTGGGTCCGCCCCACTCGCCTGTTACTGCGCGGGGTGTCTGGGTTCCCATCGCAGTACGATAGATCGGCCTTCCTGATTCTCCTGGATCTCTTCCCATGGCAAGCACGCTTTCTCCTGCGCCCGTCACCTCCGCTGCACGCGGGGCCGCTGCCTCGGCGTCCGGCATCTATCAGGCCAAGCACAAGATCCGGATCGTTACAGCCGCCTCGCTCTTCGACGGGCATGACGCGGCCATCAATGTCATGCGCCGGATCATCCAGGCGAGTGGTGCGGAGGTCATTCATCTGGGGCATGACCGCTCGGTGGATGAAGTGGTCAACTGCGCAATCCAGGAGGACGTGAACGCCATTGCGATGACGTCCTACCAGGGTGGGCATGTCGAGTACCTCAAGTACATGCATGACCGCCTCAAGGACGCTGAGTGCGGGCACATCCGCATCTTCGCCGGCGGGGGCGGCGTCATCCTGCCGGACGAGATTGCGGAGCTCCAGGCCTATGGCATCGAGCACATCTATTCGCCCGATGATGGCCGGGCGATGGGGCTGCAGGGCATGATCAATGACCTGCTGAAGCGCTGTGACTTTCCCACCGGTCGCGATGTCAGCGCCGAGGACCTCGCGCGCGCGAGTCATCGCGATGCGCGGTCGATTGGGCGCCTCATCTCGGCGGCGGAGAACTGGCGCGATGAGCATCTGGCCCTCTTCGATCAGATTCGTGCGGATGCCGCGACGCGTCGCACACCGGTGCTCGGCATTACCGGCACCGGCGGCGCGGGCAAGTCGTCACTTGTGGACGAGCTGGTTCGCCGCTACCTGATGGATTTCACGGACAAGACCATTGGCATCATCTCCGTCGATCCCAGCAAGCGGAAGACGGGTGGTGCCTTGCTGGGAGATCGCATCCGCATGAATGCGATCAATGACTCCCGTGTGTACATGCGTTCACTGGCCACGCGTCAGGCCAATCTCGCGCTGTCGTCCTATGTGCAGGATGCCGTGGCCATTCTCAAGATGGCGGGCTTCGATCTCATCATCCTCGAGACGGCGGGCATCGGGCAGTCGGATACGGAGATCACCAACCACTCCGATGTCGCGTTGTACGTGATGACACCGGAGTACGGAGCGGCGACGCAGCTCGAGAAGATCGATATGCTGGATTTCGCGGATGTCGTTGCCCTCAACAAGTTCGACAAGCGTGGGGCGCTCGACGCCCTGCGCGACGTGCGCAAACAGTATCAGCGCAACCATCGGCAGTTCGATCGTGCGGTTGATCAGATGCCGGTGGTGGGGACCATCGCCTCGCAATTCAACGATCCGGGAACCACGCGGCTCTATCGCACGCTGATGGATCGTATCGCCGAAAAGTGTCAGGCCCCGTTGCGGTCCGGCTTGACCGCGAGCGGTGAGGAGTCGGAGAAAATCAACATCATCCCACCCGATCGGGTGCGCTATCTCGCCGAGATCAGCGAGACGGTACGGCGCTACAACGGCTGGGTGGCGGCGCAGTCTACTATCGCCAACAAACTGCAGGCGTTGGGAGAGGCGGAGAAGCTGGTGTCCGACGGTGGCGCTATCGCGGCGGTGAAGGACGAGATCGGCCGCAAGCTTGACGGAGAGAACCGCCGTATTCTCGAGACCTGGCCCGAACAGCACGCCCGCTACGAAGGCACCACTTTCACCTATCAGGTGCGTGGCAAGGATATCACGGTCCCGCTGACCACCGAATCCCTGTCACACCAGCAGGTGCCCAAGGTCGTACTGCCGTCATACACAGGGTGGGGCGACGTGCTGCGCTGGGTGCTGCAGGAGAACGTACCGGGTGAGTTCCCGTACACGGCGGGTGTCTTCCCGTTCAAGCGGGAAGGTGAAGACCCGACGCGCATGTTCGCAGGCGAAGGTGGACCGGAGCGCACAAACCGCCGGTTCCACTACGTGTCCCAGGGTCAGCCGGCGCACCGCTTGTCCACGGCTTTCGATTCGGTGACCCTCTATGGCAACGATCCAGCCACGCGCCCCGATATCTACGGCAAGATCGGCAATTCCGGCGTCTCGATCTGCTGTCTGGATGATGCCAAGAAATTGTACTCTGGTTTTGATCTTACCGATCCGAAAACGTCGGTGTCGATGACGATCAATGGCCCGGCACCCATGCTCACCGGCTTCTTCATGAATGCCGCGATCGATCAGCAGTGCGAGAAGTACATCAGGGCCGAGGGACTCGAGGAGGAGGTACAGGCCAAGATCGACGCGTACTTCACTGCGATTGGGAGCGTTCAGCCTGTGTACAGCGGACCGCTGCCGCAGGGCAATGACGGGCTCGGGCTCATGTTGCTGGGGGTGACGGGCGACATGGTGCTGCCTCCTGATGTCTACGATCGCATCAAGCGCGACACCATCACGAAGGTACGTGGGACGGTGCAGGCCGACATCCTCAAGGAGGACCAGGCGCAGAACACCTGCATCTTCTCCACCGAGTTCTCGCTCAAGCTCATGGGTGATGTGCAGGAATACTTCACCAGGAACGACGTGCGGAACTTTTATTCCGTGTCGATCTCGGGGTATCACATCGCGGAAGCCGGCGCCACCCCCATCT
>CAZPJX010000197.1:0-4273 GCA_964586985.1 uncultured Gemmatimonas sp. | reverse complement strand
GGCCTTCGTGGCGGTTTGCCCTTGTGGCTGCCCGCCGAAAGGGCAAACCGCCATCGCCCGTGTGTCCAGTCGATCGGAGGCCACTCCACACTTCCATGCAATTTTCAATCGGCACCGACAGCGGTCCGGTGAACCACCCCTTGATGGAATTGCCGAACCGTGGACGCCTCAAGGTGCGACTCTGCGCGTGGTTAGCGCTCGCCGTCTCGCCTCGATCAGGAGCTCACCGGGCAATCTCGAGCGGGATGAAATCCCCACCCACCGGTTCCGCCGATTCGGGTGTAGTGCATTCCAGCGCAAGCGGGTCGGCGAGTGTGCCCAGTGCTGCGACCCCGAAGGCAATAGCCGCTCCCACGGGATCCGCATCTTCCCGATCTTCGCGCTGATGGGCCTGTGTCAACCACTCCTCACTCCACGCCTCAAACTCGTCGACCGGAATCGGTCTGCTGAACCAATAACCCTGATAGTGGTCGCAACCCATGGCGTGCAGCATGCGTTGCTGTACCGCTGTCTCCACGCCCTCCGCAATGACCGATAGCCCAAGGCCCCTGGCGAGCGCCGTTATGGACTGCGCAATGGCGGCATCATTTGCGTCACTGGCGAGGCCGCTGACAAAGCTCTGGTCAATCTTGAGCTGATTCAGTGGCAGTCGTTTCAGGTAGGACAGGGACGAATACCCAGTCCCGAAGTCGTCCAGCGAAAACCTGACCCCGTGACCTCGCAATCGTGTCATGACGGCAATGATCGCATCGGGACGGTCTACCAACAGGCTCTCCGTCAGTTCCAGCTTCAATCGCTCCGCGGGTGCTCCAGACTCACCCAGGAGGCCCAGGACTTCTTCAACGAACAGCGGCTCAAGGAACTGCTTGGCACTCACGTTCACAGCGACGATCCATTGCGAACGCTCAGCGTGGCACCGCCACTTTCCGAGTTGGGTGCAGGCTTCACGAAGCACCCACGAGCCGAGTGAGGAAATCAGGTCCGCCTCCTCCGCCACCGGGATAAACAGGCCCGGCCCGAGCAGTCCTCGCGTTGGGTGTTGCCAGCGTACCAGCGCCTCGGCGCCCGTTACCGCGAACTCACCACCTTCAGATACCCGCACCTGAGGCTGGTAGTGCAGACGGAGCTCGTGGCCTGCAATCGCCCTGCGCAACTCTCCCTCAGTCTGAAGGCGTTCGGCGACACCGCGTTCCAGCACAGGGTCAAAGAAGTGAATACGCCCACGGCCAGATCGTTTGGCTTCATACATAGCCATCTCGGCTTGCTTGAGCAGCACGTCGGCGTCTTCCGCTGAATCACCCAGTAGCACAACACCAGCGCTTGCGCTTCCCTGATACTCCACATCACCCACGCGACCGGAGAGCGCCAGGGAGGTCAGCAGCTGTGCTGCCACCGATTCCGCCTTGGCGGCAGCGTGCGCCGCAGAGGCGGAGGGCAGGGGATCCAGACTGTTCTCACCAACGGCAGGTAGCACAATCGCAAACTCATCGCCGCCCAATCGGGCAACGAAAGTGCCACCTGCCAGGCTCGAGACAATGCGTTCCCCATGCAACTTCAGGAATGCGTCGCCCACCAAGTAGCCGTAGCTATCATTCAGCGACTTGAAATCATCCCAATCGAGCACCAGAAGCGCGCCATACCGGCCACTATCAGAGCATTCAACACTCACCTGCTGCAAACGCTCACGCAGCAGCACGCGGTTGGGAAGCCCGGTCAATACATCATAGAACGCCAAGCGGTTGATCTGCTCGCGTGCCTGGTGCCTCTCACTCAGGTCGGTATAGCAGGCCACCATATTCTGCACCTCATCCTTCTCGTTCCTTACAACAGCAATGCTGAGCCACTTCGGGAAGACCTCACCACCCTTGCGCCGGTCCCAGATCTCCCCCTCCCAATGCCCAGTGGCCTGGATGGATTGAAGCATCCGATCATAAAATGCCTGGTCATGGTGATCTGATCTGAAGAGTCGAGGCGTGCGCCCCAGTATCTCCACTTCCTCATAGCCCATGAGGGAGCAGAGGGCGGGATTTACCCGCTGGATACGCGCCCTGGCATCCGTCACCATCACGGGTTGCGTGCGTGAAAACACCGTCTCCAGGACGCGAAGCCCCCCATGATCCTGCCTGGCACCCACATTCCTGAACAACCAGTTCACGCCGAACGCCATAACCCTCATCACGGTATCAGGGGCAACACACCATGAAGCGACCACTGCTTCATTGATGGTGCCGTAGAGCTCCTATTCCCGGAGTGACGGGAATTGCGACATCCGGGTAACCAATCGGTCGATTCGCCCCGGGTCTGCCGGAGGCTCCAGCTCGTGGGAAGCAGGAGCCATGACACCTTCCGGACGGTCTTGTCACCCAAACCGGTGCCGCCACCTGACTTGACGTATCTGTATTTGCTGTACTAGTGTTAATGGTACAGCAAACATGAGGCTCGCATGGCCAGGACCCGCCCGTTGATGCTGCAGATCGCCACCGGCGATCCGCGGCCCATCATCAAACAGATCACTGACGCAGTACGGGTGAGAATCGCCACCGGCGAATTGGAGCCCGGTGACCAGCTGCCCAGCGTGCGCGGTCTGGCCCAGCAGCTGACCATCAATCCGAACACGGTGGCCAAGGCCTATAGCGAACTCACCACCGAGGGCTGGCTGGAGTCGCGCCAGGGCATGGGCCTGTACGTAGCCACACCACGCCAGCGCCTGTCCGACGCCGAGCGTGAGCGTCGGCTGGATGTGGCCATCGATCATTTCATCCACGACGTGGTGCCACTGGGCTTCCCGACGAGCGAGGTACAGAAGCGGGTTGCCCACGGGTTTCAGCAGCTTGTTGCCCGCAAGCTGGCCTGATCCCGCTGACTGACCTCCATCCGGCAGAGAAGACCGCCATGGGCGATTTCACCGACTCCGTGATCGAAACCCGCGCGCTGAGCAAGCGCTACGGGCGCAAGCTGGCACTCGACAATCTCGACCTGTGTATTCCGCGCGGCCGCATCCATGCCATCGTCGGTGCCAACGGCGCCGGTAAGTCCACGCTGTTTCGCATTCTGTTGGGCTTCATGTCACCCACCTCGGGCCAGGCCCGCATCCTCGGCAAGGATAGTCAAACGCTTTCACCGCAGGACCGCAGCCGCATCGGATTCGTCAATGAGGAACACACTCTGCCCAGCTGGATGCGTGTCTCGCAGGTCATGGCGATGCAGCGCCACCAGTACGTGCGGTGGAACCAGGATGCCTACGACGACGTGATTGGCCACTACCACGTGCTCCCTGAGCAGAAGGTCGGGCAGCTCTCGCGCGGCGAACGTGCGGGTTTCAACCTCGCGTTAGCGCTGGCGCAGAGGCCGGAACTGCTGGTGCTGGACGAACCGACCTTAGGCCTGGACGTTGTCGCAAAGCGTGCATTCCTGGAGTCCCTGATGTACAGCAATGCGGCCGACGATTGCACGGTGATCTATTGCTCGCACCAGATGGAGGAGATCGAGCGCGTTGCCGACAACCTCATTATTCTCGAGCGCGGACAGCTCAAGCACATGTCGGCGCCGGAGGAGTTCACGGCGCGCGTGAGCCACTGGATCGCCGACGCGCCATTCAAGGGGCCTGCGATGCACACTGTGCCGGGCCTCCTGGAGGTGCAGTTCCTGGATGGGCTGCAACACTATCTGGTACTGGACCAGGACGAACGCTTCGAAGTATTCCTGCGCGAAGCTGGCGCTCGCAATGTGCAGTCGGCACCGGTCAGCCTTGACCGCGCGGTCAACGCCTTCCTGGCCAAGAACCACGCCGCACCGGCAGCGGCCTGATCGCGCGACGACTCGAGAACACAAACATGATTGATCTCTTCAAGGCCGAACTGCTGCGCTTCCGCCTGTGGGCCGCTGTCGCCGCAATCCTCAATGTCGCCGTGCTGGGCTTTCTCAGCCGTATGGTCGACCTGGCGCAACAACCGATCGTTGTCTACCAGGTATTCGGCGCTGTGTATGCCGTGGCCGGGGCCCTGCTGGGTATGTACCAGATGGGCTCGTACCGCAAGCCGAACCAGTGGCTCAACCTGTTGCACCGCCCGCTGCACCGCCTGCGAATCGCCGGTGCATTGACCGCCGCCAGCGCAGTGCTCCTACTGCTGGCGACGGCGCTGCCGATCGCGCTCGTCGCGTTGTACCAGGATTCGATGACCGCGCGCGTGGTCGACCTGCGCCACTGGCTCCTGCCGTTGGCGGCCTGGCTGATCGCACTGTCCAGCTATCTGGCCGGCGCGTACGCCATGGT
>CAZPJX010000196.1:1515-4385 GCA_964586985.1 uncultured Gemmatimonas sp. | reverse complement strand
ATCAACCCGCTGATCAAGATCATCAACATTGTGGCACTGCTGCTCATTCCGATCCTCACACGTGCCTGATCGGACAGCATCCGAGACGTCACCACCGCGCGGACGAGAACTCGTCCGCGCGGTTGGTGTTTGGGGCCTCGCCGCCAGCATCTTCAACGTCACGGTTGGCGGCGGCATCTTCCGACTTCCGGCAAGTGCAGCGGCTGCAGCCGGTCCATCCGCTCCCTTCGTCTACCTCATCTGCGCCGCCATGATGGCGTGCGTCGTGCTCTGCTTCGCCGATGCCGGCAGCCGGATCACCCTGACCGGCGGGCCCTATGCCTACGTCGAGGCAGTCTTCGGGCGATATGTCGGTTTTCTGGCGGGCGTTCTGCTCTGGATGCTTGGGACCACCGCGGTGGCCGGTGTATCCTCGGCCTTCGCCGAGGGCCTTGGCGCCCTGTTCGGCATGGAAGGCCTACGCATACCAGTGATCGTGGCGATGTTCATGCTGCTCGCCGCCATCAATATTCGCGGCGTCGAGCAAGGCACCCGGCTGATCATGGCGGCCAGCATCGCAAAACTGCTCCCCCTCATCGCTTTCGTGGCCATCGGGGTGTTTTTCATTCAGCCAGACAACCTTGTCGTGCGGGACATGCCCAGTGCCTCAAGCATGGCGCGGGCCGCCATCGTGCTGGTCTTTGCCTTCAGCGGTGTAGAAACCGCCCTCGTCCCAAGCGGCGAGGTCAAGGACCCCGCGCGTACCGTGCCCCGTGCGTTGGCGATCGCAATGATTGGCGTGACGTTGCTCTATCTGGCCGTGCATATCGTGGCCGCTGGACTCCTGGGGGACCGCCTCGCCACGAGTACCGCCGCGCCGCTGGCCTTCGCCGCAGAGTCATTTCTCGGAACGCCGGGCCGCCTGTTGCTGCTGATCGGCGCATCCATCTCGATGTTCGGGTACGTGAGCGGTATGACCCTGGCGGTCCCGCGCGCGCTGTTTCGCTTCGCGGAGGACGGACTGCTGCCACGAGCGGTGGGCGCCATTCATCCCACCTTTCGCACGCCACACATTGCCATCCTCCTGCAGACCACGCTGGTCTGTGGCCTGGCCGTGTTCAACTCCTTCGAGCAGCTCGCGGTTATATCGAATCTCGCAGCGCTGCTCCTCTACGCGGGCTGCGCCGCAGCCACCATGATGCTTCGCCGGCAGGGCGTGCGTCAGGATGGCGCACAACCGTTCTCCGTGCCCGGCGGACCCGCGGTTCCAATCATTACCATCGCACTCATCACCTGGTTGCTCAGCTCGATCACCAGGGCGGAATGGACGGTGCTCGTCGGGACACTCGGTGTGGCGACGGTGTTCTACATGATCGCCGGCCGAACGATGAAGGCAACGGAAGCCGTGCAATGACGCTCCTCGAACGGGATGTTTTCCATGCGCTCTGTCGTCATACCCACGTAGCCCTTGCCCCCACGGGGCACGGCCTTCTCGACGGCCTGACCTTCGCGCTCAAGGACAACTTCGACGTGGCAGGGCATCGCACCGGCTTCGGCAGCCCCGACTGGCTGCGCACGCACGAGCCGGCGTCCCAACATGCCTCGGTGCTCACGCACCTGCTCACGGCCGGGGCTACCATGGTAGGCAAGGCGCACACCGAGGAGATGACCTTCAGTCTCACCGGAGAGAACGCGCACTATGGGACGCCTATCAATCCCGCGGCGCCTGATCGCGTCCCAGGTGGTTCCTCCAGTGGTTCAGCCAGTGCCGTCGCCGGCGGTCTCGTGGATTTCGCCATTGGCAGCGATACTGGCGGCTCCGTACGGGCGCCGGCGAGCTTCTGCGGTATCTACGGGATTCGGCCGACACATGGGCGCATCGCCATGGACGGCGCCTGTCCGCTGGCACCCTCGTTCGACACCTGCGGCTGGTTCACGCGGGATGCGGAGCTGCTCCAGCGTGTCGGGAGAGTGCTACTGCCATCACGCACGTCTACCATCCCGGCGATCGAGCGTGCGGGCCCGCTGCTCTACGCCACCGACGCCTTCGCGCAGACCATGCCGGGTGTCGCGGAGGTGTTGCAGTCTTCCGTGCAACTGGTAAGCGAACTCCTCGGCCCCGCACATCCAGTGACCGTAAGCACCGAGGGTTTGCCAGCCTGGTACGAGGTCTTTCGGGTACTGCAATTCGCCGAGATCTGGCAGACACATGGCGCTTGGGTGCAGGAGGCTCGACCAACCTTTGGTGCCCAGATTGCACCGCGATTTGAAGCCGCCTCACGCGTGACCGCCCATGAGGTCAACCTGGCCCGGCGCGAACGGGAGCGTATCCAGCAGCGACTCGACGGCTTGCTTGCCGATAATGCGGTCCTGGTGCTGCCGTCCGTTCCCGGCGCGGCTCCTCAACGGGGGCTCCCCCTCCCCGAGACCGTCACCATTCGCGAGCGCTCACTCGCCCTGCTCTGCATCGCCGGACTTGGTGGTTTGCCCCAGGTCTCGCTGCCTCTGGGCAGCTTGGGCGGATGCCCCATCGGACTGTCGTTGATTGCGGCACAAGGCGGCGATGAGATGCTGCTGGACCTCGCCTGCCGACTCGCGGAGCACGCGAACGCTGGCAGCCCGTTGGCCTAACGGACCTCGCGTGGAAACGACCGATGCGGCGGAACGTCTCAGGGCACGGTGACGGTCCCGGTGGCCTGTGCCGACTTGTACACCGCTCCGCGCAACGGCTTCACAGGGCAGATGCCGAGCTGCATGCAGAAGACCTCGTCGGTGGAACCGGGATCGCCTTCTCCGCCGGTCACTGTCCAGTGCACCGGGACGCCACGTCGGGCATTCCAGAACATCGTGAAACCGGTCGCCGCGGAGAGATCGGGAATACTCAGATCATA
>CAZPJX010000196.1:0-1415 GCA_964586985.1 uncultured Gemmatimonas sp. | reverse complement strand
TCCAGAACATCGTGAAACCGGTCGCCGCGGAGAGATCGGGAATACTCAGATCATAACTCCCCGACCCGCCCAGATAGCCGCGTGAGGCGACAATCAGGAAGGCACGCGGGTCCGCAATGGTCTCGCGGAGATAGAGCGAGGCCCGCGCGTTGTACTCAACAGACACTGACCCGGTGGCCCGAATGAGCCAGGGTGCCGCGCCCGTACCACCTACGACGGACGGCGTGGGAAGTGCCGGGCCGAAATCCAGCGTACGGGATGAGACCTGATCGTCGAAGGTGATCACTGCACGGCGAGCTGAGGCTGTTGCCGTCGTGGCCGCCAACTCATGCAGATCACCAGCCTGCAGCCTGGACGCTGGCACCCCGAACCAGGTGCGGCTCGTTTGGGTATAGGTCGCCGAGGCATGCATGGGGGCATTCAGGGCGTTGGCGGTCAGAAAGTTCTGTGCCAGGAAGAAAGGCTCGCCACCGGTGTTCCCGAAACTGACCGTGCCGGTAGCCGGCGCGAAGCCTTCACTCGCGAAATTCAGCGCGGGCAGGGTCGCCCCGCTCGCGGGATCAAGTCCGCGTCGCAGGATGATCGAGAGCACCGAGATGGGCGCCTGCGGGCTACCGGTAAACGACGAACGTGTAAGGAAGAGATCGAAACTCCCCGGCCGGAGCGTCGAGGCTGAAAGCGTCGTGCTGGCAGGGCCGGTGCTCCCGACACTCACGAGCGCGAACCGGCTCGCGCTGGCCATGATGGCATCGAAGGACTGATAGCCGCTCACGGGTGCACTGGCGGTGCGCGTGGTGACATCCGGCCACCGCGTGCACTCCGCCGCCGCCTGTTCCACGACTTCCGCTGCCGTGAGATAGAACACATCCCAACGGAATCCCTGGATGAGCGGCGAGCTGCTCATCTTCTCCCCAAGCTTCACCATCGCGATACCAGCGGTACCCTGCGCCAGCGAGAAATTGAAGGTGGTGGGGTCCGCTGCCGTTCCAGCCGCAGGACCCGACGGCACGATGTGCCGCCAGGCACCGCTTCCATCCTTGACGGCGAAGAACCGGGGCACGCGGCTCGAATTGCAGAACTTCCAGCTGATGCTGCCGGTACTGGGCGCAGAGACCCGTATGCGAACCGTCGCCGTCTGCTCACCGAACCCCGCCGCCACCGCTCGCACCGTACCAGTGTACACGCCAGGCGCCGCGCCATCGAGTGTCAGCGCCATCAGGTTGGTCGCCGTGTCACTCGCGGCAATCGTTGATGGCGTGGCCGCCACCACGCCGCCGGAGACGCCGTTCAACCCGGTGACCGAGACCGTCACCGCCCCCGTGAAGCCGGCAGCTCGTGTGATGCTGGCGATCCCGTGAGCCGACCAACCCTTGCCGGCCGGCAACTCGAACTCCACTGGATCCACACGCAAAGAG
>CAZPJX010000195.1:0-4397 GCA_964586985.1 uncultured Gemmatimonas sp. | reverse complement strand
GGCCGAAACCAAGAAGCGCGACGACCTGAAAAGTGACGAAGTGGTCTCCAAGGCTGCGGCGGCGCTGCGCTGGTGCAAGCACGCCTCAGACCACGCGGCAAGCGTCAAAGGAAAACCGTGGAAGTATATCCTGGCGCCACACGACGAAATCACGGAATCGAAGCAGCTGGCCGACTTCCTGCGGTTTGAGGTGAGGAATTGAGGCAAAGCATCCGTACAGCCATTCCTTGAATATAATCGGCTGGGTTGCCATTCGGATCAACGCTAAGCACACAACTCCAAGTCGGCATTCAGCGCCACCGAACTTCGCATCACCTGCCAACTCCCCGAAGCGCTACCGTTATTGCGTAGCGCATGCTCGAGCGTGTCATCACCAATATGAATTGCACACTTCTTTGGAGTGCCCCCCGTCGACTGGAATAGCGGGCGGCTGCGGTTTGCCCTTCGGGGCAGCCCTTCGGCGGTTCCGTGCGCGGCAAGCTGTATCGGCGGATTTTTTCCGAGTTCTAGCGGGTATCGTGGTTCAACACGGAGCACCTGATGGAGGCGCTGGGTGACTTGCCACCCGCGACGTACGGAGCGCAGGATCAGCTAACCTAGTCTTCGAACCTGATCGAAATGGGAATCACCTAACTGAGTCTCCGGAAGCCCAGCGGCGATTCAAGTGCTGCGGGTCGGTGAAACCGGGATTGAGGTGCGCATCGGGCCACTGGGCGGACGGGTGGACTCACAGGTCGTGCGCGGTAGGGAGCCGCCATCGCGCGCCCGACTGTTGACAAACCTGAGCGCCATTGGAAGCCATGAGTTGATGCTCCATGAGTTGATGCTCCATGGGGTGGAGGCTCACACCGCCAAGGAGCTCGCGGACGTGCTCGAGCTACCCTATGAACGTGTAGTGGAGGCGCTGGGGTTGGCCGTGGCCACCATCAACCGGAAACGCGCGCGCGGCCTCGTGCTGTCGCCCTCGGAAAGCGATCCGGTCGTCGGACTCGCGCGTTTGGTGTCCCTCGTGCCGAGTTGGTTGGTGTCGGACGCGGCGGCGCAGGAGGGGTTTCGCGCCGGCGCGTGGCTGGGCGCATGGCTCACCGCACCGAATCCGGCCCGAAGGGACCGCCTGCCGCTGGATCTCCTCAAGACCAGTGTCGGCCGCGACATGGTGGAACGCCTGCTCGGGGGTGTCGCGTCCGGCGCATACTGGTGACGTCACGCGCGAAGCGACCCAACACGGCTGTTCTGGCGGCTGCTTTACCAGCAGCCGACGCGGTGATGGCGTATCGGATCGCGGCCGACGCGCCGACGTATGCTGTCGAGGACCGATCTGGCAAAGGGGCGGCGCGCACCGTGTGTGATCCGGCCACGCAGATCGGATGGCACGCAACATCGGCCTGATTGGTCTCGATCCGCTGGGGCGATGACTGGTTGGCCGCCGGCACTGCTCTCGTAGCCGAGGTGCCCTCCGTAGTCGTGCCTGAGGAGTATTGTGTCTTGCTCAATCCGGCCCACCCAGACATGGCGCGGGTTTAGATGCGCAGGGTGCGCCGGGGCGCTACGCGCCCCGCATGTTAGTGGCGTCGCCAACGCGAGCGCCTTAGCACGGGCCACAGCTTGTGTTCGTCGATGATCTCGCAGATCCCGAAAGTGCGGGCATCGCACCTGAGGCAACGCGCACCCTTTCAGCAGGCGGGGCTCGAGCGCTACGCTCTCCCGGCCGCAGGCAATCGCAGCACGACCGCGCTATTGGGTCGGGCAAACGCGTTGGTGGCTTTCATCGCCGCTTCGGCAGTGGCCAGACTGCTCCAATCGAGGGCCGCCACCCAACGCTGTGCGAAGTCCAGCACCTTGATGAGCGGTGTTGGTTCGCCCCCGCGGTTCAAGGTCCGCAGTCCGGTCAGATAGTCGTCGCGATAGACCGTGGGAATGATCACGCGCGCTTCTCCGCCAGCGACCAGCTCGGCGTTCATGAATGCGCGCGCCACCGTGGCGGGTGCGCGCGACGGGGCCAGGGTCTCGAGTATAGCCCGCGGACGCGATGCGAGATACAGCCCATCAACGTACGGCAGGTCGGTCGGCTGCGGACCCGCGCCGGCGACTGCACGAATCTTCACGCCGGGCAGGTCGAGCTGGTATCGCCCCTTGCCGACCAGAAAGACGCTGCCATCAGGCGCAGGTCGCGCCTCCAACGCCGTGCGATACGAGATCACGCCCACGGGGACGAGCGCGGCCACCACCTTCCAGACATTCCGGCGGAAAATCGTTGCCGGCTAGACCTCCATGGCCGGCGAGTAGAACGGGCGCACGAGCGGCTTGAGCTCACCGTTCGCCACGGCCCGGAGAATCGTGTCGCTCGTCGCGGCCGTGCTGACCACGATATCGGGCCACGTCGTGGAGGGCCTCCTGCGCGGATTTCGCTGCATTATGTAAGCTCCTTTGACGTTTGCGCGGATATATCTGCGCTAATGTCGTATTGCCTGACAAAATAGACTTATTGGTGCTCTGAACCGTTCAGCGGTCCGCGCCTGGGGATGCGCGCCTGCTCCCTCGGGGTCCTCTGGCGAGGTATCATCCTAAACGAAAGGCAACGGGGTGCGAGTTTTCCAGCTCGCATCCCGTTGCCTTTCATGGAGTTATCGCCGTGACAACTATGATGACAGTTTTAGCGACAGTAATGGTGGCTGAACGCGCCAGTTATGGCTGCGGGCGACGCGTACGCCCCTGGCCTTCGTCAACCTCACCCGCACTCGCTGAACCCGCACACGTGGCACTTCACACAGCCTTCCGCGAACTCGAGCTGTGATCCGCAGTCCGGGCAGGTGCCCATGAACACTTCGCCACCCACCTTGCCGAACTCGATCTGCGGCTGCGCCTGTTCTCCCATTGGCGGCCGGGTGATTGGCACTCCGGAGGCCGGTGTGGGGACCGGGGCGCTCAGTGCACTCACCGGGCCCTGACCCATGGCCGGCGTGCCACCACTCAGCAGGTCCTGCTGCACACCCTGCTTCTCACGCAGCCAGGTCTCCAATGCAATACCAATGGCGTCGGGCATGGACAACACCTTGTTGGGGCCCAGGCCCACTGCGCGATCGGAGGAAATGCCACGCAACTGACGATGAATCTCCTGCACGGAGATTCCCGAACGCAACGCGAGGGAGATCAACCGGCCGATGGCTTCGGCATCCGCCATGGCGCTCCCGCCAGCCTTACCAAGGCTCAGGAAGACTTCGAATGGCTGCCCCTTCTCGTCTTCGGTGATGTTCACGAACATCGTGCCGAGCGGCGTCTCCTTGCGTATGGTCGTGCCGCGCATGACGTCCGGACGCGCTCGCTTCCCGCGACGATTCGCGTTCTCGGCCTCCGCCGTGAACAACTGCTTCCTGGTGCGATCGAGTTCGCTCTGGAGTTCGGCAATGGTACCCTGTAGTTCGCCAATCTCGCGCTTGAGTACGACCTCGGCCTTGGCGTCGGCCCTGGGCGCCTCGGCACCCACCGCCGCCTTGGCGCTCTCGCGGTTTGCCGCGGCATCCTGCGTGGCACCGGTGCTGAGCACCTGGTTGTCACGCGAGCCGTCGCGGTACACGGTCACGCCCTTGCACTTCATGTCGTACGCCATCTCGTAGATGGCACGCACGTCGTCCACCGTGGCCGCGAAGCCGAAGTTGGTGGTCTTGGAGATGGCCGAGTCGCAGTGCAACTGGTAAGCCGCCTGCATGCGGATGTGGTACTCCGGCGAGATATTGTTCGCCGTGTTGAACACCGCCTGCCACTTGGCCGGCACCTCCGCGTGCTGCACGCTGCCCGTCTTCGCGATGCGCTCCATGAGCTCCTCGCTGTACCAGCCTTCGGCCCTGGCGATGGCCACGAAGTCTTCGTTCACGTCCGGCATCATCACGCCGGCCTGATTGCGCATGAACGCCACGGCGAACAACGGCTCGAGCCCCGACGAGCAGCTGGCGATGATGGAGATGGTGCCCGTGGGCGCCACCGTCGTGACGTTGCAGTTGCGCAGCAGCTGCATGGGGCGGATGCGCTCGCCGGTCGCATCGCGCGCGCAGGTCTCGTCGGGGCCCCAGATGGACTGCGCCCACTCGGGGAATGCGCCGCGCTCCCGCGCCAGACGCTCGCTCTCCTTCTTGCCTTCGACGTCGAGAAACTCCATGACCCGGCGACCCATCTCCACGCCTTCCGCACTGTCGTACGGTATGCCAAGGCGCACAAGCATGTCGGCAAAGCCCATCACGCCCAGACCGATGCGACGGATGCGCTTGGACAGCGCGTCGATCTCCGGCAACGGGTACTTGTTGACGTCGATGATGTTGTCGAGGAAATGCGTGCTGAGCGCGATATCCCGCCGCATCGCGTCCCAATCCACCTCTCCGTTCGTCACGTAGTACCCGACGTTC
>CAZPJX010000194.1:0-4429 GCA_964586985.1 uncultured Gemmatimonas sp. | reverse complement strand
CGGCCGTTGGGTATTCGGCCGCAACCCGTTGTTCTTTCCCAATGCCTTCCTCCCGAGCTGGGTGAAGGAAGGGTTGGCGGTGCACTATGAGAGCCGCTTCACTGGCAGCGGACGGCTGGTAGGCACGGAGTTCCCTGGCTATGTGCGGGCCGCGGTGCGGGACAGCGTCTGGTGGCCGCCTTCCCGGTGGAGCCTTGCGGCGTCGGCGTATCCGAGAGGACAGGCCGCCTATGCCTATGGCAGTACCTTGATGCAGGCCAGCGCATCGCAGCGCGAGGGAGGGATGCGGCGGTTCGTCGACGCTACTGCGTCCTTTCCGGTACCATTCCTCCTGTCTCGCGCCTCCCGCATCGGCTTTGGGAAGTCGTTTGACGCGATGTATGCTGCGCTGCGCGACTCCGCCGCGGCACACGTGCCGGACCGTGCCGGTGACGCCGAATGGACGGTTGTGAGCACCGCGGGATGGTATGCCGAATCTCCCCGCTGGTTCGGAGAGGACTCATTGATATGGAGTGCCGCGACAGGTCGTGATATTCCTGGTCTGTATGTTGCGGCAGCGGGTGCCGGCGCACAGGTGCAGCGCCTCGCCAGGCGCAACAGTCTGGATGTGAACGTCCTGCATGATGGTGACGTGATCTTCGCACAGGCCGAACGTCGCGACCCCTATGTCACGCGCAGTGATCTCTACCGACAAGGCAGGGCATCGAGCACGATCACACGGATGACGCATGGCGCACGTCTCACCATGCCCGATGTACGCGGCGATGGGGTGATCGTGGCCGTGCAACTCGAGGCCGACGGCAGTCGGTTGGTGCGCGTGGCGGAGCATGGCGAGATACAGATGCTCCCGAGCGGTTCCGGTGGTGATGATGGTTTCGTTGCTGGTGTCACGGAGCGCTGGGCAGAGCCTCGCTGGTCGCCAGACGGAGCGCACATTGCGGCGGTGCAGCTCCTTCCCACGGGGGAGCAGCGAATTGTGGTGCTGGATTCCCTCGGCGCGTTGCGCGCTGTGGTCGCGGGCGCGCGGGCGGTATTCAGCAGTCCGTCCTTCACACCAGACGGAAGGCGCCTGGTGTGGAGCAGTGATCGCAGCGGGCGGATGCAACTCGAGACCGCCGCATGGGACGCGGTTGGGACGGATACCCTGCGCTGGCGCGAGGAGCGCGCCGAGGTGACCCAGGCAAGCGCCGTCAGTACCGGCGTGTATGCCCCCAGTGTTTCACCGGATGGGATGCGCGTGGCAGCGCTGCTCTTCCGCGCGGATGGCTACCATGTGGCGTATGCCACACTCGACACATCAGGCGCGACCGCCCGATCGACGTGGTATCCCGCGCGCAACCCAGTGATACCTCCACCCGTTGCAGATTCCGCGGCATTGGTGCAGCAACCCTCACGGCCCTATCGGGCGTGGCAACAGCTCCTGCCGCGCTACTGGCTGCCTCAGACGGGTGAGGGGCGTGATGGTCGCATGACCATTGGGGCGAGCAGCAGCGGGAATGACATCCTGGATCGTCACGCGTGGAGTGCGTCCATGCTGGTGCAGCCCGACACGCGCGAGACCGATGGACACTTCGCGTATCGGTATGCGGGGTTCGGAGTACCGGTGCTCGATGTGAGCGTGTGGCAGGAGTGGGATGGTTCGTTCCGCTCCGTCACTTCTAGCGGCGCGACCCTGGGCCTGGTGGCACGTCGCCGGCGGTTCATCACGATGTCATCGACCTGGTTGGTGCCCCGCATGCGCTGGCGTGCTGCTGCCACGGTCGGCGCGCAGTACGAGCTTCGGGATTTCTCGGCAGACATCGACTCGGCGCTGGGTCCGGCAGCGTCGACGTTGCGGCGCGGCTCCCGGTATCCCTCGCTGTTCCTGAATGGCAGCGTCTCTACGGTGCGGCGTGCTCTCCGTGCGGTCTCTGTCGAGGAAGGTGTCACTCTTTCGCACAGCACGAGTTATCGCTGGCGCGAGGGGAATTCATCCAGTGGATCGTGGCGCAGCATCATGGCGGCTCAAGGGTTCGTGCCCTTGCCATTGCCCGGATATGCCCGACATGTGATCGCCCTTCGAGCGACGGCGGGGGTTGCCGATCGCAAGACGACATCCGAGTTCAGTGTGGGCGGCGTGAGCGGGGTGAGTACCGAGCTCGTGCCGGGGGTGGTTGTTGGTGATCCCGCTCGGACCTTTCCCCTGCGTGGAGTCGCGCCCGGCGTGCAGCGCGGCATCCGCGCGCTTGGCAGCAGCGTGGAGTATCGCGCCCCGTTGCTGAGCTTCAGCCGGCTGCCCAGCCCGCTCACGGTGTACACCGACCGCATGTCGCTCGCTCTCTTCAGTGATGCCGCGCGCGCGTGGTGCCCGTACGCCCTGGCGGCGACCGGAACACCGGTCTGCAATCGCGTGGGTGAGCGGGACGGGTGGCTGGCGACGGGTGGTGCTGAACTGGTCTTCGACATCGCCGTGCAGTACGACACGCCGTATCGCGTGCGGCTGGGTGCGGCGGCACCCTATCTGACGCCCGCCGGAGTGAAGCGTGGCGGTACGGCCTATGTCACCCTGGGCGGGTATTTCTGATGCGCGAGATAGCGCGTTCACACTGAGGATAATCTGTCATGGCAGCACCGTTCATTCACGAGACGGCCGTGGTTCTGGGGGATGTGGAACTCGCCGAGGATACCAGCGTGTGGCCGACGGCCGTGATTCGTGGCGATGTGGAGCGCATCAGCATTGGCGCGCGCAGCAACGTGCAGGATGGCGCAGTGATTCATGCGGACCCCGGCAAGCCCACGGTGGTGGGGGCGGACTGCGTGATCGGGCATCGGGCGGTGGTGCACGGCACGGTGCTGGAGGATCGGGTGCTGGTGGGTATGGGGGCCGTGCTGTTGAATGGCGTGCGGGTTGGCGCTGGGAGTATCATCGCGGCCGGCGCGGTATTGACCGAGGGGGCGCAGGTCCCACCCGGATCCCTGGTGGTGGGTGTGCCCGGGCGCGTGGTGCGAGAGATCGACCCCGTGCAACAGCAGCGGATCCCGGAAAACGCCGCGCGGTATGTGGAATTGGCGCAGGCATATCGTGCGGGGCGCGTACCGAGGATTTCGGGATAGCAGGCAACGGTCTCGTTTCTGCGTGAAAGCAGGCAAACGCCTGACTCGACGGCTCTGTCCCGTAGAAAACGGCCCTTTTGACTCATGGCGGCATGCTGCGGTATTGGTGACCGCCGAGCGCCTGGTTCACTCGGCATAACATATTGATACATAGGGATTTATGACGGTGTTTCTCTAGTGTCATCTTCGAAGCGGAGTGTGACGGCATCACATTTTCCAATGGATGGGCTCGCTACGACAACACAAACCTGCGAACCGTGGACAACTGGGTCGGTCTCGCAGGTACGTGATATGGGAAATGCAAGTGATCGCGGGGTAAGGTGTTAGCTTGTGACTTGCGCGGCTTCACGAATAGAGCGACCATACGCGCCCGCTCGGCCCCCTCCCTCCTCCTTATCCGGGGACGTACCCGGACCGGCTCAGCGACAGTCACCGCCCCACGCCCAACTGCAGGAGCTACACCCTGATGCCTTTCTCCGCGACGCCCCCGGAAGGCCTGGTCACGTTGTCCGCGAACGCGCGAACCGTTCTGGAGAAGCGCTACCTCGTCAAGGACAAGTCCGGCAAGCCGGTCGAGCAGCCAGAGGACATGTTCTGGCGTGTCGCCACGGTGGTGGCTGAGGCGGACCGGCGCTACGGAGCCTCCGACGGTGCCGTGCAGGCGGTGGCGGAGGACTTCTATTTCCTGATGACGCAGCGTCGATTCGAGCCCAATTCGCCGACGCTGATGAATGCGGGCCGCCCATTGGGGCAGTTGTCGGCCTGCTTCGTGCTGCCGGTCGATGATGCGCTCAGCAATGGACAGAGCGGCATCTATGACACGCTGCGCAGCATGGCGCTCATCCATCAGAGTGGCGGTGGCACGGGCTTCTCCTTCTCCCGTCTGCGTTCGCGTGGCAGCATGGTGCGCTCCACCACCGGCGTGGCGTCGGGCCCTGTGTCCTTCATGCAGCTCTATGATGCGAGCACGGACGCGGTGAAGCAGGGCGGCACGCGGCGCGGCGCGAACATGGGCATTCTGCGCGTCGATCATCCCGATGTGATGGAGTTCATCGCGTGCAAGGAGGATCTGACCCAGATCACCAACTTCAACATCTCCGTTGGCATCACCACGAAGTTCATGGACGCCGTGAAGGCCGACACGAACTACGATCTGGTGGACCCCGTGTCCAGACAGGTGACTGGGCAGCTGCGTGCGCGCGAGGTGTGGGACAAGATGATCCTGGGCGCATGGCGCACGGGCGAGCCGGGCGTGTTTTTCATCGATGAGGCCAACCGCTACAACCCGGTGCCGCATCTGGGGAACTACGAGGCCACCAACCCCTGCGGTGAGCAG
>CAZPJX010000193.1:0-4534 GCA_964586985.1 uncultured Gemmatimonas sp. | reverse complement strand
CAAGGTTGGCGGCGCCATCGAGGCCGTCGCGATCCGGGCGTCCGCCCCATGATCCCAGGATGGTCTCAGTGAAGACGAATGGCCTGCCATCGGCGACTCCCCCGATGCTCGGATTCGTCGCACCGCCCTCACCTGCCGCGTAGACGCGGCCGGGCACGGCCTGCGCCAGTGCGCCGAACAGCGTGTCGATCGCGCGAAAGCCCACGATTCCCCGCGCGTTGCATGCCGCCGGAAAGCGTGGATTGACAATCGTCCCTTCGGGTGCGATCACGCGAATGGGACGCATGTAGCCCACCGTATTGGGAATGTGTGTACCCACCAGGCAGCGGAAAGCAAGGTAGCTCGCCGAGCGAATGAACGGGCCCGGCGCATTGATCGCGCCGTCAACCTGTGGTGACGTGCCAGTCCAGTCGACCGTGACTTCATCGCCGGTTACCGTTACCTTCACCTCGAAACGGATGGGCGCCGGCTGAGGGCCGAACCCATCGATCCAGTCGGTGAAGCGATACTCGCCGTCGGGCACGGCACGAATGGTGTCGCGCATCTGCGACTCGGCGATTTCGTGCAGGCGCGCGATGCAACTGCGGACCTGGGCGGCCCCGTATCGATCGAGGAGGCGCGCGTAGCCACGCTCCGCACCCCGGCAGGCGGCAATCTGAGCGCGAAGGTCGCCAACGACGCGATCGGGCACGCGCACGTTGGCCGCGAGAAGCGTCAGCAGCGTCTCGTTCTCCTGGCCGTCTGCGGCCAGCCGCATCAGTGGGATCCGGAGTCCTTCTTGGAAGATCTCGGTCGCGTGCACCGCCGTGCCGCCCGGTGTGATGCCACCGATGTCCGTGTGGTGAACCAGCGTAGTGGCATAGCCCTCGATCTTCCCCTCGTGGAAGATGGGCTTGATGACGTAGATGTCTGGCAGGTGCATCCCGCCGCTGCCGTAGGGATCGTTGAGTACGTAGAGGTCACCGTCGCGGATATCGTCGCAGTAGCGGCACGCCACTGCTTGCATAGCATCGGGGAACGACCCCAGGTGCAATGCGGTCGTGAGTCCCTGCGCGACCATGTGGCCCTCACGGTCGCAGAATGCAGTGGAGTAGTCCATGGAGTCACGCACCACCGGCGAGTACGCGGTGCGCATCAGCACCAGCGCCATTTCGTCGGCGAGCGAATCGAGCGCATTGCGCACGACTTCCAACGTGATGGGATCGGGAGTGCCCGCGGCATGCAGGTGCGCATCGGCGGCGCTCGCCTGGTCACCCTCCACGCCATGCCGCGGGGTGGCTTCGTGCTGCACGCGACCCGCCGCGTTCATGCGGCATCCCGCTGCATGACGATGCTGCTGTCCGGGCCGAGCGCGGCGCGCCATCCGGGCGGAACGAGCACGGTGGTGTCCACCTCTTCGACGATCGCAGGCCCCGCGAGTGCGGGCACCAGTGTATCGCGCGTCACGACCGCCGTGGCGAGTACTCCCCATGCTGTGCCGAAGTAAGCGTCGCGCGTGGCTTGCTTCGCTTCGACCTTCGGCAGTGGCGCATGCACGAGTGCGGGCATCGGGAGGCCAGCGCTCACGCGCAGGTTGACGAGATCGATGACGTCGGCCGCATCGCCGTGGCCGTAGGTGCGCTGGTGTTCGGAGACGAAAGCCGTGCGGATTGTCCCAATGAGATCATCTGCGTCATCCGGCACCGGAACGGTGAGCTCGAAGGCCTGTCCGTGAAAGCGCAGGTCGGCCCAGCGGCGCACCAGCAGGCATGACGCATCGGCGTAACCACTGTACATCTCGCGCACGCGTCCTTCTATGGCGGTGAAGCGCTCGTCCAGTGCGGCCGTCGTCAACTCGTGCAGTGGGCGCAGCCACGTCTGCGACAACTCGCGCTCGATCGCGGCGTTCAGTAGTCCCACCGCGGAGTAGAGCCCGGCAAAGCGCGGACAGATCACTTTGTCGATCTCGAGCGCCTGGGCAATCTCGACAGCCATCAGTGGTCCATTGCCGCCGAAGGCGAACAGTGTGAAGTCGCGCGGGTCGCGCCCGCGGAACGTCGATACGGCCTTGACCGCGCGCGTCATCGTGGTCGCCGCGAGCACGTACACGCCGTGCGCTGCTTCGAGCAGCGGCATTCGGAGCGGACCGGCCACCTGCGAATTGACGGCGTCGCGCGCGCGCTCGCCGTGCAGCGGCAACGCGCCGCCCACTAGATAGCGCGGATTGACGTAGCCTAGCGTAACCATGGCATCTGTTAGGGTCGCGGATGCGCCGCCTTGGCCGTAGCAGGCGGGGCCCGGCAAGGCGCCGGCGCTGTCCGGTCCCACCGACAGCGTGCCGTGACCCGACACGCGAGCGATGCTGCCGCCGCCGGCGCCGATCTCGGAGATGTCGATGACGGGCAGCTTGAGGGCATGCCCGCCACCCTTGACCAGGCGGCTGCTGATGTTGATGCCGGCGCCCACCTCGTATTCGTTGGTGCGCGCCACGCGGCCACCCTCGACCAAGGCGGCCTTGGCCGTGGTACCGCCCATGTCCACGGTAAGGAGATTTGGCTCTCCCCACCGTCCGCCGGCAATCGCACTACCGATAACGCCAGCGGCCGGCCCGGATTCGACGATGTAGGCGGGGATTTCCAGGACTTCTTCGAGCGAGAGCACGCCGCCGCTCGATTGCATGATGCGGATGGGTGCGCGAAAGCCGGCGTGATCGAGGGCGGCGCGCAGCCGGTGGCAGTAGCGGCGTATCGCAGGTCCGATATAGGCGTTGATGACCGTGGTGCTCGTGCGCTCGTACTCCTTGATCTCCGGCAGCACGCGGTAGGACGCACAGATAAAAGTGTCGGATGGCAGCGCCTTGCGTGCCCGCGCTTCGATGCGCTGTTCGTGCACGGGATTGGCATATGAATGCAGCAGGCAGACGGCAAGCGCGGTCGCGCCCGACGCGCGCACTTGCGCGAGTGCACGGTCGATCTCGGCGTCGGTGAGAGGTCGTTGCACCTCGCCGCGATGATCCAGGCGCTCGTCCACCTCGAAGCGCCGCCGCCGTGGTACGAGGGGATCCGGCCGCGTGTAGCCAAGGTTATAGAGCTCGGCAATCCGGATGCGCCGCAGTTCGAGCACATCGCGAAAGCCCTTCGTGGTGATGAGCGCAGTGGCTGCGCCCTTGCCTTCGAGGATCGTGTTGGTGGCCACGGTCGTGCCGTGGATCACCTCGCATATTGCCGCGGGTGCGAAGCCGTGGCGGGCTGCCATCGCCCGCAATCCGTCGACGATTGCCCGCCCGTAGTCATCCGGAGTGGACGATGCCTTGTGGGTCAGGGTGCTGCCGTCGTCGCCGTGGAGCACGAAATCGGTAAACGTGCCGCCGATGTCGATGGCGGCGCGGTAATGCGTTGCGTTCAATGGCCGGCTCCTACGAAGGTCGATCCGGATCTGACGCGAAAAGTCCTACTTGCTTCCGGGTTTCTTGCATGCTACTGTGATTCTGTATTGTATGCAACTATGCATGCAACGAGCGTGGAAAGGAGGAGATCATGATGCAGCGCACCAAGCAGGCGATCCTATTCGTGGCCGGTTGTCTCCTGGTGACCGGCAGTTGGGCGCAGGAGTTGTCCAGGCAGAACTTCAAGGTTCTCGGGGGCTTCTCAAACCTCAATTTCTCGAAGGCGATCGAGCGGCCGTTCTGGACGGAGCAGATTCCGGCGCAAAGCAAGGGCAGTATCAGCGGCGAGTTCACCACGCTCGACCAGATGGGCCTGCAGGGGACCGAGATCCTGCGGCTCATCCGCTTGGGGGTGGTCGACTTCGCTTCCGGAAACGTGAGCTACATGAGCGCCGACAGCCCGGTGTTCGACGGCCTCGATCTTGCTGGTGTGTTTCTCGACATCGACGTGATGCGCAAGGCGGCAGACGCCTACAAGCCCGTGCTCGAGAAGATCATGGCGCAGCGCTACAACGCGAAGTTGCTCGCGATCTGGCCCGTCCCTCCGCAGGTGCTGTTTTGTCGCCCCGCCATCACCGGGCTCGCCGACCTCAAAGGCAAGAAGATCCGGTCGTTCAATGCCACCTTGGGAGACTTCGCGCAGGCCGCGGGTGCGAACCCGGTGCAGATCGCGTTTCCGGAAGTTGTTCCCGCCCTGCAGACGGGGAACGTCGATTGCGGTGTGACGGGCACGCTCTCAGGCAACACAGCCAAGTGGTGGGAGGTCACAACGCACCTTTATCCCCTCGTCGTGGGCTGGGCACCGTGGTTCACCGCGGTGAACATCAACACGTGGAACCGGATGGATCCGAAGACGCGCGAGTTTTTCCTCGCCAACTTCAAGGCGGTTGAAGACAAGTACTGGGCGAATGCTGCGAGGGAAGCTCAGGACGGCATTAACTGCAACATTGGCAAGGATCCTTGTGTGTTCGGGACCAAGGGAGCCATGAAACTCGTGCCGGTCACCGATGCGGACAAGGCCGAGCTCGCGCGGATCGCACGCGACGTAGTCGTGAAGAAATGGGCGCAGCGCTGCGGCATCGAGTGCGCGCGCGAATGGAGCAACACCGT
>CAZPJX010000192.1:0-4575 GCA_964586985.1 uncultured Gemmatimonas sp. | reverse complement strand
GCGTCGTCGAGTGGCACATTGAAGTCGACGCGCACGAGCACGCGCTTGCCGACGAGTTCGGTGGGCGTCAGGTCGCGGATGGTCTTGGTGGTCATGGCCGAATTCGGAGCGGGACGGGGAAACCGGGAAAACGACAGGGAGACCCGCCTGTGTGGTCTCCCTGTTGCCCGGTCGGGTGAGGACCGTGGGGGGTACGGCCGCCTAGAGGCGCGAGCCGACGAACCGCAGCAGATCGACGCAGCGCGACGAGTAGCCCCACTCGTTGTCGTACCAACCGGAGATCTTCACCATGGTGCCGTTGATGACGATGGTGCTGCCGGCGTCGAGCGTGCACGAGTTCGGATTCCCGATATAGTCCACCGAGACCAGCGGCACTTCGCTGTATCCGAGCACGCCTTCCAATGGGCCCGATTCCGCAGCGGCCTTGAACGCGGCGTTCACCTCTTCCTTCGTCACAGGCCGTTCGACGATGCACGTCAGGTCCGTGAGCGAGACATCCGGCGTGGGCACGCGGACGGCGACCCCGTCGATCTTGCCCTTCACCTCCGGGATCACAAGTGACGTTGCCTTCGCGGCTCCCGTGGTGGTCGGGATCATCGATACCGCGGCCGCACGGGCGCGACGCAGATCCTTGTGCGGCAGGTCGAGAATGCTCTGATCATTCGTGTACGCATGGATCGTGACCATCGAGCCATGGACGAATCCGAAGGTGTCGCGAACGACCTTCACCATCGGCACGAGACAATTCGTCGTGCACGATGCGTTCGAGATGATGTGATGCGACGCCGGATCGTACTTGTCGTTGTTCACACCCATTACGACGGTGATGTCTTCGTTGGTGGCGGGCGCAGAGATGATAACCTTCTTCGCGCCACCCTCGATGTGCTTGCGCGCGTCCTCCGCCTTGGTGAAGCGGCCGGTGGACTCGAGCACGATATCCACGCCGAGGTCCTTCCACGGAAGCTTCGCCGGCTCACGTTCGGCAAGGATCTGGATGCGGTCCCCGTCGATCGTGATGGCGTTGGCTTCGTGACCGACCTGACCATCGAAGGTCCCATGCACCGAGTCGTACTTGAACAGATGGGCCAGCGTGGCCGTGTCGGTGAGATCGTTGATCGCGACAAAATCGATATCCGCCACGCCCTGTTGCTTCGCGGCGCGCAAGACCTGGCGCCCGATGCGGCCGAAGCCGTTGATGCCAACCCGAATGGCCATTCGTCTCAGTTCCTGAGTGAGTCGTCGTCGGAGGCGGTGCGGTCACCGGAGTCCGGTGCCCGCCCGAAAGTGACACAGCTGATAATGCGCGCTCCGCCCTCCAGCAGCGCTTGGGCGGCAGCGTTGAGCGTCGCACCGGTGGTCACGACGTCGTCCACGAGAACGACGTGCTGGCCGCGCAACATCGCACGCCGGTGATTCGGCACGGCAAACGCCTCCGATACGTTGCTCGTTCGCTCGAGGGGTGTCAACCGGACCTGGGATGCGGTGTGCCGTGTGCGTCGCAGGGTGTCGTGCCACAGTGGTATTGACCACCGCGGAGCCAACGCTCGGGCCAGGGCCTCAGCCTGATTGTAGCCACGCTCACGGAGCCGCTCGGGAGAGAGGGGGATCGGAATGAGCGCTGCCCGCTCCTCCTCCACATCGCGCGGCCAACTGAGGCGCGCCATCCGACAGGCCATGGGCCGCGCCACGCGGTGCCACCCCTCATACTTGAGGGCGTGCACGATCGCCCCGCCGGTTCCCTCGTCCATACGGCAGACCGAGCGCACGGCACGGATGGCCGGTTCCAGGCGGGGGCACCACCGGCAGGGGGGGAGCTCCAATGCCGATGGCAGAGTTGGCCCCGTGGAGTCGGGGCGTGGAAGGGGTTGCGGGAGAAACGGAGACAGCCGCGGGTGGCCGCAGCGATCACAGAGCGGCAGCGTGAGAGGAACCAGACGGATCAGGCAGGCGGGACAGACAATGCTGTCCTCTTCCTCATGAGCGCTCCTGAGCTTGGCGGGCGCGTGGGGCCGCCGGCAGAGCACGCAGGCCGCAGGCAGCAGGAAGTCCAGCAGCCCCTCACACCACCACCACGCCGAGCCGGGCCTCTCCTGCGGTTCCGGAGGGAGCGGAAGGGGGAGACGTGGCGTACCCATGCGTCGATTAGCGAGTGTCCACGTTCCGTGCGCTGTCGGCGGCGGGCATGGCGGTGTTCAGCGCGTGCCACATGACGTCCCGCGGTGCAGGAATGCCGAACCAGGTCTCGAAGGCAGCTGCCCCCTGCTCCACCAGCATCCGCAGTCCGTCCTCGGCTGGGTGCCCCTGCGCCTGAGCTGCGCGAACCCACGCGGTGCCCTGCTCCGAGCCAGGCCGGTAGACGAGATCGAAGACTGCGGCGCGAGGGGTGCGGGATGCGGATCATGGTCGCGAAGTCCGAGCGGTGTGCAATTGATCACGAGATCCGTGTCGCCAAGTACGCGCTCCGCCTCCTGGTCCAATGCGGAATCGATCACCCGACCCCTGACGCCGACGCGCGTGAGCAACGCGCGTGCCCGCGCTGGCGTTCGCGCGAGGATGCTGACGCGGGGGGTGCCCAGCTCGGCCAGAGCCAGTAGCACGGCAGCGGCCGACCCACCGCTGCCGATCAGGACGGCATGCCATGCCCCTGTTGATCCCTGTGAGCCACCACGCAACGCGTGAATCGTGGCCCGGGCTCCGTCGACATCGGTGTTGTGCCCCCAGAGGAGGCCACTGTCGAACCAGAAGGTATTGACCGCACCAGCACGCCTGGCGAGGTCGCTCAGCCGGCTCGCCCGTGCCGCGACCGCCTCCTTGTGTGGGATCGTGACATTTCCTCCTACACGCTCCGCGCAACAGTCTGCCAACGCCGCATCAAGGCGGCTGGGGGCGACGTCCACGCGCTCGTAGGACTGGGTGAGGCCGACGGCTTCGAGCGCCGCGCTCTGAAAGAGCGGCGACAACGAGTGCGCGACCGGGTTGCCCAAAATCACCAGTCGTGCGGGGCGTTCACCGGCAATCATGCCCGTTCAGTGCGATGAGCCGGTACGATCTGACACGACCCTGTCGAGAATCACGCCGATCTCCCGTTCAAGTTCGTCATAGGTGGCGCGGTATCCGTCGAGCTCCCCGCCGAACGGATCGGTGATCGCATACGCTTCGTCGCCCGCGTAGGCGGTGAGCATCCACGAGCGGCCCGCACCACCCATGGCGTCCGCGCGATCGAGATGGTGTGGCCCCATGGTGAGGATGACGTCGGCGTCTGCCACAATCTGTGGCGACAGGGGACGTGCGCGATGTGTGCTCAGGTCGACGCCGTGTTCAAGGCCCACCAGGAGTGCGCCGTCGGAGGCGGGAGCTCCCGGCCAGGCATTCGTTCCCGCACTACTTGCGATGATATCCCGCAGCCCACGCTGTGCGATGAGATGGCGCGCGATCCCTTCGGCGAGCGGGCTGCGACAGGTGTTGCCCGTGCAGACGAACAAGAGGTGCATCGGACGCATGGACTGGCCTCAGGTGTCGCCGAGTAGGTCGGCAACGCAGGTGCGAAGCAGGGCCGCAGGAAGGGCGCCTGGGCGAATGATGCGTGCGCGTCGCCCGGTACAGTCGACCACGGTGGACGCATCCGACGGGGCAAGACGGCCGCCGTCGAGCACGCGTAGGGTGCCACCGTGAATCTGGTCTGCCCACTGCGCGGCAATTTCAGCGGTTGTCATCGCGGGCGGCACACCGGGTCTGTTTGCGCTGGTGCTGGTAATCGGCTCGCCGTATGCACTGAGAAGTCGCTGGAGTCCGGGATGCGGCGTCCACCGTACGGCAACACCGCCTTCCGGACCCCGCAGGCGGGGGGGTACGCGATGCTCACCACCGCGCAAAACGAGTGTCAGCGGCCCGGGCCAGAATCGCGCAGCAAGCCGCGCCGCATACGCGGGAAGGTGCAGATCGAGACGGGCGATCTGTGCGGGATCGCCGATCAACAGGAGAAAGGGTTTGCCAGGCGGACGGCCCTTCATGCGCACAAGCGATTCGACTGAGTCATGATCGACGGCGGTGCCAAATCCGTAGACGGTCTCCGTGGGGTACGCCAGCACGCCACCCGAAGCGAGATGTGCGATGGTCTCCCGCAACGACGCGTCAATTTCCGCTGGGGACCAGAACGGGATGATCATGTCGGTGGTGTGCATCATGTTCCGCACCGGGTCCCATACTGTGCCTCACTGCGTGCAGTCCACGCTGCCAGGACTTGGATGAGCGTCATCATTCCGGCAACATGCTGAGTGCCTCGGCGCGGGCGAAGTCGGCCTCCTCGGTGATCTTGAGTCCACGCTCACTTCCCCGGACCACCACGACAGGGTAGCCGAGGCGTTCGAGGAGGGCGGCATCGTCCGTGGCCCCCACGCGGTCGCGTCGAGCGGCGAGATGTGCCTCTTCGAGAAGCAGTCGCGGAAAGGCCTGCGGGGTCTGTGCCCGCCAGAGCCGCGTACGGTCCACCGTTCGCAGAATGGTGCCGCTCTCGTCCACTTCCTTGAGGGTATCCACGACGGGCAGTGCCGCGATGGCCCCGTGCCCCTTTCGCGC
>CAZPJX010000191.1:0-4604 GCA_964586985.1 uncultured Gemmatimonas sp. | reverse complement strand
CGGGTCTTGAGCTGGCAGTGTACCTCAAGGCCGATCACAAGCGTCCACGGTGTGCTCATGGGGTTCCTCCGGCCGTGTTCTCCAACGCCGCTTCGAGCGCCGATTCAAGCGCCGCCGCCGCCCGCAGCATCGTGGCTTCGGCAAAGTGTGGTGCCATGAACTGCCCGCCTACGGGCAGGCCGTCCACGAGCCCGATCGGCTGGGACATGGCGGGAAGTCCCGCGAGGTTGGCCGTCACCGTGAAGATATCGCTGAGGTACATCTCGTAGGGATCGCTATGCTCTCCGAGCCGGAATGCCGGCGTTGGCGTGGTGGGGGTGAACAACAGATGCACGCCGCTCGCGAAAACCTCCGCGAACTCCTGGGCAATGAGTGTACGCACCGCCTGTGCCCGCTTGTAGTAGGCATCGTAGTATCCGGCACTCAGCACATAGGTGCCCAGGAGGATACGCCTGGTGACTTCGTCGCCGAACCCACCGGAACGGGTCCGCTCATACATCGCCCGAAGGTCATCCGCCTCTACACGCATACCGTATCGCACCCCATCATACCGCGCGAGATTGCTCGATGCCTCGGCGGGAGCGATGATGTAATAGACCGGGATCGCCAGATCGGTGCTGGGGAGAGACACCTCGCGAATCTCTGCGCCCAGGGTGGCGAGGAGCTCGAGCGCATGATCGCAGCGGGCCACCAGGCGGGGATCGAGGGTCGCCGGGAAGTACTCGCGCGGCCTGCCAATGACCAAGCCGGCCAGCGGCTGATGCTCGCGGTCGCACGTGCGAGGGATCGCGGTGCTGGTGTGTACGGCAGGCGTCGGTGCTGCCGCGAGGTCCACCGCCGCAACGAGCGATGGCACCGGCACATCGATGCTGGTCGCATCGAGCGGGTCGTGTCCGGCGATGACCTCGAGCGCCACGGCCGCATCGTGCACCGTACGGCCGAAGACACCGACCTGATCGAGTGACGACGCATACGCCACGAGCCCGTAGCGACTCACCCGCCCGTACGTGGGCTTGATTCCGACGATCCCGCAGAACGCCGCCGGCTGACGTACCGATCCACCGGTCTCCGAGCCAAGCGCGATACGCACCACGCCAGACGCTACGGCTGCCGCAGACCCGCCAGAGGATCCGCCAGGGACTCGCTCCCGATCGATCGGATTGCGTGTCGGCCCGAACGCACTGTTCTCAGTGGACGAACCCATGGCAAACTCGTCCATGTTCGTCTTGCCGATTACCGCTGCTCCTGCCGCACGCAGCTTGCGCACCACCGTCGCTTCGAAGGGACTCACGTAGCCCTCGAGGATTCGCGACGCGCAGGTCGTGGGCAAGGTCAGGGTTGCGATATTGTCCTTGACGGCGACCGGAACCCCAGCCAGGGTAGCGCTGCGATGCTCTCCCTCGGCCCGCAGTTCTGGCGTCCGGTCCGTACCCGCTGTGCGATCGAGCGACAGGAATGCGTTCAGGTCGGCCACACCCTCCGCATCGAAACACCGCCATGCATCGGCCACGGTGTGTGCGCGCAAATCCGTCTTCATGTGGCATCCCCTTCATCGGCGGACGCACCCTGCGCGCCGTGGGTCGTCAATCGCGGGACCAGGAAGAATCCATCGCGCATCGCCGGAGCGAAGCCTTCCCGGGCCTGCTGCAGCACATCGGCCGGCCGGGCATCCGGGCGCAACGGCATCGTACGATCCGAGGCGAACGGTGAAACGACGGAGACATCCACCTGCTGCAGCACATCCATGTGCTCCAGAATGCCATTCAGTTCCGCGACGAGCGCCGGAATGCGCTGCTCGTCGAGCCCAAGGCGCGCGAGCCTTGCCACGTGCCGTACATCATCTGGTGTCACCGACATCAATCCCACCCTCGTTCGAGCTTGGCCTGCGCGAGGACGAGCGTTTTACGCCCGATCTCCTCGTCGTCGAAATCGATACGTACCTTGGTGTCACGACCGCTGCCGCTGAGCTCCGCGATGGTTCCCGTGCCGAATCGGGCGTGTTTCACGCGCTCTCCGGGCCGAACGAGCGCTGCGTCCTGCGATTCATCCTCGGGTTCTGGCGCGCGCTTGGGAAGATCCCGTCGCGATGGCGTACTGAATCCCGTCGGGGCCTTTCCAAAGGGGATATCACGACCGCCACCGCCCGTTCCGCCACGGAACCCCGCCGAACCATACGGTCCCACAGAGCGACGACTCCCTGATCCACCGCCATATCCCCCGCCCGTTCCCCCGCCATACCCGCTGATGGCGCCACGTCCTTCTGTTTTGACACGCGCGGTTTGCCCGCGCTCAGCCAGCGACGGCGTCAGGACATCGAGAAAACGCGATGGCACGGCGTACATCAGCTCGCCGTTGCGTCGGCGTTGTTCGGCCCACGTGAGATACAGCTTCTCCTCCGCCCGCGTGATGCCCACGTAGCAGAGGCGACGTTCCTCCTCGAGCTGTGCGGGCTCTTCGGCGGCACGCGCGAGAGGAAACAGCCCATCCTCGAGACCGCAGACGAACACCACCGGGAACTCGAGGCCCTTGGCGTTGTGCATCGTCATGCAAGTGACCGCATCGGCATCGGGATCCAGGCGATCAATCCCCGCCACCAGCGTGGAGGACTGCAGGAAGTGGTCGAGCGGGGTAAGTCCGACTTCTCCACCCTCATCGGCCACCACCTCTGCCGCACCGGCGATGAGTTCCCGCACGTTCTCGATGCGCTCGATGCCTTCCGGGCCCTCGGCCCGCAGATGATCCGTGTACTTGATGGCCTGCACCAGTTCGCGCAGCAATTCATCGACGGCAGCGTCTGATGCCATAGCGCGCAGTCGACCAACGAGCGCAACGAATTCCGCGAGGGCCGTCCGTGTCATCGGACGCAGATCGGTCAACATCTCGAGGCGACCAGCCATCGCCAGCATCGGTGTTCCCTCGATCTGCGCCTGCTCGGCGATTCGCGCGATCGTGGTCTCACCCAGGCCGCGCTTGGGAACATTGACAGCCCGTCGGAATGCTTCGTCGTCGGCCGGATTGGCGATCAACTTGAGATAGGCCAGTAGATCGCGGATCTCGCGGCGATCATAGAAACGAACGGCTCCGACCAGACGATACGGCATGCCACGTCGCCGAAATGCGTCTTCGATGGCTCGGGATTGCGCATTGGTGCGATAGAGCACGGCACAATCGCGACGCGAGAGATCCGAACGTGCCATACGGCCAAGAATCGCCTCGGCCACAAAGTCGGCCTCATCGCGTTCGTCGAGCGCCTGGATGACCGTGACCGGCTCTCCGGGTGGCCGTGTCGCGCGCAGCGTCTTTCCGCGACGCTCGCTGTTCTCCGCGATCACGGCATTGGCGAGCGCCAGCACGTTGGGCGTGGAGCGATAGTTCTCCTCGAGGCGAACCACACGCGCTCCCGGAAAATCGCGCTCGAAGTCCAGAATGTTCCGGATATCCGCGCCCCGCCAGCCATAGATGGACTGATCATCGTCACCGACCACCATCACATTGCGATATCCACCACCCATAAGCTGAACGAAGCGATACTGGGCTGCGTTGGTGTCCTGATACTCATCCACCAGCACAAACCGGAATCGTCTCTGGTAATGCGCACGCAGGGCTTCGTCGGTTTCCAATGCCCGTACGGGCAGCACCAGCAAATCGTCGAAGGTGACGGCATTGGCCTGCTGCAACGCGGATTCCAGGTCCGTATAGACACCTGCTACTGCCGTCGCAAAGGTGTCCTGGGCCGCTCGTGCATAGGCCGCAGGGGAAACGAGCGCGTTCTTGGCACTCGAGATCGCCCCAAGGATGGCATTGGGGGCGAACTGTTTGGGATTCAGGCGCCGGCGCTCCATCACCCGTTTCACCGCACCAATGGCGTCATCTTCGTCATAGATCGTGAAGTTCTGCTCCCGTCCGACGAGTGGGGCCACCCCGCGCAGCATGCGCGCACCGAGCGCATGGAAGGTCCCGCACCACATGCCTTTGGGTTCCTGACCGAGGAAGCCCGCGATGCGCGATCGCATTTCGCCGGCGGCCTTGTTGGTGAAGGTCACCGCCAGGATCTCGTGCGGCGCCACTCCCCGCGTGCCGATCAGGCGCGCAATGCGGGATGTCAGAACACGGGTTTTCCCAGAGCCCGCGCCGGCCAACACCAATGCCGGCCCTTCATCGTGAAAGACCGCCTCCCGCTGCGCCGTATTGAGCCCGCGCGTGATTGTCCCGAGATCCTGTGCCGGCTCTACGGGGATCGCGTCAAACAGTGAACCCGCCCATCCATTCGTCATCCACGCAAGATAATGTCGAAGGCTGCGCCGCGGTCGGTTTCGGCAAGGAGCAATTGGCCGTGATGATTCTCCTGCACGATGCGACGGGCGAGCGAGAGGCCAATCCCCCAGCCCCGCTCTTTCGTTGTGAACCCCGCGTCGAAGACACGTCGACGGAGATGCCGGGGCACGCCGGGGCCATTGTCCTGCACCCGGATGCGGACCCCGCCTTCCAGAAGCATGCGCGCCGAGACGATGACTTCGCCATCGCGGCCACCGAGGGCATCGATGGCGTTCTTGATGAGCACTTCGAGCACCCATTCCAGCAACACGCCATCGCCACGCGTGCGC
>CAZPJX010000190.1:0-4641 GCA_964586985.1 uncultured Gemmatimonas sp. | reverse complement strand
TCCGCAGGGATGATGCCCGCATCGTTGAGCATGAGGCCCACGGCGTCCGGTACCATCGATGGCCAGAGAAAGAGTCCCTCAAGTCGGATAATCCGACGATTCTTCCGTCCGGTACCGGCATACCGCCGGCGCGCCCACAGCTCGTAGATGGTCGTCAGCAACCCACCCAACGCCGCGAACACAGACCAGGTCACAATGGCATCGATCCACTGCAAATCGATCAGCATCCACACCAGCACCGCGTAACTCAGGCCCAGACCCATGAGTCCCATGCCGCGACGAAAGGCCGCATTGAGGACGACAACGGCCGTCGTCCACAACAGCACGCCGAAGAGCACGATGGCCCACATGAGACTGACGTGGAGAAACGTCATCGCCCGCCCGCGGGAGAGAGGGAAAGGAGGAGAGACTGGGGAACGTACCGCCACGACACAGGGACCGGTAGACTAGCGCCTCGCGATGTGCGACCCAGGTGCGGATAGCGTCAGGGAATCACCGTTTGCGCCCGGGCCGATCCTGATGCAGCATCTAGGGAGCACCTCAGGGACCCATCGACCCGATCCTTTCCCCGATGGATTCGCCCGATCGGTGCCGCCTTGTGTAGCACTCGGCACCCGTGCCGGGCACACCATGTCCCGAGGAGGAGGCTCGATGTCCGTGGTCCTTCCCACACCAGATGCCGCACTTGCGGCCCGTTTTGCCGGCGGCGATGAGAACGCGCTTGCCACACTGTATCGTCAGCTCTACGACAGCCTGTTGGGCGCAGCACGCCAGGCACTTGGGGAAGACCTGGGTCACTTCAGTGGGCGAGTGGCACAGAAGGCCATGCTGGATGCGTGGGAGTCGCGCGCGCAGCTCCAGAATCCAACGGGCCTCGGTTCGTTCCTGAGCGAGGCCATTCAGCAGGAAGCGGACATCCAGCGCCGCAAGCATGCGGCCCTGCACCATCATGGCAGCACCGCTTCGCATGTCACAGTCCCGGACGTCGAAGAGGCCATGCGCCAATTGCTCGCCACGGTGAACGCCCCCAAGGTCGATCACGCAGCCGCGCTCGCCGAAGCGCGCGCGGCAAAGCGGGCGCATACCAAGGAACATGTGGAGCGCGTCGGAGGGCGTCCGCGTTGGGTGATGCCACTGATTGGCGTCATCGTGATTGGCACCGGCATCGCACTGATGCAACGCTGGATCAACCGAGCCGGTGCGGATATTGCCGTTGACCGGGCCTTCAAGGGGGATGAGGTCCAGACGCTGACCTCCGGCAAGGGACAGCGGGGTACGCTCACGCTACGCGATGGGACCAAGGCCACGATGGGCAGCGAATCGTTGCTGCGTATTCCGAGTGAATTCGCCAACACGCAACGCACGGTGCTCATCGAAGGCACAGCAACCTTCGCGGTTGCGCCCGACACCTCACCAAATCCGAAAGCCTTCGCGGTGCGGGCGGGCGACCTGACGGTGACGGCGCAGGGAACGAATTTCACCGTCCGCCACTACCCGACCGACTCCGCGATCTACGTGCAGGTGACCGAGGGCACGGTCAACGTTCGCGACCGCGTACGGGGTACGAAGCAGGACCTCCCGGCCGGTTCGGCGATCAAGATCTCCGCCGATGGTGTGGTGTCCCCACTCACCGGCATCGAACAGGACGTCGCCATGGCGTGGACCCGTGACAGCATCGTGTTCGACAGCACGCCACTCAAGGCTGTTGTCCCGCAACTCGTTCGCTGGTTCGGTCTCGACGCGGCCTTGGCCGACTCCACGATCGGCGACCGCCCGGTGTCGATGCGCATCGCGTTGGCGTCATCGGGCGATGCCACCAAGGCATTGACACAGGCAGCCAATCTGGCCATCACCTTCGGCAAGAACGATCGCATCGAGTTCCGCGACGCTGGCGCGGTCCCCGCTCCGGCTGCCGGCAAGAAAACCAAATAGCGAACGACTCCATGCTGGTCGTTCGCGGCTGTAGGTCAGAGCCGTTCTGAGCGGTTCTGAGCTGTTCAGGCCGGGAAGATTCCGGTGCTGAGATACCGATCGCCACGATCACAAACCACGAAGACGACGGTAGCGTTCTCCACCTCGGCGGCCACCCGCAGCGCGATGACACAGGCGCCCGCCGCCGAGGGCCCGCAAAAGATGCCTTCCTCAGCCGCCAGCCGACGAGCCATCGTCTCGGCCTCGGACTGCGTGACCATTTCGATACGGTCAATACGCGAGGCATCGTAAATCTTCGGCTGATATGCGGGCGACCACTTCCGGATGCCCGCAATCTGAGAGCCTTCAGCCGGCTGTGCTCCGACGATCGTAATGCTGTCGCGCTGTTCCTTCAGGAAGCGGGTCACTCCCATGATGGTGCCCGTCGTGCCCATCGCGCTGACGAAATGCGTCACGCGCCCTTCCGTATCGCGCCAGATTTCCGGTCCCGTGGTCTCGTAGTGCGCGAGAGGGTTGTCAGGATTCGCAAACTGATCCAGCACGCGCCCTTCACCACGGGCCTGCATCTCGAGCGCGACATCACGGGCATACTCCATTCCACCCTTCGAGGCCGGCGTGAGGATCAGCTCTGCTCCATACGCCCGCATCGACGCGCGACGCTCGGCCGTCGAGTTGTCCGGCATGAGCAGCGTCATGCGGTACCCGGTCATGGCCGCGATCATCGCCAGCGCGATCCCCGTGTTGCCGCTCGTCGCTTCAATGAGCCGATCCCCAGGGCGGATCTCACCACGACGCTCCGCGCCACGAATCATCGAAAGCACGGGGCGATCCTTGACCGAGCCTCCGGGATTGTTGCCCTCGAGCTTGCCAAGGATCACCGTCCCGCGTGCCGCGATCGCCGCTCCGGGTAGGCGTTGCAGTTGCACGAGGGGCGTATTGCCAATGATTCGATCGATCGTCGCATATGACACAGGCATCTCCAGAGTCTTCAGTTCAACCCAAAATCTTCGCGGGCCTGCCGGATGGCTCGAGCGGTGCCGTCCGTGACCCGGTCCTCTCCACTCCCATCGGGTAGCGCCACGAGCGCCATCGCATCCTCGCGACGCTTGAGCAGCGTCCAGAACTCGCCAGCATCGGGATCTCGGCCCTCCTCCGCCGGCAGCAAGGCATACATGGCCTTGTACATCAGGCTGAAGGCAAAAAACAGGGCCAGCATATCCGGCAACACCAGAACAATGCGCGTGATCGCATTGACATTCGCCACCTGATCATTGAACGCCGGCGTATTGAACGGAGCCAGCACCATCCGATAGTTGATGACATAGTTGACAATCCCGGCCCCCAGATTCGTCACGCCAATCAGGAGTGCCGATGTCTTCATCGCCCGGCGCACACCAGGCTCGTCCAGGAGCCGATCCATCTGCTGCTCGCGCTCGGTCGTGTCCGGTCCAAGCCCCTGCAGCGCGATCGATCTCGTCACCGGCGAGCCGATGAAGGCCGATCCCCCAAATACCAGAAAGGCCAGCAGGTAGCTGATGCTGTCCTTGAACGCGAAGAGGGCCCCGTCCACATACCAGAAGGCTAGCGCCCCACGCAAAATGGCCGATCCACCGCCATAGGTGGTGATAAAATTGAATCGACGGGTAATGACGAACAGATCGAGCAAGACCCACAACACCGGCACCAGCGCCGCGGCCAGATAGGCCTGCAGGGTGCCCAGTGGAGCGGTCCCGTACTTGAGGATGAGCACCGGCGCCACGGCACCGATGAGAATATCCAGCGTGAGTTTGAGCGACTTCGACATGACCTCGGAATCTCGCAACCGAGAGTCACCGATGGTAGCGCCGACCGAAACGTCCCCTCTGGGGGAGAGACGGCGAAGCGACCCGTCAGCGCCTTGAGGCCGATGCGAGTCCCAGTGCCGCATTCAGCCAGCGCACGAAGGGGGTCAGCGCCATGAAGTGGCGAGCTAGCGTGTGCGGGAGACGTGCACTGGTGACCTCACTTGCCGTGAGCTCACGCCCAAGCGTAAAGGACTGATAGCGTAACCAGGGCGCCACTGGATGGTCGCCGGCGAAACCTCGGGGAAGACGCGTGAGCATGCCGTCGGGATCGAGATCGCCGAACCGCCTCCGGAGGCTGCGATCCTTCACGATCTCCTCCCAACCCTCGAGATCATCCACCAGACACTGGCGAATCCTGGCGAGCGCGGGGCGTGGGGGCATCCAGAGCCCGCCGCCGCAGAAGGACCCCGTTGGCGCCAGGTGAAAGTAGAACCCCGCTCCCCCATGGGCCGCCTCGCCGCCAACCCCATGGCCGGCATCGCGATGGTAGAACCAGCACGCCACATGGGTCTTGTATGGCGACTTGTCCTTGCTGAAGCGCACGTCCCGATGAATCCGGAATGCGGATTTCTTCGGAGAGCCAATGATCTCCGGAGCAAAGGCTGCAAGCCGCACATCGATTTCCTCGATGAGCTGGCCGAGGGGATGCTTAAGGTGCTCCTCATACTCGGCCCGGTGCGCCTCGAACCATTCCTTGCGGTTATTCGCGGCAAGCCCGCGCAAGAAGATGAAGGCCTTCGATGAAAATGCGGTGAATCCGTCCATGCGATGTCGGTGGCGGCTCGGGGGGTACGGATGAGTCCACGGGATCGCCGTGGTCCAAATCAGGTCATGCCGGACGACATCGTAGCGGCGATGGCAGCAT
>CAZPJX010000189.1:0-4642 GCA_964586985.1 uncultured Gemmatimonas sp. | reverse complement strand
GTGCCGGGACGGGCGACGCAGGAGGCGAAGGCGTGAGGTACGTCGTGACGCTGCCATGGCCAGTTTCAGCGAACGATTATTGGCGATCGCGCACGGTGTTCCCGAAGGGGAAGAAGCCGTTCACCGTGACCTACGTCAGCGAGGAAGCGAAAGCCTACAAGGCGCAGGTCGGATGGATGCTGAAAGCCGCCGGCATCCGCAGGCCGCACGCCGGGCGCGTTGCCGTGCACCTCGCGCTCTATCCCAAGTTGCCGAAGGACCATGAGCGGCGCAAGCGCAAAGACCCGATGAATTGGGAAGACACCGTGCACTGCATGGACGGCGACAACACGCGCAAGGTGCTCTACGACGCGATGAAGGAAATCGCCTTCGGTGATGACTCGCGTATCTGGGAGGACTCGCTCAAGCGCATGGAGCCCGACGGCGAGGCCCGCGTGGTGGTGACGATCGAGCAGATCGTGCGGGTGAGTCCGCAGGCCGAGTTTCAACTGGAGCGCAGCCTCGTCTTCGCAGGCGTCGAGTTGCGCCGCATGGCAGAGGAGAAGCCGTTTTGAAAGTCGAGATCGAATTCCCCGGCTCATTCGAGCACAACAAGCCGCTGGCGATCCAGTGCGGCCGGCTGTACGTCGGCAAGGCGCTGCACAGCGTCCGGTTGCTGTTCACGCCATTGGGCGAGATCGTCATGCTCGTGCCTGAGTCGGCCACGAAGGACGGCTCTGTGCAAGTGATGAAGGATCCGCCGGAAGGATTGATCGGCTTCGGGAGCGAAGGCGCGTGACCAAGTCCACCCGCGAGCGCCTTCGCACCGTGCTCACCGCAGCCTACGCCCGTGGCGTGGTGAAGCGACCGAAGGTGCTCGACCCGATGATCGCCGACGCCGAGGCAGCTGCACGCGTGATGGCCGCGCTCGACGTGCATCCGCGCCTGGTATTCGCCACGACGATGAACGACGGGATCATCGTGAACTGCAACTTCTTCAACACATACCTGCTCGCCGATGCGGGCCTTGCGGTGCATCTGAGCCCCGCGCCGGATGGGCGCATCAACGTGACCGTGTTCAAGGTGTCACGTGAAACGTAGGTCGAGATCGAAAGCGGAAGAGCAGCTTACGCCGTACTGGAGCGACATCGGCGAGCACTGGTACGGCTGGTTCTACGACCATGTCTACCGCTTCAGCGTGCACCTGCTGTGGCCGGTCACCGGCGCGCAGTATTCCGCCTGGATCAAGCGCAACTACGGCCTTGACGTGCCGGTGGACGAGTTCTTCTCCGGGCGCTGCGCCGAGATCCTTCCGGACGATGACAAGGGCCTCAAGGGCGCGCATGTCATCGCGCTGCGCGAATGGCAGCCCGAAGCGGAATCAATCTCGGTGCTCACGCACGAGGCGCTGCATGCCTGCGAGCAGGTCATGAGCCAGCGCGGCATCGAGTTCTACTGGCGCGGGCAGGGCGCTACCAACGAGCCCTGGGCGTACCTGCTCCAGTCCGTGGTCTACCGCTGCACCAGGATGCTGATGGCAACACCGAAAAGGAGGCCGAGGGGATGAGCCTGTTCACCACGTCATGCGCGGGAAGGGAGAGCCGGAATGACCAACGTCTGCTTCGGCATCGCGGATGGGCGATGTTCCGATGAGAGAGCGCGAGTCGTGTTGCACATGCAGGTATTGGGATCGCTCACCGTTTGGCGATGTGCACCACGCTGAATCTTTCGGCCAGGCCGAATCGGCCGAAAAGCGAAGGTGCAGAAGATTCCCTCCGCAGAACAGCCCAGTACCAGGCGGCGCGGACGATGGTGACGAAACATTCGACGTTCACGATTGGGACTTTCCCTATACGTGGAACTACGACTGGTGCGGAGAGCATGCCCCACCCACCCGGGGGCCAAAGACGGGCGGGCAGCGTAAGGAGCCAGCGATGGGACGTGCGAAGAAGCAGCAGCAGCGCGGCAAGGGGGCCGGGTGATCCGGCCCTCGCCACATTCAACGGAGACGAGTCCGGCGTGACATTTCGAGTCGAGATCAGAGTAAAGAACGGGCCCCTGTACCGGGCTATCAAAGGGGCATACCCGAGCGTCGCGCGCTTCTGCAAAGCCCATGGCCTGAATCAAGTGCTGGTCGGGGAGTTCTTGAACTTGAAGCGGTGCCCGGTAAATCGGTATGGAGAGTGGCTGCCGGTAGTGCAGAGAATTGCGGACGCACTCGGGGAGTTGCCGGACGACTTATTCCCAGAGCACCTTCAGATCAGGCTCGAGCGCAACAAAGCGGCGACCGAATTGAATCGAGAACAGTTGCTGGAGGTAATGGAGGCAAGCGACCCCTTTGCCGTTCTGCAACGTAACGATATGTCGCGCGTAGTGCATGGCGTCCTGGGGGATTTGATGCCGAGAGAGGCCGAAGTCCTTCGGATGAGGTTCGGCATAGGAGTCCAAAAAGACGAGATGACGCTCGATGAGTGCGCCGAGGCGTTTGGCGTTACGCGGGAGCGCATTCGACAGATCGAAAGCAAGGCGCTGCGCAAGCTCAGGCACCCCAAGTCGACAGGCATGTTGGCCGAGTTTCTCGACGATCCTAATGTAGGGGATCGCATTCGAGACGAGGTGCGTCGAGCGGACGAGCGTCGAGAGCGGCAGTCAGACGATGCGTGACGATCACGACGGCAAGCAGCAACCACTCAACGCCGGTTCTCGGGGCATGGCTCGGGACCCGGCGTTGGTCTATGAGCAACGGGAAGGGAGGCTTTGCATTGGATGCGTGCATGAACATTCCATCCGTATGGCCGGGAGCGCAGGCGAGACCCGCTACTGCGCCATCGGCCAGAAACGATTTCCGAATAGGTGCCGCAGGTATGTCGAACGCGAACCGCTCCGCTCTGTCTCCCGAGATTGACTACCGCCTGGACCGGCTGCTCGAGGACTGGTGGCTCTACCAGCGCGACTACCGTGGCGCGCCGGCCGACGCGCACGCCAGCACCATCTACGCCGGCGCCACGACCGCAACCTACGACAGCACGGCCGAGGAAGCGCTAGATGCCTCGGTGAGCCCGGCGAAGATGGACGCGATCGAGAGCTCTGTCGCCAGTCTACCGCGCGATCACCAGCACGCGATCGACGTGCGGATGCTCAACGCACTTACCAGGGTGGCGGTGTGGCGGTCGAACCGGATGAAGCCCGACCAGGTCGAGGCGCTGTACGTCGAGGCGAAGGGGATGTTGCTGCCGATGCTGCGGAGACGGAGGGTGGAGATTTGAACAAGCCGAGGATTCGTCGCTGGTGCGGAAGCGGATGGATCTGCGAGTGCAGTCGCACGCATGGGCTTGGGCACACGCCGAAGCAGGCGTACGACAACTGGCGCGTGTGGCTTGTCTTCAGCCCGCTGTGGCCGTTGCGACGGCTGCGCAAGCTCTAGGGTGGAAATCTGATGGACTGGATCGAATTGACCCTGACCGCGCTGGCTTACGGATGCCCGTTTTTTGTCATCATCGCTCCGTTTGCGTGGGTCTGCACGTGGCCGTGGCTGATCGAGCGGGATCGGGATGCCTTGACACCGCGTAGCAAATAGGCAGAAAATCGCCCCGCGTTTCAAGAGGCGCGACCATATCCAGCGTAACGCCCCTTGAAGACCCCTCTGAAGCCCCTGCCCACAAGGCCGGGGCTTTTTGTTTGTACCGTCCTCCCCGTCAGTTCGTCCATTCCCGAGCTGACACCTCAAGCCCGGGGCCCCGCGAGGGGTTCCGGGCTTTCTTTTTCCGAAGGAGCAGTCCGCAATGACGACAACGGTCAAGGTCGAGGCGCACTGCGCCGGCACGAAGGAAGTGGTGATCGCCATTGACGACGGCAGCACGGGCGAGACGATCGTCCTGCAGGACGGCGAGGCGCGCGAAGTCTATGCCTACGACGCCCGCCTTATCTCGGTCTGCGAGCGCGAGAAGCAGGGCTAGGAGCCCGGCAATGCGCGGTCGATACCCGCTCGACGATGTGCCGCAGGTCTCGCACTCCGCCCGGATCATCGGCTGGGCCTTGGTGGTGGCGATCGCGGTCATGCTGGCCTACCTCACCCTCGCGGGCGGATCTGCCAAGGCGGCAGATGCCCCAGCCAAGGCCGCCGAGCAGGATCTCGCGACCCTGCTGCTAGCCGCCTGCCCGAGTCAGGACTGCGTTCTGGTCCCGCGTGCGGTGTGGAACGCGAGCGTGCTGGTGCCGCGCAAGGACCTCGAAGACATCGGCGCCGCGCTCAAGCGCTGCTCCAAGTCAGGGAGCATCTGAACGCCATGGACGGCATGACGCTCGCCCGGGCCTGCATGCAACTGTCGATCGAGACGGCGCACCAGTGGGCGGACGGCCTGACCGCCGCCGCCGACGAATTCGGCATCGCCGAGCCCGATCACCGGGCGATGTGGCTCGCGCAGCTGTGCCACGAGTCCGCCGGGTTCACGCACCTGGAGGAAAACCTCAACTACTCGCCGGAGCGCCTGGCGCAGGTCTGGCCGCGGCGCTACGCGACCGATCACCGGGCGATCCACAAGCGCCCGAACGAGCTTGCCCACCGGATCGGCCACAAGCCCGACTGCATCGCCAACGACGTCTACGCTCACCGCATGGGCAACGGCGAGCCGGCCTCGGGCGACGGCTGGAAGTATCGCGGCCG
>CAZPJX010000188.1:0-4730 GCA_964586985.1 uncultured Gemmatimonas sp. | reverse complement strand
CCTCTTGCAGCGCGAGCAAGGTCGGAGCGAATGGTGTCAGTGCCGCCGTCTCGCGCCGTTGAATGTCCTCGCGTTGCATCAATTCCAACTGATAGCGCAGATGATTGTCGAGAAGGACATAGTCCACCTTCCCATCCTGCGAAAGCCTGCCGAAATCGAACTCCGCCAAGCGCTGGCGCCAGATCTCGTAGAAACTCTTGAGGCGCGTTCGCCGCGAGGGAGTATCGGGTGTGTCATAGCGGCGTTGCAGCGAACTCACATCGGCCGAGAACCGCGACACCACGTCTGCCAGCTCACTCGTTGTACTGCTCATCACCGACCCGATGGCCGGTACGCTGGCCTTGGGATCCGTCGGGAAGATCTGCTGCGTTGTTCGCGGAATACCGGCCGTCTGTGCAGCCATAGGTGCCGGGTCGATGGAGAGCAGACCAACCGTTACCAGCAGGGTCGCGGGAACCGCAGCGGCCGAACGCAGGGACATTGCGAAGCACTCCGGCATCACAAGAGGTGGACAGCAGAACGGGGATACCCACGGGGTTGCCCACGGAGGTAGCGACAGGGACACCGATGCCGGGGTATGCTGGACACCCGACGTGGCAGAACCACAAGGCAGACTGCCGAAAAACTTGCTGCGCCATTCGCCGTTGCACCAGCAGGCGTGCCCTTATCGGCCGGCTTCTACACTTAAAGCTGACGCAACGACTCCAGCGCCTCCCAGCGTTCCATCATCGCCAGCAGCTCCTGCTCCAATGCCGCCGCTTTCGCCTGCAACGCCACCACGCGCGGCCCCTCACGCAGCACCGCCGGATCTGCCAGCAGCGCATAGCAGTGGTCACGCTCCTCCTCCGCCGCAGTGATCCGATCCGGAAGTCCATCGAGCTCGGCAGACTCCCTGAATGTGAGTTTGCGTTTCCGCTCGCCGGACGGCACGGCCGTTGACCGTGACGCCGGAATCGCTGCCGAAGCAGTATCCGACACTCGGGCACCCGATGCGACTGGCGTTGCCGGCGCCGGCCGTTGCCGCAACCAATCGGAATAGCCGCCAGCATATTCGACAACGCGTCCCCCACCCTCGAAAACGAGCGTGCTCGTCACGACGGTATCCAGAAACTCCCGGTCGTGGGAGACAAGCAACAGGGTGCCCCCGAAGCCAAGGAGGAGCGACTCGAGCACATCCAACGTCTCCATGTCGAGATCGTTCGTGGGCTCGTCGAGCACGAGCACGTTGAACCGTCTGGTGAACAGGCGCGCCAACAGCAGCCGGTTGCGCTCACCGCCGCTCAATGCCCGAATGGGCGTGCGCGCACGCTCAGGAGAGAACAGGAAATCCTGCAGGTATCCGTGCACATGCCGGCGCTCCTGCCCGATCAGCACCCACTCGCTCCCGTCTCCTATGCTTTCAAAGACCGTCTGTTCGGGATCGAGTTGCTCGCGCAACTGATCGAAGTAGGCGAGCTCGAGGTTGGTGCCGTGCCGCACGGATCCGGCGACCGGGGCAAGCGCGCCGAGGAGCAATCGGATCAATGTGGTCTTGCCAGAGCCATTGGGGCCAATGAGCCCTACCCGATCCCCGCGCATGATTGTGGTGCTGAGATCCTGCACAATCGCCCGATCGCCATGGGCGAAGGTCAGGCCCTGCGTTTCAATCACCAGGCGCCCCGACCGATCGGCCTCCTGGACCCGCGCCTTCGTGGTGCCTACCCGTTCCCGGCGCGCCGCCCGCTCTACCCGCATCGCCTCGAGGGCGCGCACTCGTCCCTCGTTGCGCGTGCGGCGTGCCTGGATTCCGGTACGGATCCAGACCTCCTCCTGTGCCAGTCGGCGATCGAAGTCCTCCCACTCCAGCGACTCGGCGTGGAGCATCGCGTCCTTGCGTTCGAGATACACCTCGTAGCTGGAGCCGAAGTCTCCGAGGTGTCCACGATCAAGCTCCACGACCCGTGTGGCCACACGCCGCAGGAAGGCCCGATCGTGCGTCACGAAGACCAGCGTGATCCCCTGCGTCACAAGGTACGTTTCCATCCACTCGATGGCGTCGATATCGAGGTGGTTGGTCGGCTCATCGAGCAGGAGTACATCGGGCGCACTCACGAGCGCTTTCGCCAGCAGGGTCTGTCTCGTTCGGCCACCTGAGGCCTGCTCGATGCGCGCGTCCGGATCGAGCTGCAGATGCTGCAAGACCGTCTCCACACGGCGGTGGAGTTGCCAGCCATCCGCGGCATCGATCTGGCGGTGTCGACGATCGAGTTCCGCCAGCGCGGCATCCGAGTGGTCCTGTGCGACCCGCACGGACGCCGCATGGAACGCCGCGAGCAGTTGCCCGCGTTCGCCAAGCCCCGAAGCCACGACATCGAAGAGGGTGCCTGTGAGCGTTCGGGGGACTTCCTGATCGAGACGTGCCACGGTGACCCCGCCCTGCCGGACGACGAGGCCTTGGTCGGGCTCCAAGGTGCCGTCGAGCACCTGCATGAAGGTGCTCTTGCCAGCGCCGTTGCGTCCGAGCAAGCACACCCGCTCCCCACGCTCGATGGCGAAGTTCACCCCATCGAGCACCGACGGGCCACCGAACGCGATCGTGGCCCCCTGCAGGGCGATCAGCGCCATGATCCACCCGCGGGAATGCCTCGCGGTCCATACCCCACCAGGTGTTCTCCACGTTGCATGGCCGCAAGCTCGCCAGCACGCCGGGCCAACGCAACGTCCGGGCAGGGTTATCGTTCGTGTATGGCTCCCATCGAGCGGAACCTCTCATGAAGGCGCCCCTATCGGCCTCGCCGCTGGCTTCCGAGCGGCCTGGTACTCCATTCCTCCTTTTCGACGATGCCTGCGGGTTGTGCACCGCGAGCATTCGTTTTGTGCAACAGCACGCGACGGGCATCCGGCGGGAGGCCCCGCAGCTGCATTGCGCCGCATTGCAGGGGGCTGTGGGCGAGCGACTCCGTGCGGCACGCCCCGAACTCGCCACGATCGATTCCATTGTCTGGGTGACGGGAACTCGCGTGGATAATTCCACGATCCTCGTTCGAAGCGATGCGGTGCTCGCGGCCTTACGGTATATGGGCGGAGCCTGGAAGATTCTGGCCTTCTCAGCCTCCCTCCTGCCACGTCGCCTCCGTGACGCGGTCTACGACATGTTCGCCAGGCGGCGACTCACGCTCGGAAAACGTTTCGGCCTTTCGCCTGCCCATACACCGGCTGCTCAGACCAGCCCCCCACACGCCCCCCGAGTAGACGGTCAAGATATCGCATGACGCTTCCGATGCCCGAGTATGACGCACTTGACGGCCTGGCCATGGCCGAGCTTGTGCGCCGGAGAGAAATCTCCTGCACAGAACTCGCCGACGCGGCATTGGCGCGCCTCGCCGCGCGCAATCCCGCCCTCAACGCCGTTGTTCGCCCACTCGACGACATGGCGCGGGAGATGGCCCGGGAAGCGGCACGCGCATGTGAAACACCGGCGCACCACCACGCGCCATTCCTCGGTGTCCCGATGGTCATCAAGGACCTGCTGACCACCATCGGCGGAGTCCCCACCAGTTTCGGCAACCGACGCCTCGGAACGATCGTCGCATCCGCGGATAGCGAACTCGTCACCCGCTACAAGCGGGCGGGCGCGGTATTCATCGGCAAGTCCAACACCCCGGAATTCGGCCTGACCCCGTTTACCGAGAGCGAAGCGCTCGGTCCGGCGCGCAACCCATGGGATCCCACGAGAACCACAGGAGGATCGAGTGGTGGTTCTGGGGCAGCGGTCGCCGCGCGTATCGTCCCGATTGGCCATGGTGGCGACGGTGGTGGCTCCCTCCGCATCCCGGCGTCGTGCACCGGGGTGTTTGGCCTCAAGCCCAGTCGCGGTCGCATGCCCACTGGGCCGGTCTTCGGCGACGCCTGGCGTGGGTTCGTGCAGGAACACGTGCTCACCATCAGCGTCCGTGATTCTGCGGCGATGCTCGATGCCACGGCCGGTGAGGATCCTGGCACACCAGTGGCCTGCCCGCGCCAGGATCGGCCCTACCTCGACGAAGCACAGCGTGACCCGGCACCGCTGCGCATCGCCGTGACCAGCACCCCCTTCTTTGGGAAGGACGTTCACCCCGACTGTCTCGCAGCACTCGACGATGCGGCCACGCTGCTGTTATCCCTCGGTCATCACGTTGAACACGCGGCTCCGGCGGTGGACGGCCAGGCATTGGCCCGTGCGTTTCTGACCATCGTTGCCGGTGAATGCCGAGCCGACATCGAATGGCTTGGGCAACAGATCGGACGCCGCCCGCGAATGGAGGATGTCGAAGTCTCGACATGGGCCCTCGGTCTTGTTGGCCGCTCGCTCAGCGCAAGCGACTACGCGAGTGCAGCGCGGCTTCTGCAAATGGCAGGGCGTATCACCGGGCGATTCCACGAACAGTACGATCTGCTGGTGACACCGACGGTGGCCACACCACCGTTCATTATTGGCGCACTGCAACCGAGCGCACTGGAACGTGCGGCGTTGACGGCCATCGGTCGACTCGGCTGGGGCGGCGCGTTGCGGGCAGGCGGGATGCTGGATGACATCGTCGACAAGGTCTACGGATTCATCCCCTTTACGCCGCTGTTCAACGTCACTGGTCAACCCGCGATGTCCGTACCGTTGTTCTGGAATGCAACGGGGCTGCCAATCGGTACTCAGATCGTGGGGCGATTCGGTGACGAGGCGTTACTGTATCGGGTGGCTGGTCAACTGGAGCGCG
>CAZPJX010000187.1:0-4743 GCA_964586985.1 uncultured Gemmatimonas sp. | reverse complement strand
CCACCGACCGGCTCTCTTGGGTCGCACCCTCGGCGCCTATCAGGTCACCGCGGAAATCGGCCGCGGTGGGATGGGCGTGGTCTACGAGGGAACCCGGGCCGATCAGCAGTTCGTGCAGCGGGTCGCGATCAAGAGCCTCGGCGTAGGTTTCGACCGCCCCGAAGCCCATTGGCGCTTCAAGCGCGAACGGCAGATTCTCGCGGGGCTCTCCCATCCGCACATCGCAGCGCTGTACGACGGCGGCACCACCGAGGATGGTATCCCCTACCTCGTGATGGAGTACGTACCAGGGACACCAATCGACGTCTGGTGCAATACTCGCCGTCTCTCACTGACCCAGCGTATCGATCTCTTTCGGCAGGTGTGCGAAGCCATCCAGTTCGCGCACAGCAAGCTCGTGGTGCACCGCGACATCAAACCCAGCAACGTGCTGGTGACTGCAGACGGGATCGTGAAGGTGCTGGATTTTGGGGTTGCCAAGCTCCTCGTGCCGGAGCCGTCCACCGATCCATCGTCCGCACCAGAAGCCACACGCGATGGGCTTGCTCCGCTCACCACGGGCTATGCGAGTCCCGAGCAGGTGCGGGGCGAGGAGGTCACCACGGCGACCGACGTGTACTCGCTGGGGGTGGTGCTCTATCGCTTGCTCACCGGAGCAACGCCGTATGACATCGCCGGCCGCTCCGTCGGAGAAGTCCTCTCCATGCTCGATACGCAGGCCCCTCGTACGCCCAGTGATGCGGTCGATGATGTTGGGGCACGGGAGCGCGGTGTCGATTCGGCGCGACGACTACAGGCACAGCTGACCGGTGATCTCGATGCCATCGTGCTCATGGCCCTGCGAAGGGAGCCGGAGCGTCGATACCCCAGCGTAGCGGCGCTTGCTCAGGATCTGCAGCGCTACCTCAAGGGGCAACCGGTGCAGGCACGGCCCGACACACTGGGCTACCGTGTACGTGCGTTCGTCCGTCGTCAGCGTGCAGCGGTCACCGCAGCGTGCATCGCCGTCTTGGCCCTGGTGAGCGGAACGATCTTCTCGGTGCATGCTGCCAGCGTGGCGCGTGAGGAGTCTCGTCGTGCCACGCGCATGTCCGAGTACCTTCGGGCGGTCGTGGGCGCAGCCGATCCTTCACACTACAGCACCCTGCGCAGCGGTCGCAGCGACGTGATGCTCTCCGAGGTGCTGGATTCCACGCTGGCACGTGTGGAACGGGACCTCGCGGGCGAGCCGCGCGTGCGCGCTGATATGTACTGGACCCTCGGGAATGCCTTTCGGGTGTTCGGCAAGTTCGACGTGGCGATTCGTCTTCTCGACTCCGCACAGATCCTGCACCGGCAGACGCTGGGCGACAACTCACTCGAGGTGGCCCGCGATGTTCATTTCGGGGCGCTGATGCAGCAGGAAATCGGTCGCTCCGATCTGGCGCTCCGACCACTCGAGGATGCACTCGCCCGGTATCGGCGCCTTCCTGCCCCACCAGACACGGAAGTGATCGACGTTCTCGTATCGCTGGGGCAGGTCCTGGGCGTGGGCCTGCAGCGACGCGAGGAAGGAGCCAGCATGCTCCGAGAGGCCGAAAGCCTGGAGCTCAGGCGCGCATTACCGCGCTGGCCGCTCCTCGGGATACTCCAGAGTGCCCTGGCCACGACGCTCATGACAGGGCCTGATGTTGCGGCGACGGACGCGGCATTCGGCCGTGCAGTAGCCAGCTTTCGCCGGGATTCCGCACGGGCGCGGGGCGAGCTCGCATTCGTGCTGCTCAATTGGGGAACGGCGCTCGGTCGCCGAGGCGATCGTGTCCGTGCCGCGGCACTGAAGCGTGACGGACTTCGAGCGTTGGAAGAGACCTATGGGCCGACGCACTCACTGACAGCCATCTTCCAGCAACGGTTGGGTGACGAGCTGATTCATCTGGACAGCCTCGAGGCCGCCCGGGTGCTAGTGGATTCCGCCCTCGTCGTGCAGGAGTCCATCGCCCCACGCAACTATGTCGAACTAGTGAACGCCCTTCGCCTCCGAGCGGCGATTGCCAGGCGAAGCGGACACCTTGAGGACGCCGGGCAACTCCTCACGAGATCGCGCGCATTGCTGGACAGCATGGGTGCGGCGCAGACCCTGCCAGCGATCGCCGTGTACACCGAGTTGTCGCGATGGTACGAAGCCCGCCGCGAACTGCTGCCGGCGCGCAGGGCGTTGGAGCAGGCCTACGCCATCGCGGTGGAACGCCTGGGTGCGTCGCATGTGCTGACACGCACCGCCATCGGCGACCGGGCGGCCTTCGCCGATCGCCGAGGCATGAGCGAGGAATCCTCGGCACTTCGGCGGGACTCAGTCGCGATGACCGCGGCGCCGGCTCCCTCACCGGTGAACCCGCAAACGGAGCGACGCTGAACGCCCGGGGCCCCGCGGCCTTGGGTCGCCTCGGGCGTTCTCGGCAGCGGCAGGCTTACGTCGTCAGAAGATCACGTTCGAGGCGCGCATAGCTGGCTTCCATGCCACTCGTCATGCCCGTTCCCAGAATCACGTCACGCAGCTCCTGCGTTGGATAGGTGATCACGAGACTGAGCAAGGTACCGCCCTGCATCGATGTCAGTGTCAACTCGTTATGAGTCTCCGGTCCATCGCTGCCAATCATCCGCTCCGTGGTCACTGCTCGATACGGTGGGTCGAACTCCAGCAACGCCCCCTCGAATCCGAAGCGTTGTGTACCATCGGCATGCTCCCACTCGTAGCGGAAGCGCTGACCGACGCTGTTCGCCACCACGCACACGGGCATGATCCAACCATCCGGTCCCGTGAGCCACCGCTTGAGCAGCGCGGGGTCATGATGCGCGCGCCACACCTGCTCCACCGTGCCACGGATGACCCGGCTCACCCGTACCTGCGTGTCATTGAGCAGTTGCGCTTCCGTGATGCGCATCGCGGCGAAGGAGGTGAGATCGGCAAGCACGCCATCAATCTGCCCCAAGGCCGACTTCATACCTTCCATCATTCCCATCTGTACCAGTTGCTCCATGGCGTCCACGCTCGGAAACGTGGTGACACTGCGGAAACGTGAGCCCTCTGCCGTGGCTTCGAACGTGAAGGCCATGTGCATCGTCGGCATGGAGGCGTCTGGTACGCCATCGGCGGTCCCGAATCCGTCTTCCACCTCGATACGCCGCAGGGGCTCGATCGCGAGGAATCGGAACCATCCGTACACGCGCGTGCCGTCAGGACCCAGCATGGAATAGTGCGACTGCCCGCCCACTGCCATGTCGTGGCGCGTGAAGGTCGCCGGCCACTGCTCGGGCCCCCAGAACCGCTCGAGCTGACGCGGATCCACGTAGGCGTCCCAGAGTCGCTCCAGTGGTACGGGATAGTCCGCGACGACGGTGAGGGTCAAGTCCAGCGCATTCGACACGACTTCGGTGATCGGCATCGCTACTCCTTGGGTGGGCGGGGTTCGGAGAGAATGGCGTCGAGCTGGCCGAATCGGGACATCCAGCGCTGCTCCAGTTGCAGCAGCAGAGTCCTGGCCTGCGCGAGGCGCTCTGGATTGGCCCGCACCAGGCGCTCTCGTCCGCGGGGATGTTTGGTCACCAAGCCGGCTTCTTCCAGCACGGCGACGTGCTTCTGCACGGCGGCAAACGACATGTCGTACCGAGAGGCCAGCGCTGAGACCGAGGCCGTCTCTTCGGCCAGGAGCCGCGAGACAATGTCCCGTCGGGTAGCATCGGCAAGCGCACGAAACACCCGGTCGGTTTCGGCTTCACTCAATTTCGTATATGCAACCATATGGTTGCATATTACATCATCTCATTTCCCACGCAAGAGGGTTGAATTCAGTCCGTCGACCGACTGGCCCCGGGGCAGTTCTCTCTCGCGTCGGTTGGCACCTCGTGAGAATTCTCGCCGCGGCCACCTCGTGACCGTTTTGTCACTCCGTCGATGGATCGCCAAGCAGGATCGTCCGCGCCGCCTCAATCGCGTCGCTCGTTCCGGCAAGGGCCAGCACGTCTCCGACCCGCAACCGCTCACTCCCTACCGGCAGAACCACCTGTTCTGTTCCGCGGGTGATCGCGAGCACCACGGCGCCGGTCTCCGCCCGCAACTGCAGTTCCCGCAACGACCGTCCAATGGCCGGACTAGCGGCCGACAGGTGCATGGGAACGGGGTCACCGAGTCCCGGCAACACGCGATGGGCCACGGTCAGATCCCGTATGACCACGGGAGCAGGCTCAGGCGTCTCCATGGTGGACGGTGCCGCCATGTTCTTGGCGAGGGCGGCGAGGAGGACTTCCGCACCCGCCATCGTGTGGCCGTGCAGATCGGCCGTCCGGCGCCAGAACACCACGCCGAGCCAGCCGATGACGAGCGCCAGTACGATGGCTCCACGCCCCAGGGGCACAAATGGTCCCGTCACCATCACCACGAGCAGACCACTCACGGTCACCAGGGCCAATTGCAACGTGGCCATGAGCACCTGCCGGGGCGCCTCAGCATAGTCGAGGCGGTTGCTTCCGGAGAGCGGAAGAGCTCGGTGCGCCAGCAGCGACGCGAATGCCGCCGAGACCCGAACGATTCCGATGAGGAACGGAACCGCGATCAGTGCGGCTGCGGCGTAAAGAATGCCGGTACTCACTGCCGGTGACAGGGAGAGCCCCTCCGCCAGATACGCGATCGTCGGCGTCTTCACAAAGGCCGCCCCAATTACGACGCCGGCCAGCAACAACGCATCGATGGAGAGCATCAACACCTTG
>CAZPJX010000186.1:3684-4766 GCA_964586985.1 uncultured Gemmatimonas sp. | reverse complement strand
ACCGGCAGCCCGTCTCCCTGCTCCCTACAATCGTTCCCGGTGCGTGGCGAGTCATCTGGTCATCCAGCCCTGGCCCTGCCGAGCCGGCAATTGTCCAAGCCTCCACCGGTTCCGACACCGCCCGTGCCCCGCTGCGCGTTGGTCTGGGACTGCCGGATACCCCGATCGAGCAGTTGGAGATGGTGGTCCGCCGCACGGGAGGTCGCATCCTGTCGTCCACCCACCTCGACTCCCTGCCTCGCCTGATCACCACCGCCCTTGGCGAGCGCCGCCAACCAGCCCCCTGGCACCCCATGCGATCCGCGTGGTGGATCGTACCGCTGGCCCTCGCATTTGGCGGGGAATGGTGGCTACGTAGGCGGAGGGGTCTCCCCTGAATTTGCCCATCCCGTCCCCGCACTCCCTCATTCCCCGCGCATGTACACACGCGAACAGGTCAAGGCCATCACCGACAAGGTGATCGACATGGCAAAAACCGACGCCGTCGAAGTGCAGTTCACCGGCGGCGAACGTTCCGGCACTCGATGGGCGAACTCGTCCATCACCACCAACCTCGTACAGTTCGACCTCAACGTGAACGTCACCGTTCGCGTCGGGCAGAAGGTGGGTACGTCGAGCACGCGAGACACGTCCGACGCCGGGCTGAAAGCCATGGTCGCGGAGGCTGTCAAGGAAGCCCAGGCGGCGCAGGATTCGCAGAACCTCCCCGAGCTGCTCGGTGCGCAAGAGTACATCCCCGTCGATTCGGCGCTGCCGAACATGGTGCGCGTCGGCCCCGCGGAGCGCGGCCGCATGGTCAAGGAGAGCATCGACATCGCCACAGCCAGGGGCGTGGTGGGTGCCGGCTACATGCCCAAGAACGATATCGCCAATGCGACGGCGAACTCGAAGGGGCTCTTCGCCTACTATCGCTCGGCGGATCTGGGCTTCGTGCTGACCTGCCGCATGGCGGACGGCAGCGGGTCGGGCTTTGCAGCGATCAGTGGCGTGAAGGACTTCAGCATGATTGATGTGAAGGCGCTCACCGAACGTGCCGCCGACAAGGCCAGGCGTAGCCGGAACGCCAAGGCCCTCGAGCCCGG
>CAZPJX010000186.1:0-3584 GCA_964586985.1 uncultured Gemmatimonas sp. | reverse complement strand
TCTTCAGCGATCTCTTCACGCTCAAGAGCGACATCGGCAATCAGGTGCTGCGCCAATCCACCATCGGGCCCGACAACAAGCCGGCCGCTCCGGTCACCTGGGTGGAGAATGGTGTGCTCCGTTCGCTCGGTGCCGGCGCGCGGGCGTCCACCAACCAGAGCCTCGTGCAGGAAGGCAGCGGATTGTCCATCGAAGACATGATCAAGCAGACCCGTCGTGGACTGCTGGTCACATCGTTCTGGTACATCCGCGGTGTACCGTCGCAGGATCAGCCCCTGCTGAACACGGGAATGACGCGCGATGGCCTGTTCCTCATCGAGAACGGCGAGATCGTCGGGCCCGTGCAGAACTTCCGCTGGAACATGTCCCCGCTGGTCGGCTACAACAATCTCACGCTCGTAGGCAAGCCCGTGCCGATGCTGCTCGGCGAATCCTTCGATAGCGGCAACGCGGCGCTCGTACCGCCCGTGCGCATCGAAGAGTTCTACATGACCTCCGTTTCTCCCGCGGTCTGACCGCCGACCTTCGACAGGACCATACCATGAGCTCTTCCCGTCGTGATTTTCTGAAGAAGTTCGGAGCCGGTGCCGCACTCACGCTGTACTCGCGTGATCTGTTCGGCCAGATGCTCGCTGACTCTCCGCAGGGCCGCCCCCTCGAGACCCGCTTCAAGGGACTTGCCGATATCGTGCTGGCAGAGGGCAAGCTCGCCGGCTGCAGCTACACCGATGTGCGCTTCACCATGAACTCCACGCTGCCCGGTGCCAGTGTGAATCTCCGGCCCGGTGCGGCGCCCGGCGGTGCAGGTGGCCGCGGAGGCGCAGGCGGTGGATTCGGTGGTGGCTTCGGGCCTGGTGGCCGCGGCGGTGGCCGTCGCGTGCAGGGCATTCCCTCCGACGCAGACCGCCAGGCTGGCGGCTTTGGCGTCCGGGTGATCCACAGCGGAGTCTGGGGCTTTGCCTCGAGCCCCATCCTCACCGAAGACGAGCTGCGTCGCGTCACGCGTGTGGCCGTCGAAGTCGCCAAGGCCAGCGCCATCGCCAAGAAGGCCGACATGAAGCTGGCGCCGGTCACGCCGTATCAGGAGCATTACATCACGCCGATGCTCAAGCATCCGACATCGGTATCGCAGACCGACAAGCAGGCGTGGGCACAGGCCATCGCCGACAAGGCGGCCACGGTGAAGGGGGTGACGGCCGTAAACGTCGGCTGCAGCCATGCCTACGAGTGGCGCTACTTCGCCAGCAGTGAAGGCTCGTATATCGAGCAGGAACTGTTCACAACATCGCCCACGTTCTCGGTGACGGCACGCGTGGGCGACGTGACCCGTACGCGAAATTATGCGGGCGTTGGCGGCACCGGGGGATGGGAGTTCGCCGAGAAGACGGACTTCCTGGCGCAGGCCGAGCAGGTGGCGACAGACGCCGTGGAGATGTGCACCGCGAAACCCCTGGGGTCGAGCGGGCTCAAGGACCTCATTCTCTCGCCGTCGCACGCGATGCTCACGATTCACGAGATCGTTGGCCATCCAACAGAACTTGATCGCATCGTCGGATACGAAGCCAACTACGCGGGCACGAGCTTCGTGAAGATTTCCGATGTGGGCAAGCTCAAGTACGGCTCAAAGCATTTCAACGTCACCTGCGACAAGACCAGCGCCGGCCTCGGCACCGTCGGTTTCGACGACGACGGCGTGAAGACCCAGAAGTGGCCGCTCATCCGCGATGGGGTTCTGGTCGGCCTGCAGACCAATCGTGAGACGGCCCACTTCATGGGGGAGAAGGAGAGCCGCGGCTGCACCTTCGGAAGCACCTGGCGCGACTACCCGTTCCTCCGCATGCCCAATGTCCAGGTGGAACCCGGGCCGGAAAACTCGCCCACCCGCGATCAGCTCATTGCCGACGTCAAGGATGGCGTCATGATCGACGGCCGTGGCAGCTACTCCATCGACCAGCAGCGCTACAACGGTCAGTTCGGCGGTCACATCTTCTGGGAGATCAAGAACGGCAAGATCACCCGCCAGGTCACCGACGTGACCTACAATGCCATCACCACCGACTTCTGGGCCAATCTCGATGGCATCACCGGCCCGAAGGAGTGGCAGATGCACGGGACCGGTGGCGACGCCAAGGGGCAGCCCACGCAGACCAACAGCATCTCCCACGGGTCACCGTGGATGCTGATTCGCAAGATCAACGTCGGTGCCGCGTTCGATTGAGTCATATGTGCGGACCGGATACGCAAACGGGGGCGCGATGCATTCGCGCCCCCGTTCGTGTTTGCATCATATTCTAACCGAGGTGCTCTCATCATCGGGTTATCACCATCACGTCATCGCGTACACAACGATATTGACTCCGAAGCGGGTATTGTCGCGTCGACGGAAGCGCTTGTTCTTCCAGTCGTAGTCCCACTCGCAGCCGTAGTCCTTGTTGGAATAGAGCACCCCCAAGCGGCCTCCACGCTCCACCGCTCGCAGATAGTCGTGCACGACGTTGTCCCCCCAGCCATTCAGTTCATGTGAGGTGCGGGGCGGCCCATCGGGGAACTCGAAGAAACTCGAATACAAGGGATGCGTGCGCCCGATCTTCGGCATGGCATTGGGCCCGAAGGCCTTGACCATCTCGGCTTCGAAGGTCTTCGCGTACAGACCATTCACGTCGTGGTTGCAGTCGTCACTGAACAGCAGTCCCCCGTTCTCCACGTAACGCACCAATCCCTTGCGCTCGGCATCACTGAAGCGCACGAGCTTGTGCCCCGTCATGAACAGGAACGGAAACGCCGATAGTTCCGCGGAGTCGGCCGTGATGACGACCTCCTGCTGGTCGACCGGAATATCCGTGTACTGCACCACCGCATCCAGCAGATTGGCGCAGACCTTTGGGTTGTAGTCCCAATCGCCAGAATCGTACCGAAGCCGCGCGAAGGTGAAGGCAAACCGGCGCGGCGCCGCCACCGCGGTCGAGGGAAGGATCGCCCCTAGCCCACTCCCCAACGCCGCAGCTCCGGCGAACGACCCCAGACGCGCGAGGAAATCGCGCCGATTCCAATCGGTCGACATGAGCGAAAGATACCCTATAGCGCGCGCGTGATCGACCCCTCGAGCTCCTCTGGAGCGACGGTAGACGCGAATCGTTCAAGAACCCTGCCATCACGTCCGACCAGGAACTTCGTGAAGTTCCACTTCACCGCCGTCGTACCAAGCAGGCCGGGCTTCTCCTGCTTCAGCCACTGCCAAAGCGGATGGGCGCGGTCTCCATTCACGTCCAGTTTGGACGTCATCGGGAAGGTGACGTCATACGTTCGCGAGCAATACTCCACAATAGCCGACTCCGCTCCAGGCTCCTGCCCGCCAAACTGATTGCACGGACAGCCAATCACCACGAGCCCACGATCCCGATAACGCCGCCAGAGTTCCTCGAGACCTGCATACTGCGGCGTGAAACCACACTCGCTGGCGACATTGACGATCAGCACCACCTGTCCGGCGAGGTCGGCAAGCGGCCAGACCCTGCCATCGATCCGATCAAGAGAGAAATCCTGTAGCGTAGTCATATCGAAACCTAGTCCTGCCTCTCCCCCGC
>CAZPJX010000185.1:0-4771 GCA_964586985.1 uncultured Gemmatimonas sp. | reverse complement strand
GCTCCGTTGCCCTGCGCCACCACGGCCGCATCGCGGAAGGGTGCCTTCTTCAGCGCACGCGGATTCTGGATCTTCCAGATCGCGTGGTCGGTCTTCTCGTAATACACGAAGGCGAGGATGTCGGCGCCGCGCGCCCAGGTGATGGACGGAGACTGTTCCGCCACAGCCGTCACGGCTCCCACGACATTGGTGAGCTGGAAGTGCTCCTTCGCCACCAGATCGTAGAGGAAGATATTGGCGATTCCGGTTCGGTCGGTCACATAGGCAATCGATTTGCCGTCAGGGGCCCACTGCGGATTCGTCGCGCGCCCACCCTGGTTCGGGAGAATGGTCATCTGCTGCGACTCGACGTCGAACAGCACCACCTTCCACGCACCGATTTTCAGAATCGCCATATCCGAGTCGGGGCCACGATCACTGATGAACGCAATCGTCTTCCCATCAGGAGACCACTGCGGCATCAGATCGCCATAGGGATCCTTCATGAGCTGCGAATACCCCGGGGCGTCTAGCGACACGACATAGAGGTCGCTGTTGCCGTGCCGCATGCCGCTGAAGACCACCTTCCGGCCATCGGGCGAGAAACTCGGACTCAGGATCTGGTCGAGCTCCAGATCGATGCGCTGGATGATCTTGCGACTGCGCATGTCCATGATGTACAGCACATCGCGGCCGCCGCGCTGCCCGGTGAAGGCCAGCATCTGCCCGTCCTGCGAGAACGAAGGCTGCGAGTAGATGAACCGCAGCTGTTCGAAGTCGGGATTGGTTGTGGTTTTCACCAGGCGCGTAATGCGCTTGCCCGTCGTCGCATCGGCGAGGTAGAGCTCGGGGAAGACTTCCCCGCGCAACAGACTGCCATAGCCGATATACGTGATGTACTTGCCGTCATTCGAGAGCGCCGGGGCGACGAACATGTTGGCGATGCCGCCCGTCCGGTTCTGCGAGAGCAGTGGCTCTGCGAAACTGCGCGGACGGTCCAGCGTGGCCACCATCGGCATGTACTTGGCCTGCATGGCCTGCTTCCACTCGGCACTCAGCTCATCGAGCGAGATGCCCAACTCCCGACGGAACGCGCGCTCAATCCCGAGACTTGGCACGGCATTCATGATCTCGCCGATCGCTTCATCGCCCCATCGGGCACCAACGTACTGCCAGAGCCCGAGACCGTAGCGATACGGAAAGTATCGATCCGGGCGCTCGGTCATCTGCTGGATGCTGGGGAGCGCATTGTTGATCACGGCATCGCGGACCCAGGCGTCCGTCCATGGGTGCTTCGGCCCAATGGACAGATACTCCGCCAGGCCTTCCATGAACCAGAGCGGTGGATTCACCATCGCAAGGTTCTGCAATCCCGCGCCCGCCCGTCCACGCGAAAAGATGTCGAACGTGAACACGTGCACCATTTCGTGCGTCAGGACGTGCTCAAAGCTTGCCCAGTCACCGGAAAAGAACTGCGCCATGCGCTGACGCAGTGGATCCGTCACACCGCCGGTGCCTTCTCCCAGATCGCCGAAGACGTTGCTCTGCGCAAAATCTCCCGATGAGCCGAAAATGAGAATCGGCTTCTTCTCCCGGAACTGGTGCGATGTCAGGAGCGAGAGACGGGCGTACGCCCGTTCGGCCATGCGCGCCGCATCGGGCGCGACATCGGAGATCTCGGGATAGTAGTGAACGAGGAAGTGCTCCGTTTCGATCACGCGCCAGCGCAGACGATCGTACTGCACCTGATTCTGTCCGAAATAGCCCTGGGCTCCGGCTGGTGCCGCCAACGATGTCACGGCCATCGCCGCGGCGATGGCACACAGGCCCACGCGAGTGGCCACTTTCGCCCCTGAGGCCTTCAATCGGATCCATCGTTGCGCCAACCGCATGATTACCGGACTCCCTGCGTGATTTCCCTGTCCAAAGGTACCGGCGTTGCATCGCCCCAAAGCCGCTCGAGCTGGTAGTACTGACGCAACGTCGGGTGGAAGACATGCACCACACAGTCGGCGTAATCGAGCAATGCCCACCGCCCCTGTGTGAGTCCCTCCGTCATGGTGGTTGACACCCCTGTGGCCTTCAACCCTGCCTGGACGTGTTCGGCGATAGCCCGGACATGGGTGTCGGAGGTCCCGGAGGCGATAACAAAGAAGTCCGTCATATCGGTCACGCCCCGGAGATCCAGTACCACGATGTCCGTGGCCTTCAGATCGCTCGCCAGGGCGGCGGCGCGCAAGGCGATGGGTTCTCCGGGGCTTGGTGCGCGTTCAGCCATGAATTCGATGTGGGAAGCTGGGGAGGGCGATGAAGCCTTCGGGATCGGTACCCGATGACCTCCGTGAAGGTTGCGGTACCGGCCCCGTCTCGGACAGGGGGGGACCGCAGGTGGGCCGGAAGTGGATAAAAAACGAGGGGAGTCCGGATTCTGGACTCCCCTCGTCAGGCCTTCGGTGGTCCCGATTACTGCTTGATCACCCACACCTTGATCTCGGGGTGCACATCCGCGTGCAGTCGGATACCCACGCGATAGACACCGAGCGCTTTGATGGGCTCATTGAGTTCGATCTGGCGCTTCTCGACCTTGAAGCCCTGCACTTCGAGCTGCTGGGCGATATCAGCCGTGGTGACCGAACCGAACAGCTTGCCCTCGTCGCCCACGCGGGCGGCGAAGGTGACCGAAACTTCGGCCAGCTTGTCGGCAATGGTCTGCGCGGCGGCAATGCGCTCGTTTTCGGCCGCTTCGAGGCGGCTCTTCTCGGCCGCGATACGCTTGCGGTTGCCTGCCGTGGCTTCGTACGCGAAGCCGCGCGGGATCAGGAAATTGCGGGCATAACCCGGCGACACGGAGACGATGTCACCAGGATGTCCGAGCTTGTCGACGGCGTTGCGGAGAATGACTTCCATGGGAACTCCGGGTCGAACCGGTGAAAGAGAACGCGAAGAATAACCTGAAGGGCCGACTCAGGACGACCGTGGCCGATTGGGCGATGCTCCCGCCCGAAAATCCCGCCACGTATCCCCGAGCCCGAGGGTGAAGGTCACCATGAGCATCATGCTCAGCACCCACACCGGCCCCAGGATCGGAACCAGCAACAGCAACCCGAGCAGGAGCCACAACGCCACCCTATCGGGAATCCACCATGTCAGGACGCCAGCGCCCCTGAGGGCGTACAGCATTCCGAAAAAGCAGACGAGATTCAGACCAGCCAACCGCCACTCCGCCAGCGTTGGCAGCATGAGCAGCGTCACACCTACCACCAACCCCCACACCCACTGATCGTTGAAGCGCAGGTCCCTCAGCGCTGCGATCGGTGGACCGATCCGCGCTCGGGCAAGCCGATGATAAGCCGCCCAGCCCAGTGCCAGCGCGAGCAATGATTCCAGCGCAAGCAGTGCAGGTACCAAACCCACGAGGGGACCGGACTGCACACCACCGACCGCAGCAGGGTCCGGCGAAGGCCCCACCAGGGCTGCCAGCACGGCCTGCACGCGAGTGCCCTGCTCAGCCGCCCCCGGGAAACGGCGCGAAAAGCGACGCCAGGCCTCCGACGACGATCGGGCACGCCAGCCCTCGATCGATTCCCCGAGCCGGTGCTGATATTCCCGTGAGAACATCTGCGCCGGGGCGTCAAAGGTATCAGTAGAGCCCATCGACCGCGCCGAGAATCCGGTTACGGCAATGACCCCTGCCAACGCCACGGCGCCCAAAGCCCGTCCAAGAAGCGGACGTGCGGGGGACGCCAGACAGACAAGGCCAAAGGCAGCCCCCAGCAACACCGCCCAACCACGCAGAAACGCTCCGTATCCGCTGAGCGGCAGAGGCGCACGCCACAGTACGTACGCCGCAGCACCCACCCAGAGCACCGCGAGGAACAGCCGCCCACCGGACCACCACCCTACGGTCGCACAGGCGGCGATGGCCACCAGCACGAGCAGGGCGAACTCCTCAATGGGGAGCAGCAACCGCACCGCCCCTGCAAACAGCGACAGCGCTGACGGCCAGACCGGAGCTGCGGTCACAGCGACCATCAGCACCAGCCCCAGCACGAACCAGCCCCATCCGCGCTCCTGTGGAGCCGTCGCGGCGAGATCCGGCGCGACGGCTCCGTTCATACTCAGCCGGTCTGCCCCTTCACGTACGGGAGCAACGCGAGGTAACGCGCCTTCTTGATCGCCTTTGACACCTGACGCTGGTGACGGGCATCGACACCACTCAGACGGCTCGGCAGGATCTTGCCGTAGTCCGTGATGAAGCGCGCGAGGAGGCGGTCATCCTTGTAGTCCACATAACGGATCCCCGCTTCCGTGATCGGGCAGGGCTTTCTCTGGCGGCGCATGGGCTATTCCTCGTCGTCGTCGTCGTCATCGCTCGCGCGGCGGCGCAGAGCAAGCTCTTCATCGCTCAATTGGGGCGCGCCGAGCTCGTGCTCGTAGAGCGTCACCAGATAGCGAATCACACCTTCCTCGAGCTTGAGCGCGCGCTCGAACTCTGGAAGCGTCGCGGGAACCGTCGAGAAGTGGCTGATGATGTAGTACCCGTTCTCGTGACGGCCAATCTTGTAGGCGAGCTGACGACGGCCCCAGTGCTCGATCTCTGCGGGCTCCGCGAGATTGAGCAGCGCCTGCAGCTTCTCCAGCTTTTCCGCAATCACCGTGTCTTCGAGCGCGCTGTCGAAGATGTACACGGCTTCGTACCGCCGCGTCGGGTTGCGACGGATCTTGAGCTTTGCCACTCGGCAATCCTCCCTATGGTCTGGACCAGTGGTCTGGGTGCCACCCGCAGTGCCGA
>CAZPJX010000184.1:0-4801 GCA_964586985.1 uncultured Gemmatimonas sp. | reverse complement strand
TGCGGTTCGATGCCGACGGCTCGCCATTCGGTATGCTGCTGGCCTTCGCGCCACGAGCCTGGATTCTCGCGCCCTGGGTGCTACTCCTGCCGGCATCCCTGTTCCTCGGCGTAGCCACCGTCGGCGTGGCCGTGCTTGGAGCCGGCATGGCATTCTTCATGGTTGCCGGTTTCGAGGTGCCGTCGTGGCCCGCTCCAGCGGTTGCGAACCGGGCCCTGCGGGTTGTCACCTACAACACCGATCGTTCGGCGGAGGTCGCGCTGCGACTGCGACAGGACATGGCGCTCTGGGGCGCCGATGTGGTGCTGCTGCAGGACTGCAAGACGGTCACCGCCGACAGCCTGCGGGCCATTGCACCCATCGGGTTGCATGTGAGCCCGCAATTTTGTCTGGCGTCCCGCCATCCGCTGCAACGGGTGGATACGCTGAAGACAAATGTTCGAACCGGAACGGCGACGGTGGGACGCTATGGGAACGTGCTGCGCTACGACATCGCGTTCCCATGGGGCGTTCTTCCCGTCTACAATGTGCATCTTGAGAGCCCGCGCACGGCGCTGGGAGCAGCCAGGCAGCGCATGGATCTCAGCCACCTGACCACCTCGCTGGTGGTGCGGGCATCGGATTCACAACGTGCTTCACGGTTCATCAGGCGCTCCGACAGCGCCTACGTGGTCGCTGGCGACTTCAATCTCCCCTTCGAGAGCGTCATCCTGCGGCGGGATTGGGGGGACCTGACCAATGCCTTCGCGGCAGTCGGCTGGGGATTCGGCTACACCATGCGGGCCGGCTTCTACCGCGTGCGCATCGACCATGTGCTCACGCCGCCCACACTGGTACCGGTCGCCGCGCAGGTCCTGAGCGGCTATCCCTCCGAGCATCAACCGGTGGTTGTGGATCTGGCCTGGCGGGCGAGCCTTCGCTGAGCGTGGGCTGCCAGCGACTGAGTCGTAAGGCACCAGCGGTGCCCATGGTGTTCGGACAGTCCGGGTAATCCCCCCCTTGCGTCCGAAACCAAACGTCCATTGATTCGTAGAAAGACTGACCAGTCAGTCAGTAATTTCTCCCAAGGACGTAGTGACCACCGAATCAGACGCCCACTCCACGCGCCGACGCGTTCCGGAGGAGCGGCCCAAACAGATTCTCGACGCGGCGTTCCACGAGTTCGCCGAACACGGCCTCGCGGGCACCAGGCTCGAGGATATTGCCAAGCGCGCCCAAATCGCCAAGGGCACCATTTACCTCTATTTCCCGAACAAGGAAGCGCTGTTCCAGGAGATGGTCCGAAGCACGATCATTGAGGCAATTGCCGAAGCTGAAGCGACATATGAGACACTGAAAGGCGACAGCGCTGCGACAGCCATCCGTTTTCACGCGCGCCTCACCTGGGAGTTCCATCGCACGGAACGCGTGCGCCTGATCAAGCGCCTCGTACACGACGAACTTGTCCATTTCCCTGACCTCATGGCCTTCTATGCCCAGGAGGTCATTGCCAGAGGTCGACGCCTCATGGCCAACATCATCGAGCGCGGCACCGCCCGTGGGGAGTTTCGACCTATCGACCCCAACGTGGCCGCCCGCATGTACTCCTCGATCTGGGTCTCCCACAGCGCCTGGTGCAACAACCGCGCCGCTCACCCCCAGCTCGGCGCCGATGACCAGGTCTTCGAGGAAATGATCGAATTCTTCCTCCATGCGCTCAAACCGTGAGCGCTCACCCAACACCCACAATGCCCGAAGGCTTCCCGCCACCCACCGGCCACCGCATTCCTGGATGCCCAGGCTCTGCCGCACGCCGGTCCTTCACCGCCCTCCTGCTCCTGACGGCGGGCTTCGGTCTCTCTGCCCAGGCAGCCAGGGCACAGACAACCCCGACACAGCAGGCACCTTCCGCGCCGGCGACGCTCGCCCGCATCACCCTCGGCGACGCCGCCCGGCTTGCCGCCCGACAGAATGGCGCCATCGGGATCGCGAAAGCCCGCGTCGATCAAGCAGAGGCTCGCGCACAACAGCGCAAAGGAGCCCTCTATCCTGACGTCGCTGGCGCCATCATTCAGTCAGAACACACACTCAATACCGTCACCTTTGGGTTTTCCTTTGTAAACCCGGCGACCGGCGCGCCAATGATGCGCCCCGATGGCGAGATCCTCGGACCCGTTCCCACCATTGACCTGCGATACCGCGTGCAGGCACCCCTGTTCGATCTCGGGAAATGGGGAACATGGCGGGCCGCGCAGGCCGCTGTATCGGTGGCCGGCGCAGAGGTGAACGCCCAGGCGGAGGGCGCCGCGGCCGCGGCCGCAGCCGTGTACATCCGTGCGGCCCATGCGGAAGCCCAGCTGGGCGCTCGCCAGGCGGATTCCACCCTGGCCGCCGAGCTGTTGGGTATTGCTCGCGATCAGCTGCAGGTAGGCACCGGCATCGCACTCGATGTCACGCGGGCACAGTCGCAACTGGCCAACGTCCGCGCCCAGATCCTCATTGCCCGCAATGAGCGCGATCGCACCCTGCTCGAGCTCAAGCGGGTGGCCGGCCTGCCCGCCGACGCACCCATTGCCCTTGCCGACTCACTGGCTGGACTCCCGATGGCTGCCCCGCTTCCCTCGGCCGCCGAGGCGCTGACCGCGGCCCTCGACACCCGCGCCGACGTGCAAGCGCTCAAGGCGCAGGAATTCTCCCTGCAGCAGGCTGTCCGAGCGATCCGATGGGAGCGAGCCCCACAACTTGGCTTCACGGTGGATCACGGCGTCATTGGCAAGAATCTCGAACGTCTCCTCCCGACCTACAGCTGGGGCCTGCAGCTCTCGATCGGCGTCTTCGACGGCTTCCGGCGCGAATCCCGCCTAGAGGAACAGGTAGCAGCCGCGCGTGAGACCGAGGCACGCCTGCGTGATCTGCGCGCGCAGAGTGCGCTCGAGGTGCAAGCCGCACTGCTCGACCTGAGCGCCACCCGCGAGCAGGTGGAGGCCGTAGGAGAGCGCCTGCGCTTTGCGGAACAGGAGGTGGCACAAGCGCAGGAGCGCTTCCGTGCCGGTGTCGCAGGCAATGCCGATGTCATCACGGCCATGCTGTCGCTCAATCAGGCACGCACGCTGCGCAACGACGCACTCGCCGCCTACCAGGGCGCACGGGTGTCCCTGGCGAAGGCCATGGGTGAAGCACAGCGGCTCCCCTGATTCCGAAGGCCGTTTCCAGAGTCAATCAAAGCCAATCCATAGCTATTCCTTCGCTACTCCATAGCCATTCCATGCCTCGTCCAAATCTTCGTCTGCTCCTCCCCATCGCTGCCGTTGTCGGGGTTGGCGTCTGGGGCTTTCAACGCTGGTCCTTTGGTCGCGCACATGAGTCGACCGACAATGCCCAGATCGATGGCCAGATCGTTCCCGTCGTGGCCAAGGTCGGTGGATATGTCGCCTCCGTCGATGCTGCTGACAACGCCCATGTCGACGCCAGGCACGTGCTCGTGACACTCGACACCCGTGAGCTCGATGTGAAGCTCGCGCAGGCCGAAGCCGATCTGGCGGCTGCTCGCGCCATGGCTGGTGGGCGTGGTGTTGAAGGACAGGCCAGCACCGTGGTACGCAGCGCATCGAGTCAGCGTGATGTGGGGGCTGCACAGGTCGATGCGGCCCGCGCACAGCTCGTGCGCACGCAGGCCGACCTCACTCGCGCACGGGAGCTGGCCGGCAAGCAGATCATCAGTGCCGCGCAGCTCGACGCCGCACAGGCGGCCTACGATGCCGCAACCGCCACCCTCACGGCCACGCAGCAGCAGATGTCGGCCGCCACCAGCGGAATCGCCAATGCCCAGGCAGGCGTACGACTCGCCGAGGCGCGCCTCGCCGCTGCCCAGGCCGCGCGCGATCAGGCGGCACTCCAGTTGTCGTATACCAAGATCGAGGCGCCGCTGTCGGGCATTGTCTCCCGCAAGCAGGTGGAGCCGGGTCAGCTCGTCCAGCCCGGACAGGCGCTGATGTCCATCGTCGCCGACACCGGCATCTTCGTGACAGCCAACATGAAGGAAACGCAGCTTGCCCGCGTTCGGGTCGGCCAGAAGGTCGACATCGAAATCGATGCCTATGGCGCGTCCGTGCAGGGTGAAGTGGAGAGCATTGCGTCGGCCACCGGTGCGAAGTTCGCGCTGCTGCCGCCGGACAATGCCACGGGCAACTTCACCAAGGTCGTGCAGCGCGTGCCTGTGCGGATCCGTATCACGTCGGACCTTGGCCGAGACCGGCCGCTGCGTCCTGGGATGTCCACGCTCGTCCACGTGGTGGTGCGGTAACCAGGCGTGAGCACCACAGTCTTGGAGCCCCCCGCGTCGCTGGCACCGCCTCACTCACCACGTGCATCCGGTGCTGCCCCGGCCGTGGCCGACGATCCGTACAGGAACAAGTATCTCATCGCCATTGCCGTGACGCTCGCGGCCGTGCTGGAACTCGTGGACACGTCCATCGTGAATGTCGCGATTCCGCATATGATGGGCACGCTCGGTGCGACGCTGGACGAGATCGCGTGGGTAAGCACGTCGTACATCATCGCCAACGTCATCGTGATCCCGATGTCGAGCTGGCTCTCCGCGTACTTCGGACGACAGCGCTATCTGACCGGGTCGATTCTGATCTTCGTGGTGGCCTCCTTCTTCTGCGGAGCAGCCACCTCGTTGTGGGAACTCGTGTTCTGGCGCGTCCTGCAGGGCCTTGGCGGTGGTGCCCTGCTGTCCACGGCACAGACCACACTGTTCGAAGCCTTCCCGCCGCACGAGCGCGGAATTGGACAGGCAATCTTCGGCGTGGGGGTGATG
>CAZPJX010000183.1:0-4830 GCA_964586985.1 uncultured Gemmatimonas sp. | reverse complement strand
AGCTGTCGAGCACCATCTTCCGGACGCACCGGTCCGAACTATTCAAGGTATTACCGGTTCCGGAGAAGTTCGCGTACGGGGCGTCAGGCGCGTCCAACATCAGATAGTAGGTGTCGTTATCGATGCCTTTGAAGCTATATACCGGCCCATGATGATCGCCTTCTGCCGTGTGGTTGTACACGACGTCGAGGATGACTTCGATGTCCGCCTCGTGCAGCGCACGCACCATGTCGGCGAACTCGGCGAGTTGACCGCAGACTGCGGCGGACCTCGCATAGCCGTGATGTGGGGCGAAGAAGCTTAGCGGCATGTAGCCCCAGTAACTTCCCTCACCAGAATCCTGCTGAAAGACCGGCATCAGCTCCACGGCCGTCACCCCAAGTTCTTTGAGGTACGGAATCTTCTCGATGACACCAGCGAATCTGCCTCGGGCGGCGTCGGACACATTCGAGTTCGGATTCCGCGTGAATCCACCGACGTGCAATTCGTAGATAATCGTGTCGGCTTCGTGTCGGATGTGGCGGTCGCCTCGCCAGTCGAACTGGCACTCGCAGGCGCGCAGGAACGCGAGCGGCGCTCGCCCCTCGTTATCGCCAGGCTGCATTGCGGCTTGCCTGTCGAATGCAGACGGGAAATGGACGGTTGTCGCGTACGGATCCAGCAGGATCTTCTGTGGATCGAAACGGTTCGGTCCTGGACGGGTCGGTCTCCCTTCGATTCGATAGCCGTAATATTTCGCACCTCTCGCCGCATCCTTGGAGATGCGGCAGTGCCAAATTCGACCGGACTTGTTCCGGAGATAGTCGAAGGGATGCGTCAGCACCGGCGTTGCCGGGTCATCCGCGTACAGCAGCAGCGTGACTCGCTCCGCATCCTTGGAGTAGAGCGCGAAGTTGTAGGCATTCTCCGCCTCGACCCAGGAGACGCCGAGCGGGCTTGCCGATCCTTCCTTGGCGCTCCAGCTGCCCACAGTGGCTCGCATTCTGGCGGGGTGGTCGCGTGCAATCAGCCGATCGCACTGTCGCCATCAGCTGCTGATTCGTAGCGCATGCGGATGGACCGAACCAGTGCCGCCCGAAGGTCGTCGTCTCTTTGTTCCGGCGCCTCCTCCAATTGCCTGATGGTGGAGGCGAGCCGCGTGTCCCCAATGGCAACGCCGATCCAGCGCGACAGGTCGCCGCGACGAACGTGGCCCTCCAGCGCCGCTGCATCGGCCGTCTCGATCACCCCCGCCAGTTCCAGCGGCGTACGCGCGCGAATGCCGGTCGGCGTACCCCGCCGCGTGACGACGAACGCGCGACTCTCTGGGACTGCGACATCCGGATAGCGGAACTCTGGTTCACGCACTCCGACCCTCCGACCGGTGAGCCTGATGCGCGTGGGCGGCGTGGCGGTCGGTTGCTCACGTGACCAGAGCGCGGCCTCGCCCGTGGAGAGATCGAACTCGGCGGTGGAGGGCGGGGTGCGCCAGGACGGTGGGCTCTGAATGTGGCTCACGCCGCGCGTGATCAGCATTGCGTCCACCGCATCGCCGACCTCAGGAGGCAGGCCGGCGAGCTGATTGGCCAGGATCACATGGCCGGCCAATTCCAGGTCCAGACACTGAGCCACGTCCAGGCCGCTCAGCACCTCGTCCGCGTCTTCGAGCACGACGCGATGAGGAATCCCATGGCGGCGCCTGAGCTGCGCGATTGCCGGGAGTATCGCCCGCACGTACTCGAGCCGCTCCCGGCTCACCACCCGCGACACATCGAGGATGACGTTCACGTCGGGGTGTCGCAGTGCCTCGACGGGACGCCAGGGTGCGGGCAGCGGATCGTCACCGCCCAGCATGATCACACCCGGCAGCGCCTCGAGCGAACGGTGCGCACCGGCGGTATCGATCACCAGGACCGAGTAATTGTGGAGAATGGCCTGCTCGCAGAGCACGTCTACGATCTGGAGCTTGGCGCTTGTATCCGTCCCGATGATCGCCACGTTTCGCGGCCGCAGCTCGACCTCGACGTCTTTGCCGTCGTCGCCATAGCCGAGCACGAACCGTCGTCGGCTGAATCGCGGCTTCGGGAGCGTCCGACTCGTGATGACGTGCTCGATATAGCGGGCGACATCTGCCGGACCAACGCCATCGATCCGGTCATCGGCGATGGCCTGCAAGGCGGGGCTTCCCCATGCCACCGCCACACCGACCTCGCAGCCTCTGAGTAACTCGTGGTCGTTCTCGGCATCTCCGATCGCGATCGCGTTGTGTGGCGACAATCGAAGGGCATGCAGCGCGGCCTGAAGGCCGGTCGCCTTGGTCACGGCCCGGGGGAGTACCATGACGCGCCCGCGATTGAACACGAGCACGAGCGGCAACTCCAGCGTCCGGATCGCGAGCAGTAGCTGGTCCGCCGCGCGCGCGTCAGCTTCCACGACGCACGCCCCAACGCGGAAGTCCACGCCGCGCCGGCGCAGTTCCGTGGTGAACGCCGCGGGCGGCGAATCGCCCAACATCGTCGCACCCCGTTCTCCGGCCATCGTGAAGAGACCACCATTCTCGGCGACAATGGCGTCAACGAAGTCGAGGTCGCCGGCGACGTGCTTCAGATCGGCAAGGATGCGCCCGGTCACCAGGATCGTGACGACGCCGCGGCTCCTCGCGTGTGCGATTGCCTTCCGCACATGCGGGTCCAGAGCGCCGTCACGCGCGATCGTCCCGTCGTAGTCGAACGCGAGGACCCCGAACTTCATCGCGACCCACCACGCCGCGCCTTTTCCAGGGTCGCGAGGAACCCGAAGCCCGGGTCGTGAATCTGGGCCTGACTGATGAGATCCCAGTGTTCACGCAGATGTCGCTCGAGGACGTCGATGACATGTCCGAGTGAAATGCGTCGGTAGGCACCGGCGCTGCCGTTCTCCGGGATCGACGACCCGAAGGCGAGCAACCGTATACGAAGACCGGTTGACACCGTGGCCTCGCCCTTCCGAAGCAGTGCCTCCACGACATGCGGGGCCTCGCTGGACGGTGCGCAGCCGAAGCGGCCGAGGACCGCCGTCAGCACCGCCGGCGTGCGCGCCCCGCGATTGAGTTCCGCAGTGCCTTCCTTCACTTCGGCGATGAGCAAGTCGGGGTGGGGTCCGAACTCTCCTAGTTCTGGATCCGGGACAAAGTCCTGAACATCGATGGCGGCGCGCCCCCCGCGCGCGGGCATCAAGCCTCCCGCTCGGGGCAGACGATACGCGAGGATATCGATGTCGGTCGCCGCCCGATAGCCATCACGCGCGATGAGCTCGAGTACCGGATACTCCGTAACGGTGAAATACCCGTTTAAATGCAGGTACACGCGCGTCAACGCCGTCGCACTATCCATTTGTCATGCCTCGTGTCAGGCTCACCGTTAGAGTGGTGGCGGTGATAGCCTCTGCCCGCAACGATCTCTGCCAGCGGCTGTGGCTCCTTTACGTTCTCCTGCGCGTTTCGACCTGTTCGGCGGCCACTATCACCGTCTCACAATCGTCGTGGTATCGTCTTCGTCGGCGCCTCGGACCGTCAGCGCGACGGATCGCGTCGGTCTCCACCTCGACGGCATGCAACGCCTTAGGAGCCAGATGCGTCCGGCCATCTTTCATCTTCGATGCGTGGCTCACGAAGCCGAGGCGTCATTACGACTTCCGAGGCCTGGTCGCGCGCCGCACAATCACCGTTACCACTGACCACACGACTGTCCGAAGCGTCATCGCCACGAAACTGTCGTTGGCTACAGGATAGCCGCCGACCCACCGACCGAGGAGCGAGACCAGCACACTGCCGTGCATGGCGGCCAGCGCGGCCGCGCCGGTGACTGCCCACGGCCGAATGAGCCAGAGTCCTGCCCCAACTGCAACGCCACCCAGACCGGCAGCCACGTTGTACCGAACGAGCCAGGGTAGGACGACGTAATCGGGCTTATCCACGCCCGTCAACACCCGCGTGCCGGCGATGATGGCCAACGCGCTGAACGCCGCGGCAACGGCGCCAGCGACGCGTACCCACCCTCGAGTACCCACCTGCGTCATCCCGCCGCTCCGGTCGGCGTCGACGTGTCACGTTCCAGCCGGGCGAGTGCGGCGCGCAGCCGTGCATCCGCCTCCTTGGCGACCGCGACGAGGTCAGGATTGCCGATGAGCCCCATGGCGGGAAGCGGCGCCATCGCCGCGACCGTTGAGGTTTCGGGTTCGCGCTCGTAGACCACCACATTGCACGGCAGGAGGAGCCCAATCTCCAGCTCCGCGTGAAGAGCGCGGTCGGCAAGCACGGGGTTGCAGGCGCCGAGGATCACGTAGCGGCGAAAGTCCCGGTCGAGCTTTTTCTTCAGCGTCTGTTGGACGTCAATCGACGTCAGCACGCCAAAGCCCTCTTGCTGGAGCGCGGCCGTCGCGCGCGCAATCGCGTCATCGTACGGGACCTGCAGGTCAACCCGCAGACCATATCGGGTCTCTTCCATGTCGAAGCTCCTTCCGTGGGTGCGTGCTGGGTAGCCGCCTCCCTACGATGCCGGCGTGACGCGGTCTATCCGTGTGACCGCAACGCCAAGCAAGGCAACGGCCGCCACCATGGCCACAGCACCGACGAGCACGAAGATGGGTGGCGCGCCCAGCACCAGTTCGGCCACGATGCCGAGCGGCATCAACAGGCCGGCCAGTGCGAGGCCTGACACCCATCGACCCGTGGCCGCGGGCACCGGCAGTCGCCAGAGCAGATAGCCGATGACGATGTTCAGGAACGCGAAAAGGTTGCCGTGCACGTGAGCAAGTCGGGCTTCGAAGTGCTTGCCCACGCTGTACTCGGCAATCCAGGCCTCCTTTCCGGGT